>CALVZM010000001.1 GCA_944372515.1 uncultured Clostridia bacterium
CGCGGGGCAAACGAACGAGGTGAAATTTATGAAATGTATCTATTGCGGTTCGCCCGACAGCAAAGTCATCGATTCCCGTTCCGCCGACGACGACACCACCATCCGCCGCCGCCGCGAATGCATCAACTGCGGGAAGCGCTTCACGACGTATGAAACGGTGGAGACCGCGCCCGTGTTCGTCGTCAAATCGGACGGAACGCGCCAACTCTTCGACCCGCAGAAGATCCGCACGGGCGTGCTGAAAGCCGCGGAAAAGCGCAAGGTGTCCCTCTCCGACGTGGATGCCCTCGTCGACGGGATCACCAAACAGATCTATAATTCCATGGCGCAGGAGATCACTTCCAAGAAGATCGGGGAAATGGTCATGGAACGGCTCAAAGACCTCGACGAGGTCGCCTATGTGCGCTATGCGTCCGTCTATCGTTCGTTCAAGGACCTGCCGACCTTCATGTCCGAATTGCAGAAACTCATGCAAAAAGACGGCGGCGTTTCCGGCGGCGGAGAAAAGAGATGACGACGCGGCGCGTTTGCGTGGGCGGCGTTGCCCTGGGCGGGGGGGCGCCTGTCAGGATACAGTCCATGACGACCGTAAAGACGAGCGACGTCGAAGGCGTTTCGGCTGAGATCGCCCGTTTGCAGGCGGCGGGGTGCGAGATCGTGCGCGGCGCCGTCCTCGACGAGGCGGACGCCCGCGCCATACGTGAGGTCAAAGACAGGATCGGCATTCCCTTTGTCGCCGATATCCATTTTTCTCCCCGTCTTGCCGTTTTAAGCATTGAAAACGGCGCGGATAAGGTGCGCATCAATCCCGGGAACATCGGGGGCGAGGCGGAGATACGTATGGTTGCGGACGCGGTCCGGGCGCATCGTATCCCCGTCCGCGTGGGGGCGAATACGGGCAGCATCGAGCCCGATTTTCTCCGCCGTTACGGCAGGAGCGCCGAGGCGCTCGTTGAGAGCGCGCTCTACAACGTCGGCATTCTCGAACGTTTCGGCGTGAACGACATCGTCATTTCCGTCAAAGCGTCCTCCGTGCCCCTGACGGTGGAGGCATACCGCCTGCTCTCCCGCCGCACGGACCGTCCGCTGCACGTCGGCGTTACCGAGGCGGGCACGACGGAAACGGGCATCGTCAAGAGCAGCGTCGGCATCGGCGCGCTGCTTCTGGACGGGATCGGGGACACCGTCCGCGTTTCCCTGACCGACGATCCCGTGCGGGAAGTGTATGCCGCGCGGCAGATATTGCGGGCGTGCGGGCTGGACAAAGACTATGTGGAACTTGTTTCCTGCCCCACCTGCGGGCGGTGCCGCTGGAACAGCATGGCGCTGGCGGAAAAGGTGCAGGAATACGTCAAGGATATCCGCGTCCGCGCGAAGATCGCGGTCATGGGGTGCGTGGTGAACGGACCCGGCGAGGCGCGGGACGCCGATCTCGGCATTGCCGGCGGCGACGGGTTCTGCATGCTGTTCAAAAAGGGAAAGCCTTTTTTGCGCGTTACCGCCGCGGAGGCGGAACAGGCGTTTTTTGCGCAACTTGCGATCATTTTAGAGGAAAAACGGCAGGAGCAGGCATGAAAACGGAAGAATATTTGCACGAGATACGGGAAGTGCCCGGCTTTTCACGGGCGGTGCTGACCAAAATAGAGGCGGAAAAACGGAGCGGAACGGTTACTTTTTGCCTGGTAACCGACGTTGCCTATCCGCCCGGAGAGGTGTCGCGCCTTCGGGACATCGGCGCGCGGTATGTGCCCGCGGGCATGACGGCGGAAGTGAAGGTATCCAAATTGGTGCCCGACGAGGAGAGCATCCGCCGCAGGATTCTTTCTCTGGTGGGCGAGCAGTCGCCCGCGGCGGCTTCTTTTTTGCGCCCCTGCGACGTGGAAGTGCTTTTCAGCGAGGGCGGCGCGCGGTTCTGCCTGGATTTCAGCGCGGAAGAGAAGAAACTTTTGCGCACGGACGATATCGTGGACGGCGTTACCGCCGCTCTCAACCGCAGTTTTTGCGGCAGTTATATCGGTGCGGTGCGCGAAGTGGAGAAGGATATGCCTGCCGAAGAGCCGGAATTGCCGGCGGAGGAAGAGGAAGAAGCCTTTCCCCCGCGCCTCTTTCCCGTCGAAGGTTTTGCGGCGATCGACGGCGGCGAACAGCCCCGCTTTGCCACCTGTATGGCAGATTGCGACAGGGAAGAGGATGACCTGACGGTGTGCGGCAGAATATTGTTTGCAGAGGAAAAACTGACCGGCAAGGGCAAGCCGTTTTTTAATTTTCTCCTTTCGGACGGCACGGCGCGCATGCGCGTCAAATATTTTTCCAAGCAGGCGACGCTCGAAAAGATCCGCGCCCTGCAAACGGGGGACAGCATCGTCTGTTCGGGTGCGAACGAGGTGTTCAACGGCAATCTTTCCTTTCATGCGAAACGCATCAACAGGGGAGCCATGCCCGAGAATTACGAGGTGAAGGCTCCACCCATGAAAAAGGCGCCCGCCGCCTACCGCACCGTGCATGCTCAGCCATGCGAGGACTACATGCAGACCAATCTATTCGTGCATGAAAGCCTGCCCGCCGCGCTGACGGAAAATGATTTCGTCGTGTTCGACCTGGAAACCACGGGGCTGAACAATACGGCGGTCGGCGGCATGATGGACAGCATCATCGAAGTCGGCGCCGTCCGGATTCGGAAGGGGCGCATTGCCGAAAAATTCTCCACGTTCGTGGCGTGCGAGAAAAAACTCTCGCCCGAGATCGTCAAACTGACGGGCATCAACGACGGCATGCTGGCGGGCGCACCCGCCATCAAAGAGGTCATCCCCGATTTTTATAAGTTCTGCGACGGTGCCTACCTCGTGGGGCACAACGTAACTTTTGACTATCGGTTCATCGAATATTACGCCGAAAAGGAGCGCTATTCCTTCACGCAGAAGCGATTCGACACGGTCGAACTCGGGCACGAACTGCTGCGGCTGCCCAACTATAAACTCAACACGCTGGCGGATTATTATCACATCACGTTCAACCACCACCGCGCCTTTGACGACGCTCTCGCCACCGCCAAGATCTTCATCGAACTCATCAAAAAACGGGGCAGTCTGCCCGAATATTGAAAAATTTCGGGCGAACGGACGAAAAAAGACGGGAAAAGGACAAAAAAAGACTTGCAATTTCCCGTATGCTGTGGTATAGTATAGTTGTACTTAATAATTATTTTGATGATTATTGAGAGCGGCGCCGAGCCGCTCTCAATTTCATAGACGGGAGGAGAGGACATGAAGGTCAAAGGGATGGAAGAGATCCGCGCGCTGCTCGAAGAGATCGCCGCGCCCATGGACATCGAAGTCGTGGACGTCGAATTCCGGCAGGGCAGGAATCCCGCGCTCACGGTGTACATCGACACCCGGGACGGGGTCGATCTGGACACCTGCGAAAAATATCACCGCGCCATCGATGCGCCCCTCGACGAACTCGACCCCACTTACGGCGCGGCGTACACGCTCAACGTTTCCAGCCCGGGGCTCGACAGACCGTTGAAGACCGAGCGCGATTTTGCGCGCGTACAGGGGGAGAAGGTCGAAGTCAGGCTCTATGCCCCGCTGCGCGGCAAGAAGTTTTTTGAAGGCGTTCTGCGCGCGTATGACGCCAACACGGTAACCGTCGTCTGCGACGGGAAGGACGGGGAAGAGGAATATAAATTCCCCCTCTCCCAGATCGCAAAGATCAACCGCGCCGTCGAAGTCGGCTGATGCGCGGCGGGACATATGTCTTTGCGGGCATAGGAAAAATTGCAGGCATATTCGCAACACAAAAAATTCAACAGTTAAAAAATTTGAGGAGATAATGCAATGATCAACAAGGATTTCTTTGCGGCGCTGGATGAACTCGAAGCCGAGAGAGGCATCAAAAAAGAGGTGTTCATCGACGCCCTGCAAAACGCTCTTGCGGCGGCTTACAGAAAGCAGTATGTGGGTAAAAACGGCAAGGTGGAAGTAAGGCTCAATCCCGAAAAAGGCACCATCCGTTTCTTTGCGCAGCGCACCGTCGTGGAAGAGGTGCAGGATAAGGACAGCGAAATTTCCCTCGAAGAGGCGCGCGCGGTCAAGCCGAGCGCCAAGGTCGGCGACGTGCTCAGCGAAGAGTTTGCCTCCAAAGATTTCGGCAGGATCGCCGCCCAGACAGCAAAACAGATCATTCAGCAGAAACTGCGTGAGACCGAACGCAACAATACGCTGACCGAATTCTCCGACAAGGAGAATGAACTTTTGACGGGCGTCGTGCGCAAGGTCGAACTGAAAAACGTATATGTCGAGATCGGCTCGGGTTCCATCGAGGGGCTGCTGCTCCCGCAGGACCAGGTGCCGGGAGAAAAATATAACGTCAACGATAAGATCAAGGTCTATGTCAAGCGCATCAAGAACGACGGCAGGAGCGCGCAGGTGCTCGTGTCCCGCACCGCGCCCGGGCTGGTCAAGCGGCTCTTTGAAGAGCAGGTGCCCGAGATCCGGCAGGGCATCGTGCAGGTCAAAGCCATTTCCCGCGAGCCGGGGCAGAGGACCAAGATGGCGATCGTGTCGGAAGACCCCAAGGTCGATCCCGTCGGCGCCTGCGTCGGGAACAAGGGTTCCCGCGTCAATGCCGTCGTGGAAGAACTCGGCGGCGAGAAGATCGACATCATCCAATGGAGCGAAAATCCGCTCGAATTCATCGCCAAGGCGCTGGCGCCCGCGCCTGTTACTTCCGTTTCGGGCAACGAGAGCGACAAGACGGCAATGGTCGTCGTGCCGGACGATAAACTTTCCCTCGCCATCGGCAGGGACGGACAGAACGCCCGTCTCGCCGCCCGCCTGACCGGCTGGAAGATCGACGTCAAGAGCGAATCGGCGGCGGCAAAACTTAACCTTCTCGCCGATGAAGAGCCGTCGGCGCCGTCCGAAGAGGACGCTGCCGCGCAAGAGGAGTAAGAAGCGGGCAAAGCCGATCGCGTTTTTCCGCCCGTAAGGGAGCGGAAAGGGGAGAAAAAAGAGACGGGGAAAGGATATGCAGAAACCGAAAAAAATACCCCAAAGAATGTGCATCGCCTGTCGGGAGATGCAGGACAAGAGGAGCATGCTGCGCATCGTGCGCACGGCGCAGGGCGAGATCGTGCCCGACCGCACGGGAAAACTTTCGGGCAGAGGCGCCTATCTGTGCGATAAGCCCGAATGCGTGAAAAAACTCAGAAAATACCGCTTGCTTTCCAAGACCTTTTCCTGTGAAGTGGCAGAGGAGACCTATCTGGCGGTAGAGGAGGCGCTCCTTGCGGGAAAACAATAAAATAGAGAGTTATCTCGGATTCTGCATCAAGGCAGGCAAGGCGGCTTTGGGGCTGGACCGCGCCGAAGCGCTCCGGCGTCCGCCCTTCCTTCTGCTGGCGGACCGGTCGCTGTCCGACGGCTCGACCGCCCGCGCGGTGCGCCTGGCGGAAAAGTTCGGCTGTCCGCTCGTCGTCTGCGAAGGCATATCGCTTGCCGAACTCATCCATCGTCCCGCCTGTAAATTTTTGGCGGTATCCGAAAAACACCTTGCCGCGGCGATCCTTTCGTCCGCGCAGAACGATCCCAATTTCAGGCTCCTGCGGGAAGCCGCCATCGGAGGAAATAGATAAGATATATGGCAGAGAACTATAAAAACATTGAAAATCTGAACAAACTGACGGCGGACAGAGTGCCCGAACTCAAAAAGAAGTTGGACGCCGCGGACCGCGCCGTTGCCGACCTTCTCAAAAAATTCGGCGCCGTGGAAGCCGCCATTCAGGCAAAGAAAGCCGTTGCCGCGGAGACCGAGCGCATTGCGCGGGAAGCGGAAAACGCTTCTGCCGCGGCGGGCGCAGGCGCCGCTTCTTCCGAAACTGCCGCATCGGCAAAAGAGACGGCAGCCCCTTCTGTTTTAGGCCCCGCCGCGCCCGCATCGGAGAGCGGTGCAACGCAGAAAGCGGCGCCGTCCGCGCCTGCGGCGGTTCAGAGCGACGCCGCACCCGCACGGGAGAAGGCGGACAAGGCGCAAAAACCGTCCGCCGCGGCGGAAGAACGGGAGCAGAAGCCTTCTTCCGCGTCTGCGCCGCAGGAGAAAACGGAGAAGAAACAGCCCGCGGCGGAAGCGCCCGCCGCTGCCGCGCGCAGCGGGGAATACCGTCCCGCACAGCGGACGGAAAATGCCTCTTCCCGCCGTGTGCAGCCCGGTGAAGAGCGCCGCGGCGCGCCCGTCGGCAGGGATGCCAGGACGTATGTTCCCGGCGCACAGGGGAATCGTCCGCCCCGTCCGCAGGGCGGCTTGTCCCGTCCCGGCGAGTGCGGCCCCGTCCGTTCGGGCATGCCTCGCACGGAAGGCGGATTCGGCGGACGGAACGCAGGCAGACCCGCCGCGCCCGTTACGCCCGCGGCGCCGCCGAAGAGTAAAAACAGCGGCGTGAAGAAGAAGACGTTTGAAAAGACGTACGTCGAGAAAAAACCGATCAACAAGCGCGCCATGAGCCGTCAGGAAGGGCTCAGCATCAACGACTTCGACGAGGATAAGACGGGTTACAGAAAAGCCCGCTTCGGCAAAAAGGAAAAGAAGAAGGAAGTCAACGTCATCAAGATCGATCATGCCGTCGTTACCACGCAGGAGATCCCCTTGAAAGTTCTCTCCGAGAAATTGGGGGTTACCGCCGTGGAGATCACCAAGCGTCTTTTTAAGGAAGGCATCATGAAGAGCGTCAACGAATCCGTGGATTATGAGACCGCGGCGCTCATGGCGGCGGATATGGGCATCGATCTCGAATATAAACCCGCCAAGACCGCCGAAGAAGAACTCATCGAAATGCACGGAAAGGATTCGGACGGGGAAAACAGCGTGCCCCGCGCGCCCGTCGTTACGGTCATGGGGCACGTCGATCACGGCAAGACGTCCCTGTTGGATAAGATCAGAAAGACTTCGGTTACCGCCGGGGAAGCGGGCGGCATCACGCAGAGCATCGGCGCTTACACGGTCAGCGTCAACGGCAAACAGATCACCTTCATCGATACGCCCGGACACGCGGCGTTCACCGCCATGCGCGCCCGCGGGGCAAAGATCACGGACATCGTGGTGCTCGTGGTCGCGGCGGACGACGGCATCATGCCGCAGACAGTCGAAGCCATCAACCACGCAAAGGCAGCCGAAGTGCCCATCATCGTGGCGATCAATAAGATCGATAAGCCGAACATCGACCTCAACCGCGTCAAAAACGGGCTGGTCGAGCACGAACTCGTGCCCGAAGAGTGGGGCGGGGACACCATTTTAGTGCCCGTTTCCGCCAAGACGGGCGAGGGGATAGACAGCCTGCTCGAATCCATCTCCCTTGTGGCGGAAATGGAAGAGTTGCGCGCCAATCCCGACCGCAGCGGACGCGGCAGCATCATCGAAGCCAAACTCGACAAGGGCAAGGGACCGATGGCGTCCGTCATCGTGCAGAACGGCACCTTCCGCACGGGGGACAACGTCATTTCCGGCATGACCATGGGACGCATCCGCGCCATGTTCAACGATAAGGGCATGCAGATCAAAGAAGCAGGTCCTTCCATGGCTGTCTCCATCCTGGGGCTCGACGAGGTGCCCAACGCGGGCGACTCCATTTTCGCCGTCGATCAGAGCCTGATGAAGCATTTGCAGGAAGAGCGCCGCAACAAACAGCGCGAAGAGATGGTCAAACAGCAGGCGCGCGTGAGCCTGGACGATATGTTCGCACAGGTGGAAGAGGGCAAACTCAAAACGCTCAATCTCATCGTCAAAGCCGACGTACAGGGCAGTGTGGAAGCCATTAAGATGTCCCTCGAAAAACTCACCAACGAAGAAGTGCGCATCAAGGTCATCCACGGTGCGGCGGGCGCCGTCAACGAGAGCGACGTCATGCTCGCCGAAAGCGCAAACGCCATCATCATCGGGTTCAACGTGCGGCCCGACGCCAAAGCCAAAGCGCTCGCCGAAAAGAGCAAGGTGGACGTGCGGCAATACCGCATCATCTATGAACTGCTCGACGACATGGAAGCGGCGATGAAAGGCATGCTCGCGCCCAAATTCCAGGAAATCTATATGGGCAAATGCGAGGTCAAACAGACCTTCAACATCACGGGCGTGGGCATGGTCGCCGGCTGCCTGGTTACCGAAGGCAAATTGGTGCGCGGGGGAAAACTGCGCATTTACCGCGACAACGTGATGATCGTCGAAGGCGGCGTCAGACAACTCAAACATTTCAAAGACGACGTGAAAGAAGTGTCGTCGGGCATGGAGTGCGGCTGTTCCATCGAAGGATTCAATGAGATCCGCGTGGGCGACGTCATCGAATGTTATCTCATCGAAGAGGTAAAAAGAGCATGAAAGTTTCCAGAACGTCCCGCCTGGACAGTGAGTACAGGCGGGCGATTTCCGACATATTGAACGGTTCTTTGAAAAACCGCTGTCCGTCCCTGCGCGGGCTTATTTCCGTTACGGGCGCATCGGTCGCGCCCGATCTCAAAACGGCGCGCATTTTTGTCAGCGTCTATGCCGCGGACGATTCCGTCCGCGCCGAGACCTTCCGCCTGATCCGCGAAAACGCGGGCTTTATCCGCCACGAGTTGGCGCAGGTCATGCGCATGCGCACCGTCCCGTCGTTGCAGTTTCTGGAAGACAATTCCATGGAATACGGCGCGCACATGGACGCGCTCTTTTCCAAAATACACGAAGACGGCGACGGGGAAGGAGAAGAACGGTGAACGGTGCGGGCGGAAAAATGCAAAAAGCGGCGGGAGATTTGCAGAAAATAGCGGAAGAACTCAAAAAACTCCGCAGTGCGGTGATCTTCACGCATACCCGCCCCGACGGCGACACGCTGGGCGGCGGTTTGGCGCTCTTTCTGGCGCTTTCGCGGTGCGGCGTGCGCTGTGAAATATGCAACGACAGCGACATTCCCGATAAGTTTTTCTTCTTGAAGGGGATCGAAAACGTAAAAAAATTCCCGACGGAGGAGAACGCCGAAGCATACATCGCGGTGGACAGCAGCGAAGAAGCGCGGCTCGGGGAGTTGGGGGAGTTTTTTTCCCGCGCCAAGGGGAAAAGGCTCACTTTTAATATAGACCATCATATTTCCAATACCCTGTACGCCCGCTTCAACTATGTGCGGCAGTGCGCCGCCAATTGCCAGAACATTGCGGCGCTCATCCGTCTTTTGGGCGTGGAAACGGACAAGGACATTGCCGACGCGCTCATGACCGGGCTGATGACCGATTCGGGCAATTTTTCCCACAGCGACGTGGACGGCGAAGTCTTCCGCACGGCGGGGCTTCTCGCCGACGCGGGGGCGGACGTGGATACCATCGGTTATAACGTATTCCGTCGGCAGAGCGCGGCGCGGGCGCTCCTGTACGGCAGGACCATGTCCGGGATACGCTACTTTCTGGACGGCAGATTTGCCGTCATCGTGATCACGCGGGAGATGCTTTCCGCCAGCGGCGCCGATCAGAGCGCGACGGAAGGGTTTGTGGATTTTCCTCTCTCCGTGGACGGCGTGGAAGTCGCGGCGGCGATGCTGGAAGTCAATTTCCGCCGTTTCAAGATCTCCCTGCGCTCCAAGGGGAAGGCAAACGTCAACGCGATTGCGGGCGTGTTCGGCGGCGGCGGGCATATTCTTGCCAGCGGGTGCATGATGTTCGGCGATGCCGAGGAGATCATCGATAAACTGCGTTACACCGTTTCGCAGCATCTCGATTGAAAATTTTTGCGCGGCGGCAATGCCGCGCGGCGAAAGAAAAGAAAGGACGGGAAATTTCCGCCATGCAAACGGGTTTTGTCAACGTCAACAAGCCGAGCGGCGTTTCCAGCGGATACGTCGTCAATCGGATCAAAAAACTTGCAGGCATGCCCTGCGGGCATATGGGCACGCTCGACCCTCTTGCGTCGGGCGTTCTGCCCGTGGCGGTCGGCAATGCCGCGCGCCTTTTTGAGTATATGCTCGAAAAGTGCAAGCGTTATGTCGCCGTGTTCCGTTTCGGCGTAACGTCGGACACCCTCGATTCAACGGGGGAGTTGGACTTTTCCAATCCCTTTATTCCTGACGAAGAAAGCATAAAAGCCGCCGCCCATGCCCAAATCGGAGAGATTTTACAGGTGCCGCCGCGTTACAGCGCGAAGAGCGTGAACGGCGTGCGCGGATACAAGTTGGCGCGCGCGGGGAAGGCGTTTGAACTGCCCCCCAAAAAGGTTGCTGTCTATAACGTCGAACTTTTGGAACGGGTGAGCCATGACAGTTTTCGCTTTGCCGTGGAATGCGGCGGCGGGACGTATATCCGTTCCCTCGCGCGGGACATTGCCGCGGCGTGCGGCGCAAACGGCATCATGACCGAACTCGTCCGCACGGCGAGCGGGGTTTTCCGTCTGGAAGACGCCGTTTCCTTGGACGGATTGACCGTCGAGAACATCGAAAGACACATCCTACCGACCGAAAAGGTCATCGATCTGCCGACCGTCGAAATTGCCGACAGACATATTTTTTACGGGCTGCCGCAGCCGACCGACCGCCCCGACGGGCTGTATAAAATCTACGACGAAAACGGGTTTTACGGCATTGCGGAAGTATGCGGCGGACGGGCGAAGATCAGGACGAAATTATGCTGAATCAAAAGGCGGACGCGGGAACAACGGAATATGCGTCGCCCTGCGTGCTCCTTCTGGGCGGGTTTGACGGGCTGCACAT
>CALVZM010000002.1 GCA_944372515.1 uncultured Clostridia bacterium
TCAAACCCGTTGCGGACAGACTCAACGAGTTGCTCGGCGGCAAGGTCACTTTCGCGCACGACGTCATCGGCCCCGACGCACAGGCCAAAGTCGCCGCCTGCAAGGACGGTGAATGCGTTCTGCTTGAAAACCTCCGCTTCCACGAAGGCGAGACCAAGAGAGACGACGATTTCTGCAAAGCGCTCGCTTCTTACTGCGAGATTTACGTCAACGACGCTTTCGGCACGGCGCACCGCAGCCACGCTTCGACCGCCGCGATCGTTGAAAAAGGCTATGTCAAGACGGCTGTATGCGGCTTCCTCATCGAAAAGGAACTCTCCGTCATGGCGGATGCGCTCGAACACCCGCAGCACCCCTTCATCGCCATTCTCGGCGGCGCGAAAGTAGCCGATAAACTGAACGTCATCTCCAACCTGCTTGAAAAGTGCGACACCCTCTTCATCGGCGGCGGCATGGCTTATACCTTCATCAAAGCCAGGGGCGGCAAGGTCGGCACTTCCCTCGTCGACGAGGAAAAACTCGCCTATTGCAAAGAGATGCTCGCCAAAGCCGAAAAACTCGGCAAACACATCATCCTGCCCAACGACACCATTGCAGCCTATGCCTTCCCCGACCCCATCGATGCGCACATCGAAACCAAAGTGGTCGATACGATGAACATTCCCGACGACATGATGGGACTTGACATCGGTCCCGCCACCCGTCAGATGTTTGCCAATATGCTGGACAACGCCAAGACGGTCATCTGGAACGGTCCCATGGGCGTGTTTGAAAATCCCGAACTCGCCAAAGGCACCATCGCCGTAGCACAGGCGCTTGCCGATTTGCAGGGCAAGGCGACGACCATCATCGGCGGCGGAGACAGCGCGGCTGCCGCGCAGCAACTCGGCTTTGCCGACAAGATGAGCCACATCTCCACGGGCGGCGGCGCATCCCTCGAACTCTTTGAGGGCAAAGTCCTCCCCGGCATCGCCTGCCTCAACGACAAAAACTGAGCAAAAAGACGCAAACAGGCTGAAAGTTTCTTTCGGCCTGTTTCTGCTGTTTTTCGGCGGGCGGGAAAGCCTTTTCCCCTTTTTGCCTCGCGAACGGACAGGCTGCGCAATATATATTTAATAAAACGCAATATATTTCTTTGTTAGACGGAAATACATAGCAAAAAACAAAATCGCAAGGAGTGAAAAAGCAGATATGAGAAAACCTTTTATTGCAGGCAATTGGAAAATGAACATGACAGCGGAGAGCGGGACGGCGCTCATCAAAGAACTGCGTCCCCTCGTGAAGGAAGCAAAATGCGAGGTGGCGCTCTGCGTGCCCGCCATCCTCATTCCCGCCATGGTCAAAGCCGCCAAGGGTTCGCGCATCAAGATCGGCGCGGAAAACGTGCACTGGGCGGAAAAAGGCGCTTATACGGGGGAGATCTCCGTCAATATGCTCAAAGAATACGGCGTGAAATACGTCATCATCGGGCACAGTGAACGGCGGCAATATTTCGGCGAAACGGACGAAACGGTCAACAAACGCACGCTCGCCGCGCTGGCGGGCGGGCTGACCCCCATCGTGTGCGTGGGCGAGACGCTAAAAGAGCGCGAAAGCGGCAAGACCAACGACGTTTTGGACCGCCAACTCACGGAAGGGCTGAAAGGCGTGGAAGACCTGACCAAACTTGTCATCGCCTATGAACCCGTCTGGGCGATCGGCACGGGAAAGACGGCAACGGACGAACAGGCGCAGGAGACCATTGCCTATATCCGCAAGAAACTTTCCAAACTGTTCTCCCGCAAGGAAGCCAACCGCGTGCGTATTCAATACGGCGGTTCGATGAACGCCAAGAACTGCAAGGGGCTCATGGCGCAGCCCGACATCGACGGCGGACTCATCGGCGGCGCTTCGCTGACCACCGACTTTGCCTGCATCGTCAACTTCGACAAATAAGCAGCAAAAAACCACCTCTCCCGTCCGAAGGAAGAGGTGTTTTTTTGTCTTTGCAAACAGACGGCGTCCGAACGGGCGCCGTCTGTCTTTGAACGATATTTTTTGCTTACAAGGACATCAAAGCATAATACGCCCGTTTGTAATCATGGTCGACCCCGAAGATCAGGGGATATTCCTTATGAGAAGCCGTATCCTGGCAGGTCTGATCGTCCGCGACGCCCCAGGTGGTAACCGACGAAACCACGCCGTACCCCTCGCCCTGCGGCTTGGAATAGCGGCGGCAGACCTCGAAGATCCTGCCGTACATCTCCGCCTGCGCCGTTTCCAGGTCATAAGGCAGAGAATCGAACTTCTGCGGTTCGGAAGAAGAGGCGTACACGCGGATGTCCAACTCGGTGATGTGTACGTCCAGCCCCAGCGACGTGAACCGCCGCACGGAGTCTTCAAACTTGCGCATGAACCCCTCTTTGTCTTCAAGATAGGTATGCAGGTTGTAATGCGCCTGCATGCCCACGCCGTCGATGCGTATGCCGTCCCGGCGCAGCATCTCCACGAGCCGCACGCACGCTTCGCGTTTGTTCGGGTCGTTGAGGGAATAGTCGTTATAGAAGAGTTGCACGTCCTCCGCGCCGATCTCTGCAAGAGTCTCCTGCGCCGTGCGGAACGCCGTTTTCAGGAAATCTTCGCCGCAGAGCGCATACCAATCCATTTCGCCCGCTTCATATTCCTCGTCGTCCCCCGTGCGCCAGATGGCGTCGGCGGGCGCCCCCTCTTCCAGGGCGGAAGCGCGCACCGTGCCGTCGAGCACCTCATTGGCGACGTCCCAGCAATAGACGGAATCGCCGTAATGCCGCACCGTCTCCCGCACATGCTCTTCGATGACGGCAAGCGCGGTCTCCCTGTCCGTGCACACCTCGCTCACCCAGGGCGGCAGAGATTTATACCACAACAGGCAATGCCCGCGCAGGGCGGTATCGTGCGCCTGCGCCCACTGCAAGAGCGTATCTCCCGCCGAAAAATCAAACGCGCCCTGCGACGGCTCGTTCACCCGCCATTTCATCTGCCATTCGGCGGTGATGCTGTCGAAATGGGGCAAAAGGTCGGAATATGTTTGTATGCTGTCCGTGCTGACGGCGGCGCCGACGCGGAAATAGTCGCGGTATGCCGTCCGCAGAAGGGACGGGTCGCCGTGTGTGTCCTGCCCGTCCGAACCCGACGCGGAAGAATCCGACCCCGGGGGCGTACACGCCGAAAGGACGGCGACGCCGAACAAAAACAAGAGGGAGAGCAGGAATAGAAATACTCGTCTGCAATTTTCAAAAATGGTCTGTTTCAATGAAAGCACCTCCCGATGCATCTCCCCCCTGTTTCCGTCATACCGTTACGCCGTTACTGCCGCAATATGGATATTGCTGATGGTTACGGTCAGCGGCACGCCCGCGTCCGCGACATCGTAAGTATAATCGGTGAATCCGAGCGTGATGATGCTGTTATTGTCATTTGCCACCGTGCGCGTGCCCGTCGTGAGATCCATCGATTCGCCCGCTTTCAGTTCAACGGGTGTTCCGCAATATCTGAACGTGCAATCCACGTTGGCAACGACGGTAAAGGACAAGGTGTATTCCGTCCCCTCGGGCAAATCAGACTGATAACGGAGTTGACAATATTGATTATTCAGTTTATTGATGGAGAAACTGATGGCATTTGTTTCGACCCAATGCGGCGGGATCGCCAGGTCTGCGCTGTCATTGCAGTGATAGAACCACGTTCCGGGCGCAGCCAAAACTTCCGAATTTAACTTCTTTTCAAGAAGATCGACCTTTTCAAAAGAAATGTTGCTGACGCGGATAAACAGACCGCCTTCGGGGATCTTGTCGCCATAATTGGCGCTGTTCCAACTGATAAAGAACGCCTCTTTCTCGTCGACCGTGCCCGTGCGGGTGATGGTCAGCGGCTCTCCCGCGGTTACGGAAATATTTCCGCCCGCTTTGCAGCCGACCGTGCCGCTCACGTTGGATTCCACAGTGAAGGTTACGGCATAGTCGTCGCCGACCTTTAATCCGTCCTTTTCCTCGGAAGGCTGATAACGGAAGCGGAAAGAACCGGTGTCCATTCCGGTGATCGTTGCCTGCACGCCGCCGTTCTGCCAGGAAGGTTTTTCGGCAAAGTCATATGCGCTCAATTCACTGTCCGCGATATAGTACCATACGCCCGGATCGCCGCAAACAATAGCATTGGAGCCGTTGTTCACCAACAAACGATAATCGTCGGGCAATTCGGGGGTGTTGAGCGCCTCTTCATACGCCTTGACGGAAGTATAATAATTCCAGACCGCCTTGGCAAGAGAACCGACCGTTTGGCTGTCCTGCTTTTGGTC
>CALVZM010000003.1 GCA_944372515.1 uncultured Clostridia bacterium
CAAGCCTACTCCAACCCTTGTTTTTCTTTTTGCTGGCGCTGTTGGCGTTCGTCTTTTATTGGAACACCACCTATGTGCGCGTCGAAGTGAGCGGCTCTTCCATGCAGCCGACCTTGCAGGACGGGGATATGCTCTTTGCCAACGTGCGCACGGACGCGGCGCGCGGGGACATCGTGGTCGTGGACGTCTCCGAAAGCGGGGACGAGCGTTTTCAGGGCGATTTCATCATCAAGCGGCTCATCGCCGCGGAAGGGGATACGCTGTATTGCGAAGGGGGCACCGTCTATCTGCGCGCCGTGGGCGAAACGGCATATGCCCCGCTCAACGAGGACTATCTCGCATCGGGGACGGCGACGTCCGATTTCCCGCCCGTAACCGTGGGCGCGGGGCAGATTTTCGTCATGGGCGACAACCGCGCGAACAGTTATGACAGCCGCCGCGCGGGCACCTTTCCCGCCGCGGACATTGCGGGGGTCGTGCCGCGCTGGGCATACGCCGTCAAAGGCATCACCACCGCGCTCGGCGGGCTGTTCCCCGGATAACGGTAAATTTTGCCGGGGGAAAAGGGTCTGTTCATCGAATCAAAATTTTTTACGATATAGGAGAATAAAACATTATGCACGCAGTCGTTACGGTAACGGGCAAGGACAAAAAGGGCATCATTGCCGAAGTCAGCCGCTTTCTGGCGGAGAAGAACGCCAACATCGAGGACATTTCCCAGACCATTTTGGGGGAATATTTCGCCATGATCATGCTGGTGGATATTTCCGGCATCGGGGAAGAACTGTCCGTGCTGGCGAAGGAATGCGCCGAAATGGGCAAAAAGATCGGCATGGCGATCCACGTGCAGCACGAGGATATCTTCAACGCCATGCACAACATTTAAGAACGGAGGGCGCCGGCATTTATGTTTAACAAATTCGACGTTCTCGAAACCATCAACATGGTGGAAAAGGAGCATCTCGACATTCGCACCATCACCATGGGCATTTCCCTTCTTTCCTGCGTCCGCGCCACGGCAAAGGAGACGGCGGACGCCGTCTATGACATCGTATGCAAAAAGGCGGAAAAGATCGTCAAGACGGCAGCCGATCTTTCGGGCGAATACGGCATCCCCATCGTCAACAAGCGCGTTTCGGTTACGCCCGTCAGCCTTCTCACGGCATCTTTTCCCGAAGATTCCCCGCTGGTCGGCAAGGCACTCGACCGCGCCGCGCATACCCTCGGCATCGACTTTCTGGGCGGCTATTCCGCGCTCGTGCATAAGGGCACGGCGGACTATGAAGAAAAATTTCTGCGCACCATTCCCGAA
Organism: uncultured Clostridia bacterium; assembly: GCA_944372515.1. Lineage (GTDB taxonomy): Bacteria > Bacillota > Clostridia > Christensenellales > Borkfalkiaceae > RGIG4074. Next base: position 1,313 of record CALVZM010000003.1, read on the forward strand.
ACGCTGGCGACGACCGAGCGGCTCTGTTCTTCGGTCAACGTCGGTTCGTCCAAATCGGGCATCAACAGGGACGCCGTGCGGCAGATGGGCGAGATCGTCAAAGAGACGGCGCGCCTGACCGCGCAAAGCGACGGGCTCGGCTGCGCCAAATTGGTCGTATTCTGCAACGCCGTCGAGGACAATCCCTTCATGGCGGGTGCATTCCACGGCGTGGGCGAGGCGGATACCGTCATCAATGTCGGCGTATCCGGTCCCGGCGTCGTCGAGCATGCCCTCAAAGCCATTCCCGAAGCCGACCTGACCGAAGTTGCCGAGACCATCAAGCGCACGGCGTTCAAGACCACCCGTGCCGGTCAACTCATCGCCAAAGAAGCGGCAAAGCGTCTCGGCGCCCGTTTCGGCATCGTCGATCTTTCCCTCGCTCCCACGCCCGCCCGCGGCGACAGCGTGGCTGCGATCCTGGAAGAAGTCGGCTTGGAGAGTGTGGGCACGCACGGCACGACGGCGATCCTCGCCATGCTCAACGACGCGGTCAAAAAGGGCGGCGTCATGGCGAGTTCGCGCGTGGGCGGGCTCTCGGGCGCCTTCATCCCCGTTTCCGAGGACATCGGCATGATTGAAGCGGCGGAAGCGGGCAAGATCACGCTCGATAAATTGGAAGCCATGACCTGCGTTTGCAGCGTGGGGTTGGACATGATCGCCCTGCCCGGTTCCGTTTCGGCATCGACGATTTCCGCCATGATCGCGGACGAAGCGGCGATCGGCATGGTGAACAACAAGACCACGGCGGTGCGCGTCATTCCCGCGCCCGGCAAGAAGGTGGGGGAATGGGTCAATTTCGGCGGACTTCTCGGCCGCGCCCCCGTCCTGCCCGTGCACGAGAGCAGTGCGGAAAAATTCATCTCCCGCGGCGGACTCATCCCCGCTCCCATCCACAGTTTCAAAAACTGATCCGAACCGCTGTCCGACACGGGATCTTCAAGGGACGCGGTCCCTTGAACGGGGTATAAGGGGCAGTGCCCCTTGGGAAAGAGTACTTTAATGCGGGAACGCCGTTCCCGCGCCCAAGGCAAAGGGAGCATCTCCCTTTGCAATCCCGGGTTGTGAAGGCATTGTTACATAAAAAGTCAAAGAGCGAGGTATCTGCATGGAAAGAGAACAGATCGAAAAGAGATATACCTGGGACACAAGCGACATCTTCCCCGATGACGAGGCGTGGGAAAAGGAATACGACGCGGTTGCCGCTCTGGCGGATCTTTCGGCGTTCCGCGGCAGGCTCGGGGACAAGGCGGCGCTGCTGGATTTCTTCCGCGCCGACGAGGCGTTCTCCCGCCGCGTTGAAAAACTCTGGCTCTATGCGAGCATGCGCCGCGACGAGGACGTGCGCGTGCCGCGGTACATGACATACGAGGGCAAGATGCAGGCACTGTACACCCGCTATGCCTCTTCCGTCAGTTTTTTCGAGCCGGAAATGCTCTCCCTGCCCGAAGAGTTGTTGCGGGAAAGGGCTGCCGATCCCGATTTTGCCGCGCATGACTATGCGCTTTCCCGCCTGCTGGCGCAAAAACCGCATGTCCTGTCCGAAAAGGAAGAGAAGATCATGGCGCTTGCGGGCGAACCCCTCGGCGGATTCCGGGAGGTGTTTTCCGTGCTCGACAACGCCGACCTTCCTCTGCCCGTGCGCACGCTCGACGGAAAGAGGACCCGCATCACGCATGCCACTTACGGGCTTGTGATGCGCGGCGGGTCGCGGCAGGCGCGCAAGACCTGTTTCAAGGCGTATTACGGGGCGTACCGCTCTCTCCTCAACGTCATCACCGCCGCCTATGCGGGCAACGTGAAAAAAGATATATTCCAAAAGACGGCGCGCGGGTATGAAAGTTGCCTTGTCATGGCGCTTGCGGGCGAGGACGTTCCCCCCGTCGTCTATGAAAATCTCATCGCCTCGGTGCATGCGGCGCTGCCCGTGCTGCACCGCTATGTCGCCCTGCGGGAGAAACTCCTCGGCGCGGGCAGGCAGCACATGTATGACATTTACGTCCCGCTCGTCGAAGAGGCGGACATTTCCCTGCCCTATGACGAGGCGTATGAAGAAGTCGTCAAAGGGCTTGCGCCCCTCGGAGAAGAATATGTAAAACTCCTGCGCCGCGCGCACGACGAGCGCTGGATCGACGTCTGCGAAAACGAGGGCAAGCGGAGCGGCGCATACAGCACGGGCGCCTATGACACCCATCCGTATGTCCTGATGAATTATCAGCCGACGGCAAGCGACCTTTTCACCATCGCGCACGAAATGGGGCATTCCATCCATACCTACCGCTCCAACGCGGCGCAGCCGTATGCGAAGGCTTCCTATACGATCTTTCTTGCGGAGATCGCCAGCACGGTCAACGAAGTACTGCTGTTAAAACATCTCTATGCGAACACGCAGGATAAAAAACTCAAAAAATTCCTGCTCAATTATTACATGGATATGTTCCGCACGACCCTTTTCCGCCAGACGCAGTTTGCGGAATTCGAAGAGATCGCGCACCGCAAGGCGGAAGAAGGCGAACCGCTCACGCGGGAGAACCTTTCCGAAGCCTATTACGCGCTGAACAAGGCATATTACGGCGACGGCATCGTGCACGATAAGGAAATCGCGTGGGAATGGGCGCGCATCCCGCATTTCTACCGTTCGTTCTATGTCTATAAATACGCAACGGGCATCGTGTCCGCCGTATCCATCGCCCGCGCCGTTCTTTCAAAAGGGCGTCCCGCCGTCGAACGGTATTTCCGTTTTCTGGAAAGCGGGAACAAGACCTGTCCCGTGGACATTCTCAAAGAGGCGGGCGTAGACCTCACGACCCGCGCGCCCTTCGACGCCGCGATGCAGGAGTTTTCCGATACGCTGCGCGAATTTGAAGCATTGCAGGGTCTGGAATAAAACACACCGAAGAAGGAGAAAACAAATGGCAACCGAGAACGTGAACACCATGCCGCACAGTATCGACGCCGAAGGCGCTCTTTTGGGCTGTCTCATCATCGACAACGAATTGCAGGCGGACATCATCGAATCTCTCACCGAAGAGGATTTTTACCTCGAAGCGCATAAATACATCGTCAAGGCGATGCGGCAGGTCTTTGCGGACAAAAAACCCGCCGACATCGTAACGCTCTCCGACGAGTTGGAAAAGCGGGGCGAGTTGGAACGCGCGGGCGGCATCGCCTACATCAGCGAGATCGCCCAGAATACCCCTTCTTCCGCCAATTATAAATATTATCTCGACATCGTCAAGCGGGACAGCATGAACCGCAAACTCATCCGCGCCGCCCGCCGCACCATCGAAAACAGCATGCAGAACCCCGAGGCGCGCGACGCGATCGCCTTTGCCGAAAAGCAGGTCTATGACCTCTCCAAACAATCGGAAAATTCCTCGCTCAAAGGCATGGCGGAAGAGGACATCGTGGGCGAGGTCATCCGCAAATTCGAGGAGATCGAAAAGGATAAGACCATTCTGCGCGGGGTGGAAACGGGCTTCCGCCAACTCGACCGCATGACCAACGGACTGCAAAAATCCGACCTCATCATTTTGGCGGCGCGTCCGGGCATGGGTAAGACGTCTTTCGCCATGAACATCGTCGAACACGCCGCTTTGCAGAAGGACAAGATCTGCGCCGTGTTCTCCCTGGAAATGCCCCGCGTGCAGATCGTGCAAAGATTGCTTTGCTCCTATGCGGGCGTGAGCATGGAAAAGGCGCTTTCGGGCGAATTGCAGAGCGAAAAATCGGCGTGGAAAAAACTTTTCCTTGCCGCCGACCGCCTTGCACGGAGCAAAATTTACATCGACGACACCTCCCGCATCATGCCCGCGGAGATGCCCTCCAAATGCCGCCGTCTGAGCGCACAGGCGGGCGGGCTCGATCTCGTCATGATCGACTACATCCAACTCATGGGCAGCATTTCGGGCAGCGGCAGCAGCGAGGTCAACCGCCAGCAGGAGATCGCCAACATCTCCCGCGAACTCAAACTCATGGCGAAAGAACTCAACGTGCCCGTCATCGCGCTGTCGCAACTCCGCCGCATCCAGACCAAGGAACCGCAACTTTCGGACCTACGCGAATCGGGCGCCATCGAACAGGACGCCGACATCGTCATGTTCATCAACCGTCCCGAAGCGACGGCGACCAAGGAAGAACTTGCCTCGGGCAAGATCGTCAAGGGCGCGGCAGAACTTGTCATCGCCAAACACCGCAACGGTTCGCAGGGTCGCCTGCAACTCCGTTTCATCGGCGAACAGACAAAATTCGTGGACGTGGACGCGCAGAACCGCGACGACGAACCGCCCGTGCGTGCCGTCGATCCCGCCGATTACGACGGCGACGTGCCTTCGGACGGCGGGGAAGAACTGCCGCCCCCGGATGAGAGCCATCCCGCCGCCATGCGCCGCGTGAGCGAGGATGACATGCCTTTCTGAGCGGGACGGGCAGACGGTAACGAAAGGAGGGGAACGGGATGAAACGGAGAAAAGTACTCTTTGTCTGCACGGGCAATACCTGCCGTTCGCCGATGGCGGAGGCGCTCCTGCGCCGGCAGATCAAACAGCGCAAGATCAGGTTCGTGGACGTCGCATCCGTGGGGCTGCAAGTGGAAAAGGGGGCGGTCATTCACCCGCTGAGCGCACAGGTGTTGGCGGAAAACGGACTGACCATGCCCAAGTTTTCCCCCCGTCAGATCACGGATAAGATCTATCGGGGCGCCTTTGTCGTCATCACCATGACCGATGCACAGAAGGCGTATTTCAAGGGCGACCCCAAAGTGTACAGCATGTCCGAAGTGGCGGACGGCATGGAGATCCCCGATCCTTACGGCGGCGGCATCGAGGCGTATCGCGCGGCGTTTGCACGCCTTTCCCTCGCCGCGGAAAAAATCGCCGAAAGCATTGCGGGAAAATGACCCTTCCGCGCGGCGGTCTGTTCCGTCGGGACAAAGGGCAAAATTTTTATTGATACTTTGCATAATGAATTTGAATGGCGAAATTTTCGGCGAATATTGTCCGAGAACTTGATAAAACCGAAAAAAAAGTATATAATAAACGGCATAAATACGGAGAAAAATCATATGAAAATTGCAATCGCCTGCGATCACGGCGGGCTCAACCTCAAAAAAGCGCTCAAAGATTATCTGACGAGAAACGGCTATGAATACGTCGATTTCGGCACGGACAGCGCGGATTCCTGCGACTATCCCGATTATGCCCTGCCCGCCGCGGAAGCAGTGGCGCGCGGGGAATGCGAGCGCGGCATCGTCATCTGTTCGACGGGCATCGGCGTTTCCATCGTCGCCAACAAGGTGCCGGGCGTGCGCTGCGCGCATTGTCATGATACCTATTGCGCAAAATATACCAGGTATCACAACGACGCCAATATGCTGGCGTTCGGCGAAAAATGCCTGGGCGTTGGTATGATGGAGGAGATCGTTACCGCCTTTCTCACGAGCGGATTCGAGGGCGGCGAGCGGCACACCCGCCGCATCGCGAAGATAAGCGCGATCGAAAAAAAATATTCCGGGAAATAACGATAAAAGAGGTGGACGAAGATGGTGGACGAAGTCGTCGGCAGCATCATAGAAGCAGAGGACAAGGCGGAGCGTCTGACCCGCGAAGGGGCGGAAGAAGCCAAACGCATCCTCTCGCAGGCGCGGCTCGATTCGGAAACGGCGCGCGCATCCTGCGTCAAGGCTTGCCGCCTGCGCCTGGCGGAGGCAAGACGGAAGGCGGAGGAAAGGGCGGAAAACGCCTATGCGCAGGCATTGCGGCAAGGGGAAGAAGCCGCCGCGGCTCTGCGCGCCGCCCGTGCGGAAAACAGGCAGAAAGCCGTTGACGCCGTTCTTGCCGCCATTCTTCCCTGAACGGCGGTTTGTACGGCGGAAAAAGAGTAAAACGGATATGGCGGAGGGCTTATGGCAGTTGTCGGAATGAAGAAGTTCCGCATCATCGGGCTTTCATCGGAAAAAAATAAAATCATCTCCAAACTCGTGCGCAGCGGCGCGGCTGAGCTCACGCCGACGGAAGAGACCGACCTCACGGTCCGTTCGCTCGAAACGGAGAGCCTGGACGCGGCGGCGTCCGTGTTTTCCCGCGCCACCGTCGCGCTGGATTTTTTGTCCGAGCGCAAAAAGGCTTGCGCGCGGCTCGTCAAGGCGGGCGTTCTGCCCGCGGACACGATGGCGGACGCGGAAAAGAAGGGGCTCTTGCAGCCCCGTGCCGCCGTTGCGGCGGAAGATTTTGAGGGCGTCGAACTGCAAAAGGAAGAACTTCTTGCGATCTGCGAACAGTTGGAAGCGCTCGCGGGGGAAAAGACGCGCCTGAAAGCCCGTCTCGCCGCCGTTCAGACGCTGCGTAGCGGCTTGCAGCCCTATCGGGATTTTACCTTGAAGTTTTCCTCGCTCCGTCCCACAAAGCATGTACGCTTTTTGCTCGGCACTTGTAAAAAGTACCCCGCTCTCGAACGGGACGTGTGCACCATGTCCGAGAAATATGGGGCGGAGATACAGATCTTGCCCGTAAAAAATCTCACGGGAAAGGTGTATGAATATCTGCTCTTTGCCGCCGTCAAGAAGGAGACGGGACAGGAGATGGACGCCGACCTTGCGGCGGCGGGTTATGTGCCCTGCCCTTACGATTTCGATTGTACGGCAAAGGAAAAGTTGGGGGAACTCTTTGAGGAAACCGCGGCGATCGAGGAACGGGAAAGAGAGATCGAACGGGAGGCTTCGCGGTTCTTCGGTCATGAAAAGCAACTGCGCCTTCTGGCGGACAACTACCGCCTGAAAACCGAACTCATCCGCGCGGACGCCGACTTTGCCAAGACGGCAAAGACCTTCATTCTGGAATGTTTCGTGCCCGTGCCGGATGCGGAGCGGGTGGAAAAGGCGATCCGCGGCGCGACGGACAAGGTCGTCTTGGACATCCGCGACGCCGAGGACAAGGACTGTCCGCCCACGCTGCTCAAAAACAACGCCTTCGTTGCGCCCTACGAGAACATCACCAACACATTCTCGCCTCCGTCGTATCGGGAGACCGATCCCAATCCCGCCGTGGCGATCTTTTACGTCATTTTCTTCGGCATCATGTTCGGCGATGCGGGTTACGGTCTGTTGCTCGCCGTGGGCAGTTTCCTCGCGGTACGGCTGTTAAAGCCCGAAAGATCCGCACGGAATTTGCTGCTCATCTTTGGCATGGGCGGCATCTCCGCCATCATCTGGGGCATTCTGTTCGGCGGCATATTCTCCATCGAAACGGTGCAGCCCGTCTGGTTTGCGCCGCTGTCCGATCCCATCACCATGCTCATTCTCTGTTTCGCCTTGGGGCTGTTGCAGATATTCGTGGGCATGGGCTATCAGGCGCGCGACCTCATTGCGCGCGGGCATGTCGCCGACGCCGTCTATGACGTGTTCAGTTGGTATGCCGTTTTCCTGGGCGGCGGGCTTGCCGCGCTCTCCCTGCTTTTCGTTCCCGCTCTGCCCGTATGGGTGGGGGTGGGCATCCTCGCGGCGGGCGTCGCCGTGCTCATGTTCGGCGGCGCGGTGCGCGCCAAGGGCGTGTTCGGCAGGATCTTCGGCGCCGTTTCCCCGCTCTACGGCATCGTCAATTATTTTTCGGACGTCATGAGTTATTCCCGTCTGTTCGGTCTGGCGCTTGCGTCGGGGGTCATCGGGCTGGTGTTCAACACGCTGGCGGAAGTATTCATCGGGCTCATCCCCGTAGCGGGGTATATCCTGGCGGCGCTCCTGCTTTTGATCGGGCACGGGCTGAATCTTGCGATCGGGCTTCTGGGGGCGTATGTCCACGATTCCCGCTTGCAGTACATTGAATTTTTCGGAAGATTTTATCACGGCGGCGGCAGACTCTTCGTCCCGCTGGGATCGAATTTGAAATATGTAACCATAAAACAGGAGGTTTGAATTTTATGGGATATTGGATAGCCCTTCTGGGCGCAGCGTTGGCGGTAGGTTTGTCCTGCGTCGGTTCTTCCATCGGCGTCGGCATTGCGGGACAGGCGGCGTCGGGACTGGCTGCCGAACAGCCCGAAAAGGCGACCTTGGCAATGCTTCTCGAAGCGCTGCCCGGCACGCAGGGCATTTACGGCACGGTCGTCGCCTTCCTGGTGCTTCTGCGCCTGGACGTGTTCGGCGGGCTGGATTTCACGAGCGAAGCGTTCACCGTTGCGGAAGGCTGGGCGATCTTTGCCGCCTGCATGCCCATGGCGATCGGCGGATTGGTTTCGGGCATCTTCCAGGGCAAGGTCGCGGCGAGCGGCATCAACCTTTACGGCAGACGCACCGAAGGCTTTGCTTCCGCCATGATCTATACGAGCATCGTGGAAATGTATGCCATTTTAAGCCTCGTCATCTCCGCGATCACCGTCTTTATGATGTAAAGAGAGCGTTTCGGGAGAATTACGGCAGTGAGCATGAACGGTAAGGAAAACATCATCGCCGGCATTCTGTCGGCGGCGGAAGAGGAAAAGGCGCGGACGCTGAGCGCGGCGCGCACGCAGGCGGAAGAGATCGCCCGTGCCGATGAGGCGTTCTGCGCGTCCTTGCGCGAAGAGACGGAAAAAACGGCGCGGGAAACGGAAGAGATCGAACTTTCCCGTGCCGCCGCCCGCGCACGCATGGATACGGGAAAACTGCTCCTGGCGGCAAAGCAGGCGGAAATTTCCGAGGCGTTTGCCGCCGCCGAACGCGCCGTCCTCGCGCTCGATAAGCGGCAATATTCCCGCTTCATCTTTTCCCTTCTCGATCGTTGGGCGGAGGAGGGCGACACCGTCGTTCTTGCCCGCGGCGACGGGGCGAAGATCGTGCCGCAGGACATAGCGGCTTATGCCGCTTCACGCGGGATGCGTCTTTCCTGCCGCGCCGACGGGGATTTTTCGGGCGGCGTGATGCTGGAAAACACAAAATACGACAAGGATCTGACGCTGCCCATGCTCCTGCGGGAATACCGCGAGGCGCACGAAGGGGAGATTGCGGCGATCCTGTCGGGCGGCGCGGAGAAATAACGGGAGAGGATTCATGGGCGTAAGCAGCGTTATCTATGCCAATACGGGCGCATACGTCGCACTCAACGGGATGCTGACGGCGGAAAAGTATCAGCGTCTTTCGGACTGTGCGGACGACGCCGAACTGAAAAAGCGTCTTTCCGAGTTCGGATTTGAAGGGGACACGACGGACGACATACTCCTGCGCGCGCAGGATGCCGTCTATGCTTATCTGGACGAACGTTCGCCCCTGCCCGCCGTGCGTGCCGCGCTTCTGAAAAAGAACGACTATCACAACGCCAAGGTGATCGCAAAGTGCAAATATGCCCGCCGCAAGGACTTTGACGGGCTACTCTATCCGCACGGGAATATCCCCGTCTCCGACATGAAGGAACAGATCGTCAAGGACGACTATTCCCTTCTGCCGCCGCCCATGGGCGAAGCGCTTGCGGAAATCGATCTGCGTTTTGCCAAGGGCGAGCGCAGCGGCAGGGTCATCGACTGTCTTTTGGGGCGTGCAATGTATGAGGATATTTTCAGGACGCTCGGGCGCGGGTATGAAGAGATGAAAGCGGTCTTTTGCAAGGAGATCGATCTTGCGAACATATCCGCCGCTTTGCGCGTGGGCGCGAACGGTTTGCAGGAAAAGGACCTGCGCGAGGAGTTTCTGCCGCACGGAAAGGTGCCTTTCGACGTTTTGTGCCTGCTGGCGGGCGGCAAGACGGAAAAGGTGCGCGACGCGCTTTCATACAGTGAATACCGCGACACCGTGCTCGACGCCATGAACGAATCAAAGCAGGGCGCCATGCCCGAGTTTGAGCGGGAAAGCGACAATTTCATCATCCGCGAATTGCGGCAGTATAAAAACGAAAATTCTCATTATATGATGTTCTACGGCTATGTCCTGGCGCGGCTGTACGAACTCAAAAATATCCGCATCATATGCGTGGGCGTGCGCACCAAAGAGGACAGGGGCAGGCTCCGCGCGAAGTTGAGGGAAACGTATGTCTGAAAAAATGGCAGTCATCGGCGACAAGGACAGCATCTTTGCCTTCAAGGCGGTGGGCGTCGAAGTGTTCGGCGCGGCGGACGAATCGGAGGCAAAGGAGCGGCTCAAAGCGCTGGTGAAAGAAAATTATAAGGTCATCTTCTTAACGGAGGATCTCGCGCAGGCGCTGCAAAGTTTTCTGGAACGGTACAAGACGGCGCCCTATCCCGCGGTCATTCCCATTCCGCGGGGCGGCAGCGCGCAGGGGTTTGCCATGGAATCTTTGAAGAAAGACATGGAAAAGGCGATCGGCGCGGATATTTTGTTCCGCGACGGAAAGTGAAGGGCGACAAGCCGGACAAAGACGGAACGCCGACGGGTTCGGCGCTTCGGGGAGAAAAAGAAAAATGCAAGGTAAAATCGTAAAAGTTTCCGGTCCGCTCATCGTGGCGGAGGGTATGTCCGACAGCAAAATTTACGACGTCGTGCGTGTCGGCAGGGAAAAACTCATCGGGGAGATCATCGAACTGCGCGGCGACAGGGCGTCCGTGCAGGTCTATGAAGAGACCGCGGGGCTCGGCCCCGGCGACGAGGTATATTCGACGGGCGCGCCTCTTTCCGTGGAATTGGCGCCGGGTATCATCGGCGGGATCTACGACGGCATCCAGCGTCCGCTCGAGAAGATCCTTGAGCAGGTCGGCAACAATCTGACCCGCGGCGTCGAGGTGCCTGCACTC
>CALVZM010000004.1 GCA_944372515.1 uncultured Clostridia bacterium
CCAACAAACGATAATCGTCGGGCAATTCGGGGGTGTTGAGCGCCTCTTCATACGCCTTGACGGAAGTATAATAATTCCAGACCGCCTTGGCAAGAGAACCGACCGTTTGGCTGTCCTGCTTTTGGTCGATGTACGTTCTCACACTGTACGTCAGAGGTTCGCCGATCTCTTCCCCGCCGTTTTGCACTTGGAAGGTTACGGGAGAGGCAAACTCCAAAACCGAAAGCGGCATGACGACCGAATACTGTTCCCCTTTCTGCTGCACGGAAAGCGTTTTGCTCCGCTCGCCGACGGTGGCTTTCACCGAAAGGTCTTCCTGCGCGGCGGTCGAGGTGAAGCGCACTTCGATGCCGAGGTTATTGTCAAAGTATAGACCCGCGCCGTAGAAGGAAACTTCCGCCGAAGCGCTGCCGGCGCTGAAATCGGAATCCAAAGCGGAGCCGTCAAACGTGCTCGGCGTTACGGTCATGCCGTCCGTTACGAGATTTTCCGTGTCATACCCGACATATTTCTGCGATTCGGCGCCGTAGGTGAGGATGTCCGCCACGAGCGTCTGCAACTTTTCATAGGCGGCGGGAGAAATCTCCAAATCGTCCGCCGAAGAGGTCGTATAGTTCGTGAGCACCTCTTTCAGGCTGGTCGTGCGGGTGTTGGTTTGGTCCTGCGCGCCCGCTGCGGTCGTGTAGGTGAGCCTTGCCGTTACCTCGTCCCCCATGTGCTGCGGGGTTACGCCGCTGTAAGTAAACTTCCACTGATCCCCGACCGTTTCATATGCGACGACGGAAGAAGTGTATTTATTGTCCTTCGTCTGCAAAGTAAATTCCATGGAAGGCGCCGCATCGTCCGCCGCGTCGGCGGGCACGTCGACATAATAATTCATGGAGATGTCGTCCGACAGCGTGAGACTGACGGAAGAGATCGCGGAAGGGTCCTCCGCACCCGTTTCGGCATAAGCGGATACGCCGCCTTGGCGAGCCGAAAGCAAGAGCGCCGCGGAAGAAGCGAGCATGACGCCCGCCGTCAAAGCGGCAAAAAGACGTTCTTTGCGAACCGATTGCACTTTTTTCATTGCTGTTCCCCTCCTGTCATATTGCCGAAAATGTCGAAATCTTCATCCTTCGTGCCGAACGCGTCTTCGCCGCCGCTGGTCGCGATGATGTCCTTTCCCAGATACAAAAAGTCAAGTTCGCAGGGCGCAAAAGCCGCTTTGGACATTTTTTCGCCCGCAAACAAATTCTTTTTGGTCGTCCTCATCAAAAAAATCCTCCTGAAAATTTTATTTTTTTGTAAAACCGACGAACGCCCCCGAAACCGCGCGGCGGCAAAGATTGCAGCCGCGCGCGGTCCCGGAAGGTCTGATTCATCGGAGCGGTATGAACTTCTTTTCTCCGCCCGTCCGCAGGGACAAGACGGCGCGTCAGGCGGCGACGGGCGCCGCCGCAACGGTGATCGTTACCGTAACGGTCGCTTCACCGATGATAACTTCGACGGAAGTCTGTCCTTCCGTCAGCGGTTCCGCGCTGAACGACACGTCCGCAGGGTCTTCCACGGTGATCGTGCCCGTCGTCTGATCTTCATAGGTTACGCCGAGCACCATGCCCGTGGGGTCGAAGGTATCGCCCGCCACATAGTCCGTTTTGGTAGGCTGGGTCTGAACGGTCGCGGAGACGACGGGGTTTGCCGCGGGCTGCGGCGCGTCCGTCTTTTCAAGGACGATCTCGCTCACCTTGAAGGTGCCGGGCGTTTCGGAAGGATACAGTTTATGCGTCTCTCCGTTCTTCTGCGTGCCGATACTGATAAAGAAGGGACCGCTGCCTTCCGCAAATTCGGTGGCATCCATCGTCAATTCCACGGGGGTGTTCGCCGTAACGGCAACGATCTTGCTGTTGGCTGCGTTTTCAAAGCCGTAACGGATATAGGCGTCAAAGTCGGTCGCCACGGTAAAGGAAGCGGTGAACCAATCGCCGACCAAAAGTCCGTCCTTTTCCTCGGAAGGCTGATAGCGGAAGTAGAAGGCATCGTTGCCCCAACTCGTAGCCGTTACGCTCAGCGTGTTCGCTTCGGCATCATAAGAAGGTTTTGCCGAATAGACGCCGTGCGAATCGTGATAGTACCAGACGCCGGGGTTGTCGCGCACGACGGCATTCTGACCGACCGTCAATTCACCCACGCCCTCATAGGTATACTTCTCGATGGAAATATTGCTGATGCGGAAGAAGAGCCCGTCGGCAGGAATCTTATCGCCGCCGAAATTGGCGCTGCTGACGCTGATGTAGAGCGGTTCGGAAGCACTCACCGTTGCTTGGCGGGTTACGGTCTGCGGCTCATTGGCTTCCACATCGATGCTGCCGCCCGTGCAGCCCACGTTGCCCGATGCATTGGTTTCCACGGTGAAGGTGATTTTATATTCATCGCCGACTTCCAGACCCGTTCCGTCCGCGCCACCCGGCTGATAGCGGAACAGGAAACGCACCGTGCTGCCGTCATCTTTATTGTTCAACTCGGACAGCCTTACCTGCACGCCGCCGTTCTGATAGGAAGGTTTCGCTTCGTAGGAAGGAACGTCGGACGAAAATTCATAATTCGAACCCTGTCTGCCGTCCGCAAAGTAATACCATTCGCCGGGGTCGCCAACGACGGTGCTCATCTGTCCGCTTTCCAAAGTGCGGTAGTCCGCGGGCAGGTCGGAATCGGTAACGGTCAGCATGCAATAAACAGAACTGTTGCCCACGCTCGCCGTGATGATGGTGGTGCCGATGTCGACGGCGGTTACCAAGCCGCCGTCCACCGTTGCCACGGCGGGGTCGTTGGAAGACCAGGTGAATTTGTCTCCCTCCACGGAGGATGTTGCGGTCAGTTTCAGCGTGTTGCTCTCCGCAAGGTCGATGGTCGCCTCGGTCTGCGAAATGGTGAGCGTTCTTTCAAGCACGGTTACTTCACAGGTCGCCGTCGCGCCCGAATCGGTGGTCGCCGTGATGGTCGCGGTGCCCTTGCCCACGCCCGTAACGACGCCGCGGCGCACCGAAGCGACTTTGCTGTCGCTGGAAGCCCATTCGATGAGCGCCTCTTCGTTGGAAGTCGTCGCCGTCAGGCGGAACGTGTCGGAGACATAGATGGTCTTTTCCGTTACGTCCAACTCGATGGTATCGCCGCAGGAAGCCAATGCAAAGCAAGCCGAAAGCAATACCGTCAGGCAGACGAGAACGGACATGACTTTTGCAATGCCTTTGGTGAATTTCTTGGTCATAAAACTTTCTCCTTATAAATTTTTATTTATCTCTTCGACCGACGGATGTCCCCGCCCGCCGATTTGAACTTTGTGCATTCAGGGCGTTTCCGCCGCGGACGGTCAGCGCACCCCGCCCTTCCCGCGGGAAAAACCGGCGCGGATGGTTCCAAAGTTGCCGAGGATGAGCATGACGACGAAGAATGCCGCGCTCACGCCGAAGGCGACGTTCACACCGACGGTCGCCGCGTTGAGCAGTTTGATCCATTGGGGCGTGATGGTGATGACCCGCATGCCCGAATGATAGCCGTTCATGGCGTTGCTGTGCGCCACCGTGTAGAGAATGCGGTGCGCGCTCTCGCGCATTGCCCAGGCAAGTTCGCCGTAGCCCGTGCGGTATTTGTTCAGATCGTCGTCCGCCGCCGTATACTGCCCGTCGGGCAGGTCATTGCCGTTCATGATGGCGGCATAACTCTTCATGTACCACGTTCTGTTGTCGAACCAATCGGTTACGGCAAAGCCGCGCATACCGAACTCGTCGCGCAGGACGGTGTTGCAAAAGCCCTGTTAGCCGTTCCATTCCAGCCCCAGGCGGTTGAACCCGGTCATGACGTTCCATGCGCCGCCGCCACCGTTTTCCACGGGTTTTAAGACGATCTCGAACGCCCGCAGGTATACCTCGCGGATGGTCTGTTCGTTCGCCCAGACGCAAAGCCCTTCGCGGTTGTTTTCAAGTTCGTTGAGCACGCAGTGCTTCATGTAGCAATAGACGCCGTAAGACTGAATGCCGCGCACTTCCGCCGCCGCGATCTCGCCCGAGAGGACGGGGTCTTCGGAGTAGTACTCGAAGGCTCTGCCGCCATAGCCCGAGCGGTGGATGTTGACGCCCGTGCCGTACAGACCGTTATAGCCCGCCCACAGGCAGTCCTCGCCCATCGCCTTGCCGAACTCTTCCACCAATGCCGCATCGAAGGTGGAAGCCACCAGACCGTTGCAGGGATAGATGTTGGGGGTCGTGCCCTTGTCGGGGTCGTTGTTCTTCACGGCAAGACCGTAATTGTTCTCTTCGTTGTTGTTGTATTCCTTGACCGGACCGGTCGCGCCGTTGTGGTCGATGGTCTCGGGCTTGTTGATGGGATCACTGATCGCAAGCGTCTTGCGCTGCCCCGCCGAGAGAAGGCGGACGGTGTCATCCCAGGAGAGTTGATCGAGGAAGATCTCCCACATCTCGTCGTCATAGGGAATTTCATCGAGACGCAGGTCCACAAGGCTGTAAACGGGCGCTTCGCCGTAGAGCGGATATGGCGTGCTGTCGGGCGAAATGGTCGGGATGGCGACGTCCGACTTCATCTGCGGGGTCGCGGTGATCTTCACCTCGTTGCCGAGGTCGGCGCCGCTTGCATCCGTGCCGTATTTGACCGTGCCTTCCCAATCCGAACGGGAAATATATTTCACCGAATTGCCGCCTTTGCCTGCATAGAGGTTAAGGTCGGCGTTGGAGAACTGATTATAGACGGGATTGCCCGTTACCGACGACACGGCATATTTTGTGTAATCGGCGGCAAGATCAAACCCCTTCACCAGACCGGCATCGCCCGGTTGGTCCATGCGCTCCTTCTGCTGCGCCGTCGCCTTCTTTTCCAGAATGTTGTTGACGGCGGCATGGGCGTCGGTCGCGGCGGTCAGGTAATAGGTCCCCGCCTCGCGGGTGTACGTGCCCGTCGTGCCGTCGGCGTTCGGATGGGTGGCGTCATAAGAGGCGAATTGTTCGCCGTCGATGACGATTTTCAGCGTTTCGCTGTCGTTTTCGCCGCCATTTGCATCGAGCAATCCGGTCTTGGCAAAGCCGACCAGTTCAACCGCCGCCTTTTCCACGCCGTTTTCTTTATCTTCCGCAGTATAGGGCTTTTGCAGGTAGAGTTGCACCGCTTCCTTGCCCGCGACATTGCCCGTGTTGGTTACGGTAACCGTGGCGGTGTATTCGTCCGTGCGATCGTCATACGCAACGTCAAAACCGCTGTATGCAAAAGTCGTGTAGGACATGCCCGCGCCGAAGGGGTAAGACACGGTGTTGCCGTAGTCAAACGCCCCCGCGTTGCCTTGGTTCAGGACATAGTCCTCATACCGCGTTTCGGTGTAGCGATAGCCGTTGTAGATGCCTTCCTGATAGACGACGTATTTGTTGGTGCCGCCGTCCGCCTCGCCCGTCTTTTCCATGTCAGTGAGGACTTCGTTATAGTTGGCGATCTCAAAATTGGCAAGGACGGGATTGAGATAGTTGTGTTCCCAGAAGGTGTCGGTGATCCTGCCCGAGGGGTTGACTTTGCCCGCAAGGATGTCGCCGATGGCATAGGCTCCCGTCGTGCCCCAATTGCCCGCCCAAAGGACGGAATCGATGCCGTAGGCGGGGTCGTCCGCAAAATCGCATTGCAGGGCGTATGCCGAGTTGATGAGCACGGCGATGCCCGAGAACACGCCGTCTTCTTTGAGCCGTTTCAGATTGGAGAGAACGTCCTTTTCCTTGGCGGAGAGTTGCAGATAGTCCCCGTTGGTGTAGTCGACCGGTTTATCGTCCACCGTATCGGTGAGATAATCCAGATCGTTGGCATAGGAAATGTCCTTGCCCTCGCCGCCGTTGCGCGCCAACACAAAGACCGCCACGCCGCCTTTGGTATCGTTGCGGTTTTCTTTGGCGTCCGATGCGATCTCGCTCCAAGACGCGTCGCCGATGGCAAAAGACAGGTTGAATTGATTGCCCGCTTCGCCGCGGCCGTATTTTTCAATGGTGGAAGAAGAGGAATACCAATTCCAGAGATTTTCGTTGACGGAGAGTCCCGCCGCCTTTACGCCGTCGCGCAGGCTGACGACGCCCGACGTGTTGGCGCCGCTCGAACCGCCGCCCGCATACACGACGTCCGCCGAGGAGACCGAGAAGAAACTCACCGTGTCCCCTTCGTCCATCGGCAGCACATTGTTCTCGTTTTTCAAAAGGGCAACGCCGCCCGCGGCGATCTCTTCGATGAGTTCGCCCGTATATTCCTTCATTTCCGCCACGCTCGATTTGTCGGACGTGAAATATTGGTCGTCACCCTCTTCAAAGTCCTCATCGCCCGTATCGACCACGATGTAGGATTTCTGATTGAGCATCGGGGTGATCGATTCGGAATTTTCCCGCAAGATCATGCCGCCCACGAGGACGATGCCGAAGAGCACCGCCATTACATGGAAGAGCACACGCGAAAGGAGGGTCAGGATCCTGATGACTGTCTGTTTCATTTTCTTGTTACTCCCTTAATTTACCGTTTTCCTCACTGCGCCGCGGAATATCCGTCCGCCTGCGCCGCTTGCGGCTGCGATTGTTTGCGTTGGCGCATTTCGGCGCCCACCTGCGACACGATCACGCTCAGAAAATATAAGATCAGCATGGCGAGAAAATATTTGTTCATCATCGAGAACGCCTGCGCCGTTAAACCGCCGTAGAACACTTCCGTGAAATAGCGGTAACAGGTGTACAGACAAACGAGAAACGAGACGAACAGGAACGCCGCCTGCACGAATCCCGCCCAGGGAGCCGTAACTTTGAAAATGCACATGCCGGCGAATGCCGCGATGCTCAGGATCAGAAAGGTCAGCGCCACGGGCGAAAAGTAACGCCCGCCCCCGCCGACCGTGCCATATAAGACATAGACGATCAGCGTCGCCAGCGTCAAAACGGCTGCCGCGGCGGACACATAGAAGCCGACGGCTTTACTGCCGAAAAAATCCTTCATGCCAACTTATCCTCCTAAAAATAATAATTTTTGATGCCTGTCGCCGAGAGCGGCAAAAGGGGCGGCAACTGCCCATCATTCGGTCTGCATTTTAGCACGCTTTGCCGTTTTTTTCGTATTTTTGTCATAATCCATGAAAAAACAGGCACAACTCAAAGAGCCGTACCTGTTTTTCTCGTTCCTCTTTCCGCCCGCAAACCGACGCCCTTTCCCGCGCGCAGCGGCGGAAAAGGCATTATGACGAAAACAGGAAAATGATGACCGTGCGGCGGTTGCCGCAAAAGAAAAACGCCCGTCCGCTCACAGCGGACAGACGCCTGCGATCCCCGAGGAGAAAATTCCGAGGGTATCCGATGTTATATTCAAAAAATGACGTTCAAACCTTGCAAGACGGCGCAGCGGCGCGATAGTCGCGGCAGAGCGTTTCATAGAGCGCGATCGCCTCTTCGGTGCCGCCATCGAATATCTTTTTGCCCTCTTCGAGTACGATGCAGCGGCGGCAGAGCGAACGGACGGTGTCCATGTTATGACTGACGCAGAGCACGGTGCGCCCCTCCTCCCGCGCCACGGAGAGCATTTTTTCCAGGCTCTTTTTCTGAAATGCCATGTCGCCCACCGCAAGCACTTCGTCGAGGATGAGGATCTCCCCGTCGAGGTGCGCCGCCACCGCAAAGGCAAGTTTGACGAGCATGCCGCTCGAATAGCGTTTGACGGGCGTATCGATGAAATCGGCGCATTCGGAAAAGGCAATGATATCGGAAGCCTTTTCATCGATCTCCGCCTTCTTCATGCCCAAAATGGCGCCGTTGAGATAGATATTTTCCCGACCCGTCAGTTCGGGATGAAAGCCCGTGCCCACTTCGAGCATGCTGGCAATGCGCCCGCGGAACGAGATGACGCCTTCGGTCGGCTCGGTGATGCGGGAAAGGAGTTTCAGGAGCGTGGATTTGCCCGCGCCGTTGCGCCCGATGATGCCGAGGGTCTCGCCGCGGCGGACGGAAAGATCGATGCCGTCCAGTGCGCGGAACGTGCCGTCCGCACGGTACCTGCCGCCCGTCAGTTTGCCGTTGGGGTCCTCCTTGTGGCGCACCTTCGCCCACCAGGACTGCAAATCCCGTTTGAGCGTTCCGTACCCGATCTGCCCCGTTCTGTATTCCTTGGAAACGACTTCCATCAAAAGAACTTCGTCTTCTTTCATCCCGTCCCCTCCTTACACCGTATCCACGAAATTGCGCTCCACGCGGTGAAAGACGAGGGCGCCCAAAAAGAGAATGACCAGCGTTTCGGCGAGACTGATCAGGAGATATTCCGGGAACACCGCCCCTCCCGCGCCCAAAAGGATATAGCGGAACGCCTCGATCGGGGCGCCCATGGGATTGACCAGACAGAATATGCGCACGCCGCCCGTGAGGGTGGAAGCGGAATAGACGACGGGCGTGAGATATTTCCAAAGATCGACGCCGACGGAGACGAGGCTTGCAAGGTCGCGGTATTTCGCCGTGAGCGCCGAAAGGAGGGCGCCCACCCCCAAAGCGAGCAGCGCCGACTGCACAACGAGCAGAGGCAAGAGCCATACCATGCCCCAAACGGGCGAGATGTCCGTGCCCGTCGCCCAAAAGATGAGAAGGACGATAACAAGCAGGGCAAACTGTACGGCGAACCGAAAAAGGTTGGAAAGGATGTGCGCCGCCGGCACGGCGAGGCGCGGGAAGTATACGCGGCGAAAAAGAAGGGCGTTGGACGTGAACGTGGTCGCCGTGGAAGTCAAAGAGGTGGAAAAATAGGACCACAGCGTGAACGCCGCAAAATAAAAGACGAAATAAGGCAGCCCGCTGCTGTCGATGCGGGCGATACCGCCGAATACAAAGGTGGAAACGAGCGCCGAGATCACGGGCATGATGACCAGCCACAGGGGACCTAAAACGGTCTGCCGGTATTTCACGGAGAGATCCCTGCCCGCAAAGAGCAGAATGAGGTCTTTATATTCCGCCAACTCTTTCAGGCTCGGAAGGGAGAGCCCCTTCTTCGGGCGGATGACGGTGATGCGGTTGTTCTGCGCGCCCTGCGCACTTTGTTTCTTGTGCATGCCTCTCTCCTCGGTCCCCTTTACCCTTCTTTATTGATCCGCCTTTTTATGCTCGTCGTCTTTCCCTTCGCCGTGCAGGAAAGTTTTAAGCGCGATTGCCGCCTTGCCCCGCTTTTTGCCGAAGAGAACGGTAAAAAGCCGCACGAGCCACATCACGGGCAGAAGCACGGGCGCTTTTTGCAGCACGGGATAGATCGTCTTCATGTGCCGATAAGGCGGAAAGGCAAGACGAAGCGCCCCGCCGATCCTGCCCCTTTCCCGAAAAAGATTTTCCATTTCCCGCTCCATCGTTCCGTAAGCAGAGGCAGGAAACACCTGTGCCAATGCTTCGTCTGACAGAGGTGCGGGCGTGTCGCCGAACAGGTCATCCGCCAATTGTGCCGCCTGCCGCTCAAAGTCCGCCAAACCCGTTTTTTGCAAAATTTCCGCCGTTTTTTCGGCGTCCGACGAAATCTTGCGGTGCAAAAGATATAAATCGGCAAAAGAACGCAGTCCCGCGCCGCCGCCTTCATAATGTTTCTGAAAATGCGCGATGAAATAGGCGTAAAAGTCCTCGTCCGTCATGTGCCAGGCGCTGTTGTCCCCTGCATCCTTGACGGCGCGGTCCCATATGCCGTCAAAATAACCGGAAAAGGCATAACGCTCTTCAAAGAGGGCGCGGTGCAGTTCAAAATTGTACACGGGCGGCTTCATATAGACGTCGTGCACCGATTCCAGTCCTTCGCGCTCATATTCCAACGAACACATGATCTCGTCCGCCGCGCGGCGGTCCCGTTCGCGATAGAGAATATCGTTGTCGGCGAATTGGCGCATCCCTTTGGCAGGATAGAGATCCTTGATGAGAACTCCTTTCAGGGGCATATAATCGATTTTTTGTTCGTCGAACGCGGCAAAGATCTCCGCGCGGGCGGCGTCGAAAAGCAACTCCTTTCTGAGCGCGCCGTCAGCCGCGGCGCGGAAACGCGCGGCAATTTCGGCGGGGCAAAAGTCAGTATCTTTCAGGGCGCGCCAAACCGCCGCGGACACCAACTGCCGCTCCGCAAGTGCATACATTCCCGCCCAATCCAGCCCTTCCGGCGCGGGCATGGGTGGCTCGCCGTGCAAAGAAGAGCGCAGGAGGGAAATGAGATATTCCCCCTCTTTTTTGCCTGCAAAGAAGCCTTGCCGGCGTGTCTTTGCGGCATTTGCTTTTTCCGACATTTCTTTTTACCCCTTCCTGCGTGAAAAAAGGCGGCGGAACGCCGCTTTGACAAAGCGGGAAAAACGCTTTCCCGTGCAGCGGCGCACATAGTCCAGATATGCCTCGTCGGTGCAGGAGATATATTTCCCATCTTTATAAAATCCTTCCGCCATGCCGACCAGCCATTCATAGGGCACTTTCTCGCTCTTCCAGCGGTTGTCGCCGCAGGTGATGCAATGATTTTTGCGCAATGCAATGATCCGATGCAGAACGTATTGCCCGCTCGGACGGCGGTAAAGCGGCAGATCGTATTTTTGCAGCACGGCGGGCAGCGGAATGATTTTAACGACATCACGCGACTGGTCGAGCATGGGCATCATGCTGTCCCCTTCCACCGGGCGCAAAAGATAGCCCGCGGAAGCAAGCGTTTCTTCCAAAGACAACTCTTCCCGCCCGCTCATTCTTCCATGATCCCCGCCGCACGCAGTTTTTCCGCCACCAAGCGCACGTTTTGAAGCGCCTCTTCCCGCGAAACTTCATAGGTTTCTGTCAGCGCCGCCACGAGGCTTTCTTCCGTCTGTTCGGATTGCAACAGCCGCACCAGAAAGGCAGCCGTGCCGTTCATGCGGATCATACCGTTGAATTTTTTGCCCGCCTTGCCGAGCGTAACGGCGACATATTCCCCGTCCACCTCGGACACGAGCACTCCCGATAATAATTTCATGATCTCATTCCTCCTGTCAGCGTATGATAAGAAAGGCGCGCCGCCTCTTCGGAAATATTGCATGCCATCCGATAGAGCGGTACTTCGCGCAAAAGTCTTTGCGCCATGGCAAGCGCCGCCGCGGCGGCGCTTTCTTCATCGGGCAGAAAACACTGGGAAATGATGCGCGGAAACCCTTCCCGCGAAGAAAGGGAACCAATGGAATTTTCCGCGCCGCGTTCCAGAAAACAAATCCCCTTGACGGGGGCGGAAAAATTGCCGCCCAGATGATGTTTGCCGTTCCACGGCGTGCCGTAAGCGCGTATTTCCCTTTCAAAAAAGCGCAAAAGCGGCTTATCGTCGTTGATCATTTTCACCCGTTCGCCGAATACCTTGCGCCAGAGTGCGGCGTGCGTCGATTTGCCCGTGCCCGACGGCGCGGAAAAGATGAACGCATTCCCGTCCGCCGCGATCGCCGAACCATGAAAGAGCAGCACGCCCCTTTCCGCCGCTGCCGTGCAGAACTTGCGGTAAACGGCGAGCGTCTGCAAATAGCCGAACGGCCAATGCACGTCCGCTTCCGCGCCCTCGCGCTCCCGCAGGACGTCCTCTTCCTCCACGACGATCTCCATGTCCGCCTTTTCCCCGTCCGGCAGGATGTAACCTGCGGCAAAACGCGCAAAAGAGGGATGGATATAACCGATTTTCACATTGATGTCTGCCAAACGGCAAAGCACATTCAGACTCATACCATGCCCGCCTTTATGCCGTAAAAGGAATCCCGGGTAAATCGATGGAAGGCTTGTCGTCCTCCCCGGAAGCGTCCTCTTCCCCGGAACCGTCTTCTTCCCCGGAACCGTCGTCCTCAAAGTCCTCCCCCGCGGAAGCAGAAGCGGAACTGCCGCCCGAAGAGGGGTGCCCGCGGTCATCGAAAGCACAGCCCGTGCAAAGAACGGACGCACAAACGGCAACGAGCGCAAGCAATACGATCAGCATTTTCTTTTTTGTCTTTTTCATCTTTTCCTTGTCCGCAAAACGGGAAAACGATTTTTTTTGTCTGTCCCGTTCAAAAATAATGTTTCGATTTATT
>CALVZM010000005.1 GCA_944372515.1 uncultured Clostridia bacterium
CATGACTGCCAACCGCCGCGCCGCGCTCTATGTGCGGGTGAACGCCCTCGACGACCGTTGGAAAAAAGGGCTTTTGGGCTATAAAAAGATCTCGCCGGACGACCGCCTGCGCAAAGTCCGCCGCGTCGTGCGCTGCAAAAATTACTTCGCCGAGAAGGACGAAACCTTTCTCGCGTTTTCCCTTGCGGCGGGGGAATCTTCGCCCGTGCCGGGCGCGCCTGTATATTTTATCCGCGGCGAGGATGGCGGGCGCGTGCCGGATGATTTCACGCACGAGATGTATCTTCTGGTGCGCGGGGAGAATAAACGCTGGGCGTTGTTCTGCGGGGCGGTATGTGCCGGGTTTGCCCCCGCGGTGCGCCGCGCCGCGTCGCTCGTTTCCCGCAATTTCGGCGGAACGCTCTCCTGCGTCGTGAGCGGGCTGCAACTGCCGCGGGGCGGGAGCGCGGCGGAAGGGTATGCCGATGACGCCGCGGCGGCGGTTTCGGAGGCGGGGGCGGTGCTCTATGCGGGGCTGCCGCCGCGGGACGCAAAGGTCGGCGAACGCCTTGCTTCGGCGCTCGGGGCGCGGTTTTGCCCGTTTGCCGCGGGCGACGTGCTCGAATTCTGATTTTTCAAAAAAAGGGAAGGGCATGCCCGCGTTAAGCGGGTCATTGCCCCATCGCCCCGCGGCGGAACGCCGCGGGGCTTTCGTATGTTTTCGGCGGCGGAAGGGCATACTGTTTCTGTCATGCCCACAGCCGTTACCCATCAGATCCTTGCGGAAGAAGTTTATCGCCGTCTGCCCGTCCGCCTGCGGCGGCAGATCTCGTCCCTGCCCCGTTATTTTCTGGGCGCGCAGGGTCCCGATCCCTGGTTTTTATGCGGGGCGTCCGGTGCGGAAGAAAATTTCGGCCGCACCCTGCACACCCGCGCGACCCTTCTCTTTTTCCGCATCCTGCGGGCGGAGAGCGCGGGGGACGGCGGCATGTTTTCCTATGCCGCGGGGTACATCACGCATTATGCCGCGGACGTCGTGTTCCATGCCTATGTGTACGGCATGATGGAAAAATCGGGGCGGGAAGGGAAATACCTGCACCATGCCATCGAACACGCCCTCGACGGGGCGCTCGTGCGGGCGTTTGGCGGCGGGTCGCTCGCCTTCTTCCGCCTTCGCGGCGCAACGGATGCCGACGCGCGGGACGTTTATAAGGTGTACGCGCGATATGCGCGCGCGACGGGACGGCGGGTGCCTGCGCGGGAAAGTTTTGTCCGCGCCGTGCGGCGGTATTATGCCCTCAACGCCGTGCGCACGCCCCTGTATCGGGCGGTGTATGCCGCTCCCGTCGAAAAATTGTTTGCCTATGCGCTGCGCGAGAGTCTGCGGCTCTTGTCCCTGTTTGCTTCGCCTTCGGCGCTGCGCGCGCAGGATTTCGGGCGGAGTTTTCTCGGCGATGTTCGCTGAAAGGCGCTTTTTCCTTTGTCTTTTTTTCCCGAAGCGGGGGCAGGGCGAAAAAAAGCGAAAAAAAGAGGGAGAAAAAAAGAAAAAATTGAGAAAAGAAGAAAAAATGAGTTGACAAGCCGTCTCCGATGTGATAAACTCTACTTACGCACCTGAAAAAAGGGGTGTAATTTTTTTGTACGGAGTTTTCGACAATGGCTACAAAGACGACGAGAACCAAGATTACGTTCGAGTGCACGGAATGCAAGAATCGTAACTACAATTCTTTCAAAAACAAGAAGAACGACCCCGACAGGCTGACCATCAACAAGTACTGCCCGTTCTGCAAGAAGCACACCGCGCACAAGGAAACCAAATAAGGGGGCTTTCCCGCGGAAGGGGGAAGCAAGAGGAGAAATCATGGCAAAGACAAAGACCGACAAACCCAATATTTTCATCCGCTTCGGCAGAAAGGTCAAGGAAATTTTTTCGGAACTGAAAAAAGTAACCTGGCCTTCCTTCGGCAAGGTGGTCAAGACCACGGGCGTGGTGCTCGTTCTGGTGCTTGCCTTCGCGGTGGTGTTCACTGCCATCAATTTCGGGCTCGCGCAACTTTTGGCATTGCTCACGAATCTGAGCTGAGGAGTAACGGGCGATTATGGAAAACGTAGCGACCGATAAGCTGGAATGGTACATCCTGTCTACCTATTCGGGCTATGAAATGATGGTCAAGGACAGCCTGGAAAAACTTGTGGAGAACAACAATCTCTCCGACCAGGTAACCGACGTCAAGATCCCGATGGAAGAGGTGATGGAGGAGAAGAACGGCAAGAAGAAGATCGTCAGCCGCAAACTCCTGCCGGGCTATGTGTTCATCAAGATGATCTATTCCAATCAGCTTTGGTATATGGTTACCCAGATCCGCGGCGTAACGAGTTTCGTCGGTCCGCAGGGACGGCCCATACCCATGAAGGCGGATGAGATACGCAGGATGCGCCTCGAAGAGTTTGTCTCCAACGCCGATTTCAAGACGGGGGACACGGTCAGCATCGATGCGGGTCCGCTCGAAGGGTTCACGGGCAGGATCGTGGAAGTCAACGACGCGACGCAGAAGGCGCGCGTCAATCTCGAGATGTTCGGCAGAAGCACGGACGTCGAAGTGGAATATATGCAGATGAAGAAGATCGACGTCGTTCTGCCCGCCGAGGAGGACCCCGCGGAAGAGCCGTCGCCTTCTGCGGAATAAAAAGAGAATTTCCGGTGCGGCAGCGTTGCCGCATGTGCCGCGGCGGGGAAATTTTTTCTCCCGATGTGCGGCGGAAAGGCAAGACATACGTTAAATCGCGCGGTTTTTTCCGCGTCGGTTGTGGGAGAGGGGATAAATCCTTTTTTCTGTCCCCTTGTTAAAACCACGTTTTGGAGGATATTATGGCAAAGAAGATCACCGCTGTAGTCAAATTGCAACTTCCTGCCGGAAAAGCGACTCCGGCACCCCCCGTCGGTTCCACGCTGGGCCCTTACGGCATCAACCTGCCCGGGTTCACGAAGGAATTCAACGCCAAGACGGCGAACCAGCCCGGGCTCGTCATTCCCGTCGTCGTAACCATCTATCAGGACCGTTCCTTCACGTTCATCCTGAAAACGCCCCCCGCCCCCGTGCTCATCAAGAAGGCGCTCGGGTTGGAAACGGCGAGCGCGAAACCCAACTCCCAGAAAGTGGGTCAGCTCACCAAGGCGCAGGTGGAAGAGATCGCAAAGACCAAGATGCCCGACCTCAATTGCAGTTCTTTGGAAGCGGCAATGAGCATGATCAAGGGCACGGCGCGCAGCATGGGCGTTACGGTCGAGGAATAATAAGGAGCGCGTGGGAGAGAGCAACATCTCGCAGGAACCACGAGGAGGTTATTGAAAATGGGTAAGAAGTATACAGACAGCGTAAAGAGTTATGACCGCACCAAACAGTATGAACTTGCGGAAGCGGTCGGCATCGTATTGAATACCGCCAAGGCAAAATTCGACGAAACGATCGAACTGCACATCCGTCTCGGGGTCGATCCCCGTCAGGCAGACCAGCAGGTCCGCGGCGTGCTCGTTCTGCCGAACGGCACGGGCAAGGACAAGAAAGTCCTCGTCATCGCCAAGGGCGAAAAGGCGGACGCCGCGCAGGCGGCGGGTGCCGATTACGTCGGCGCGGAAGAGATGATCGCGCGCATCCAGGGCGAAAACTGGTTCGATTTCGACGTCATCATCACCACGCCCGACATGATGGGTATGGTCGGCCGCATCGGTAAGATCCTCGGCCCGAAGGGCTTGATGCCCAACCCCAAGAGCGGCACGGTTACCATGGACGTCGCCAAGGCGATCAAGGAAGTCAAAGCCGGTAAAGTCGAGTACAGACTGGACAAGACCGCCATCATCCACTGCCCGATCGGCAAGAAGAGTTTCGGCGTCGAAAAACTGAGCGAAAACTTCAACGCGCTCATGGAAGCGGTCGTCAAGGCGAAACCCGCCGCGGCGAAGGGACAGTATGTCAAGAGCGTTACCGTGGCGAGCACCATGGGCCCCGGCGTCAAGGTCGCTTACAGGGCGTAAGGCGGTGCCTGCGGCGCAGGAGAAAAAATTTTTCCCCGCAGCGGGAAAAAACGTTTGACAGAAAGACGTAAAAACAATATAATAATAAAGAAAGCGAACGAATACCTGGAGACAGCAAGCATCCCTTTGGGGGTTTGATGGCTTTGCCGCTTGCCGAGGGCGAAGAGTTTCTTTTGAAATGATTTTGATTTCAAACGATCCCCGCACCCTCGGTGCGGGGATATTTTTCTCCCGCGGGCGGGGATTCGTCAAAGCAAACGTCGGGCGCAAGCCCTGAGGAGGTAACAATGTCAGCGAATTTAGAGGCAAAAAAGCAGGTCGTCGAAGAGATAAAGTCCAAAATTCAGGCGAGCAAAGCGGTCGTTCTCGCGAACTACAACCGCCTGACCGTTTCGGAGATCACCGCGCTGCGCAACAAATTCCGTGAAGCGAGTTGCGAATACAAGGTGTACAAGAACACTTTGGTGCGCAAAGCGTTCAACGAATTGGGCGTAACCGCGTTCGACGCCGATCTGAACGGCACGACCGCCACCGTCTTCTGCAACGAAGAGACGTCGGGACTGAAAATCATCTCCGACGCACTCAAAGCGGACAAGACGATGGAAGAAAAATTGGTCGTCAAGAGCGCATATGTGGACAACGCATATGTGGACAAGGCAGGCGCCGCCGCTCTCGCAGCCATCCCCGCAAAAGAGGTGCTGCTCGCAAGAATGGTCGGATCGTTGCAGTCGTCCATTTCCAAGTTGGTCTATGTTCTGGACGCCATTGCAAAAAAACAGGAAGCATAATCAAAAAAATTATCTCATCAAAGAATTATGGAGGATTAAAAAATCATGGATATTCAGAAGTTTATCGAAGAAGTCAAAGGTATGACCGTTCTCGAACTCAACGAGTTCGTTAAAGCGCTCGAAGCGGAGTTCGGCGTTTCCGCCGCTGCTCCCGTCGCCGTTGCCGGCGCTGCTGCGGGTGCCGCCGCTCCCGCCGAAGAGGAAAAGACCGAGTTCAACCTCGTTCTCAAAGATTTCGGCGCCAACAAGATCGGCGTCATCAAGGTCGTCCGCGAACTGACCGGTCTCGGCCTCGCCGATGCCAAGAAGATGGTCGAATCTCTGGGCACCATCAAGGAGAACATGCCCAAAGCCGACGCCGAAGCCGCCGTTGCCAAACTCAAAGAAGCGGGCGCGGTTGCCGAAATGCAGTAACTTTTTTCGGATCTTGTTTTCCGAGCCTTCGCGGGCAGCACCTCCTTTTGCTGTCTGCGGAGGCTTTTTTTGTTTTTCTCCGTCTTTTTTCCGCCCCTCATTTTGTGCTTCGACGCGGTTTTCCGCCTTTACCGAAAACCGCGAAAATGCGGGCATGCCCCTTGTCTTTTTTTGCGTTGTGTGGAAGGGAGGGAGGAGATTGTCGGGCGGGCGGCGCGGCAAACGTCTCCGCGGGAGGAAAATTGCCGTTCCCCTTCGGATATTACGAAAAGTTTACCTTCTTTACGATATAATGAAACAGATCCTGCGGCATGCCGCTTCGGCGGCGGGTGCGGCGGGGGAAAGAAGGGAAAAAGAGGCGGTTGCGGCGTGCCTGCCGTGCGGGAAAAGGAAAAATTTTTCTCCCGGGGAAAGAACATGCCGGAGTTGACAACATTGCCCTTCCCGTGTATAATAGAATCATAAAGCAGAGAGGAAATATGCAAAAGACAGCGGATGTAGAAAGAGAAGTCGCCGAAGCGGACGGCGTTGTCGCCGGAGAAGGGAATGTTGCCGCGGCGGAAGCGGCGGCAGAGACCGCCCTTGCGGCGGATGCGGGCGGGGTGCCCGCGGAACAAAAGGGATTTTTGCCCGCCGAAGAGGCGCGGCATGCCGCACGGCCGATGTTTTTCGGCGCGGAGGCGGCATATCTGTTCTTCTTGGGGATCATCACGTCCATGGTGGGCTGGATCGCGGAGAATCTGGTGCGCCTGGTCTCGCTGGGCATTCTCGATTCCCGCACCCACGTGCTGCCCTTCATTCCCGTTTACGGCATGGTGGTTTTCGCCTTGCAGATCGTCTTCGGCGATCCGGACGACATGAGCCCGTTCGGGCACAAACTGTTCAGGGAAAAGACGGCAAAGACGATGGTTTTGTCCAACGTCATCTGCGTTCTGACGGCTTGCCTTGCCGTGTTTTTGGGTGAACTTGTCGTCGGCAACGCCTGGGAACTGATTTCGGGGGTGTCCCTCTGGGATTACAGCACGCTGCCGCTGAGCGTAACGCAGTATGCGGGGCTCATCCCTTCCCTCGGCTACGGCATCGGGGCATACCTTCTCTATCGTTTCGTGCTGCGCCCCCTTCTGAAACTTTTGCAGCGGAAAGCCAATTACAGGGCAATCGTCATCGTGAACTGCGTGCTCGGCTGTCTGATGTTCGCCGACGACATCGCCATGATCTTGCAGGTGCTCATCCTGCAAGAAGCCCCCGTCTATTGGCAGATCGTATTTTGGTAAAAATTTTTCCCGTCCCGCCGCGTTCAAAAGTGCGTCGCCGCGGGGCGTTATTGCGGGCATGGGTGTGCCCTTGATTGTGTATGCGGCGGCAAGCCGCCGGGGAGAGGAGAACGGGTCGAACGGGTGAATCGTTATGCAGGAAGAAAGAAAATTGTACATCGTCGTCAGCCAGACGGGGACGGCTTTATCCAGGATATTGAAGGTCCTGACGGGCGCCAAATATAACCACGCCTCGCTTTCGCTGGAAGAGTCGCTCGTCCCCATGTATTCCTTCGGTCGGAAATATCCCTGCAATCCCTTCTGGGGCGCGTTCGTCAGGGAATATTCCGACAAGGGCACGTTCGGGCGGTTTCGGAATACGGAAGCGCAGGTCCTTGCATTGCCCTGCACGCAGGCGCAGTACGACGCCATCCGGGAACGGATAGAAAAGATGTGGCGGGAGCGGGAAAAATATCACTACAATTACGGCGGATTGTTCCTCGCCTATTTTTCCAAAAAACACCGCAGAAAACACCATTATTACTGTTCGGAGTTCGTCCGCGAGATCCTCGAACGCAGCGGCGTCATTCCGCCGGGCACTTTCGGCGAGATCGTCAAGCCCATCGATTTTCTCGGCTTGCCCGGGGCAAAACTCATCTATTGCGGCAAACTGCGCAAATACCGTCCCGCATCGCGGCAGCCTGCTCTGCCCGACGCGGAAGCGCGAACAGAAGAAAGGGCACCGCTCACCGCCGCGGACGTTTTTGCGGCGTCTTCGGTCCGCATCGCGCGGGAAGCGGCAATCGCCGACGCGGCGCCGCGGTCGGACGGCGGAGAGGGCGCGGGGGAAAGATGAGCCCGTCTTCTTGCGGCGGCGCGGGTGTTGGTTTGATGAAAATTCCGTTCGGCGTGAATTTATTGCAAAATCGGGGCAAAAAACCCTTGACGGAAAGGCAAAATACGGGTAAAATAGATAATACAGCGTGCGGCGTCTTTATTTCGCTCCGCCGTTGTGTTATTTATTTTTTTATGATTGCGCAGCATGCGTTCGGCGGCGGCGTGCGGGGGAAGCCCGTGCCGCCAAGGAACAGGGCGCACGGAGGGTCGCAATGACAAAAATTCTGCATAAGATCGGACGGGCGGCAGCCGTTTTCTTTGCCGCGCTCCTGCTCGTCGGCACGGCGTTTGTCTTCACCGCCTGCGAATCTTCGCAGCCGAAGGTAACGCTCAGTCTGAGTTTCAACGGCAAGACGTATAATCTCGAATACAGATTGTACCGCAAATTCTTCCCCAACACCGTGCGGCACTTCATCGAGTTGGTGGACGCCGATTACTATGACGGGCTCTGCTTCCACGATTACGACGAAGCGGTCGGCATGTTCACGGGCGGGTATACCTACAATGAGTCGCTCGCGGACACGGATACGAACGGGCTGGACGAGAAGAATTACTTTGACTGGATCGAAGCGGGCAAAGTATCCCTGACGCAGACCGTGTTCGGCAAGGATTCGGACGGCGACGGCGTGCCCGATGAAAATTCGGGGCTCAATACCGTCGTGGGCGAGTTCGAGCAGAACAATTACAGCATCGAAAACAACGACAAGAAATACGGTGCCAAGAAAGAGGGCGCGCTGGTCATGTATTATACGCCCAAGGACGGCGTGCCCAACACGCAGGTCTTCACCAAGCGCGAAACCCGCCGCACGGACGTCGAGGGCGATGCGCGGTGGTACGACGAGCGCAGTTACATCTACAACTCCGCCACGTCCCTCTTCTACATCAGTTTCACTTCCGAATCTTCCGTGAACAGCGAATACACCGTGTTCGGGGAACTGTATGACGAGAATGCCGAAGAGGTGTATGATTCCCTCATCGCCGCCATCAACAGTTATATCTCCGCCAACGGGCTCGACGGCGAGGACGAAGGGGATCCCTCGTTTACCGAAGAAGCCGAATTGAGCGTGGACGACGATGCGCCCTATTGCGCGGGCTATAACCTGACGGCGACCTATAACGTTCCCGTCAAGCCCATCACCATCAATTGGGCGAGGGTGGACAGATATTGATTTTTCATGAAAGGACAAAAACGGGCGCACCCGAAAGCGGGTGCGCCCGTTTTTCTTGCGGTCAGAACGTGCGGCGGATGTTTTGGATCCTGCCTTCCTTCATCTCGGCGGCATAGCCCTTCATTTCGTAAACGTTCGGGCGTTTTTGCCGCAGCATGCCCGCGGCAAAGGGGGTGAACGGCAAGGGGAAAACGGCGGTATATGCCCCGAAATAATCTTTGAGCGCGGACAGGTCGGCAAGAAGGTCGCCGCTTAAAAGTTCGGCTGCTTCTTCGTCCTCGTTTTGTTGCAGGGCTTGCAGCAGCGCGCAGAGGGCAAACCGTTCGGGCAGGGGCTGTGCGTCCGAGCGCGTGCGTTCTTGCAGATCGGCGCGTCCGTTTTCACAGCGGAAGGTCAGCGCGGTTTTTCTGCCCCTGAAATCTCCCGCCGGGGCGACGACGCGCAGCGTGCCGCCCGCCTCTTCGCCGTCCGATCGGTCAAAAACCACCTGTTCGGCGGCGCCGCGGAAGAAGGGCGTTCCGTCCCCGCCGATGGCGCACAGTGCGCCCTCGCCCTGCAACAGGACGCAGCCGCCGCAGCCCGCGATCCCGCACCCGCGGAAGGCTTCGCCGAGATCGCCCGTCTTTGCCTCGCCCGTCCGCTCCCAAAGATAATGCACGCCCGATTGGCTGAAAACGGTCATCGTGCCGCCCGCGACCTCCCGGCGCGCCAGCAGGCGGAAGGCGGCGTCCGCGCAAAGAAACTTGTCCGCGTACAGGGCAACGCCGTCGGGCAGGAAGCAGAGGGAAAGCCCTGCGGGCGGGCGGAAGGCGATCTCTTCGGTGAACACAAAGCGCAGGGGGCAGAAAGCGCTGTCGACGGGCAGAAATTCGCAAAAGGGCAGGTCGCGGGGGGACAGGTCCAGAAAACGCGGAAACCCGTCGGCATACCCCGCAAACGCGCCGTTGATCCGCAGGGCGCAGCGCCGTGCGGATAAAAAATATACTCTCATATTGCAAATGTATGAATAAATCTGCGCGGATATGTCAATAAAAGGAGCGGAAAGGAAAAAATCAAGGACGGTTTCGGCTATGTCTGATACGGAAAAAATCAACGGTTACACGCGGGAAGAAGCCAAAGAATTGGTCGATTACATTGCGGCGGGCAAGCGGGAAGGCAAGGCGCTTTCCTATCTCTTTGCCTCTTTCGGCAAGACGCACGGCCGCGCCAAAGGCAGCGTGCGCAATTATTATTACACGCTCCTGAAACAGAGGGGGGACGAACGGGTGGTGCGGCTTTTGGACGGGACGAATCTTTCCGTGGAGAAGATCCGCGCGTTTTCCGAAGAGGAAACGGACGCGGTCCTGCGCAGCATTCTCGCCGAAAAGGCGAAGGGGCTCTCCGTGCGCCGCGCCATCCGCAACATCACCGCGGGGGACGAAAAACTCACGCTGCGCTTGCAGAACAAATACCGCAACCTGCTCAAAAAGCAACCGGAGCGCGTGCGGAAAGTGGCGGAATCTTTGGGCATGCCCCCTTCGGCGGCGCCCGTTTTGCGCATGAATAAGACGGCGTTGCAGCGGCGGCTGGAAGAGGAGATCGACGCACTTGTCGAGCGGTTGACGGAAGGGCTGAAAGCGGAGAACGCGGCGCTGCGTGCGCGGGTGGAATATCTCGAAAACCTGCATAAAGAGAAGTGAATGCGCGCATACTGTCCGTGCGGCGGCAAAAGCGCCGCCGCACGGAGGCTTTCGCAAATGGAAAAGATGTTTTGTTTGGGTCTGGCGCTCGGATTTTTAAGCGGCGCCCTGGTCGTGGCGAACAATTATAAAGCGCGTTCCCTGGTCAAAAAGGGACAGCAGGAAGTCATGGACAAAGTGGACAAGATGATGGACGAAAAACTCAAAGCCATGGAAGACGCCGCGCCCGGCGGGGAAGAACAGCGCCGCGGCTGAGCGGCGCACGGGCACAAAACAGTCGGATGCGGGCGGGAAAAGGCGTTTTCCCGCCCGTTCCGTTTGTTACGGACAAAAAAAGAATTTCCGTTTTTCGGAAATTTTTCGGGAAACGCTTGAAAAATGCGGCGGGGTATAGTATAATATCGGTATGGAAAAACGCATCATGGCGCTGGACATCGGCGATAAGCGCATCGGCATTGCCGTAACCGATCCGTTCAACAGTTATGCCCTGCCTTCCGAGACCTATCGCC
This sequence comes from uncultured Clostridia bacterium, assembly GCA_944372515.1. Classification (GTDB taxonomy): domain Bacteria; phylum Bacillota; class Clostridia; order Christensenellales; family Borkfalkiaceae; genus RGIG4074. The sequence goes on from CALVZM010000005.1 coordinate 10,722, forward strand.
GCACGGGAAACTTTTTTGCCGACGTGGAAGCGATGGCGCAAGCCGCGCGCAGCCGCGGGGTCGGCTGCATCGTGTGCGGGCTGCCCCTGAACGCGGACGGCAGCGAGAGCGCGCAGACCGAAAAAGCCCGCGGCTTCATTGAAAAATTGCGGGAAGCGGCGGGCATGCCCGTATTCACGGAGGACGAGCGCTTCACCAGCCTTGCAGCGCACGACACCTTGCACGAAGAGGGCTTGAAGGCGGCAAAGCATAAAAAAAGCGTGGACGCCGTCGCGGCGGCGTATATCCTGGAAGGCTTTCTTGCCCGCAGGAACAGACCGCAAAATCAATAAGGAGAAAAAAATCATGACAGACAAAGACGAAATGCTCCCCGAAGAGGCATTTGAGGACGAACCGCTGGAACTCGTGGACGAGGACGGCAAGACCGAAAAATTCTATCATCTCGCCACCATCGAGTATAAGGGCGCGCGCTACGGCATCTTTGAACTTGCGGAGCCCGAGAGCGAAGAGGACGAAGGCGGTTTCGTGTTCAGCATCGAAGAGGACGGCGACGAATTTGTCCTCAACGAAGTCGAGGACGAAGCCCTTGCCGATGCCGTGTTCGGCATTTATCTGCAACAATGCGAAGAGGAGGAAGAGGACGGCGAATGACCGTTCTCTCCCGTCTGCGCTCCCGCGGCTCAAAGGGGGCGCTTTTTTCTTTTCCGTCGCCGCCCGATTGCCTTCGCCCGCTCGCCGCGTCCGCCTGCGTTTTCTGCCGCCCGCTCAATAGTCCCGCAGTCCGAGAATGTAATCGGCGGAAACGTCCAGCGCCTTGCACAGCGCGGCAAAAGTATCCAGCCGCGGCAGTTTTTTTGTGGTCGCGTATTGGGTGATCATTTCGGGCGAAACGCCCACTTTCCGCGCGATCTCCGTCGTCGTCAGTCCGCTGTTTTTGATCTCTTCCCGCAACCGCCGTTTGATGACTTGTCCCGTTTCGTTCATAAACCGTCCCTCTCTTAGCCTCAAAATATAACTAATGGTTAGAAAATACTTGACAAATAACCATTGGTTAGTATACAATAACAAAAGAGAAAGGATTCGTTGCGGAGGGACGTTTTTTGGAAGAAGAGATTTTTTCGGGGTCGGCGCGGCGGAAAAAAGATAAAAGAATATGGGTTTGAGTGTAAGGGAGCGCCCCGCGGCTGTTTGCCGCGGGGCGCTCCTTTTCGTCCTTCGTTTTTTCGTTCGGCACGGACATGCTCCCCGCCAAAAGGCGTCTTTCGCCGCCGAACAGGAACGCGCGGTGAGTCAAGGCAGTGCGGCGGGGAAGAAACGCAATATAATTTGTATATTTTTTGCAATTGACTTTCTACGGGGGGGGGGTATAATAAAATCGTCCATATAATCGGCATTTCGTTGCCGAAATGCATACGGACGAAAAATCAAACGGTATAAGGGAGGATTTACACATGAAAAGCAAAAAGATCCAAAGCGTCCTGCTCGGGCTCGTCTTCGCGCTTTCCGCTCTGTTTATGACGGTGGCGGCGGGTTGCGATTTTTCAGACGGCGATTCTTCGGGCAGCGCTTCCGCGGGCGGTGATTCTTCGGGCAGTGATTCTTCGGGCGGCGGACAGACGGTCGCCGTGTCCGAGGTTTCGTTGGACGAAACGGCGCTTGCATTGGAGATCGGGGAAAGTTACACGCTCACCGTAACGGTCAAACCCGCCGACGCGACGGACAGGGACGTGGAATGGTCCACGGACGATGCCGCCGTCGCCACGGTGTCGGGCGGCAGGGTAACGGCAGTCGGCGAGGGGCAAGCCGTCATCACCGCGGAAGCGGGCGGCAAGAGCGCAACGTGCACCGTTACCGTCAGCCAGCCCGCCGTCGACGTGGTGGACGTCATCCTCTTCACGGTGCAGTCCAACATGGTCGGGCGGGAAACTTCGCCGTATTCCGTCAGCATTCCCGCGGACTATGCCTATGAATATAAATACAACACGGACAGCCTGACGGCGCTGCGCAATCCCGTCGGCGAAAAACTGAAAGCGGCGGAACCGTCCAGCGGTTCGAGCATCGTGCCGCAGTTCTGCGCCGATTACGTGGCGAAAACGGGCAGAAAGGTCGTCGCCGTACACGTGGCGCGCGGCGGGCAGGAGATCGCCAAGTTCGCGCCCGGACAGACGCTGTATAACGACATCGTAACCAAGTTCACCGCCTGCCTCGACTATCTCGAAGAAGCGGGCACGTTCGAGATCGGCCGCACGTTCTACGTCATGTATCAGGGCGAGTCCGACTCTCGGAACTCCAATACGATGGCAACCACGTCCAAAGAACAATACATGAAAACCTACATGCAGTTCCACAACGGGCTGCAAGCGGCGTTCGATTTTGAGTTCGGCGCCATCATCTATACGGGCAGAAATACCTATGAAAGCCTTGCAGGTGTCAAGACGGTCAACGCGGCGCAGAACCAACTTGCCTTGGACAACGAGGACATCATCGTCTGCGACAAGGCGCCCGCCAATTACTACCTCTTCCACACCGATTACATGCTTTCGGACAACGTGCACCTGAACGCGGCGGGTCTGCGTAAGGTCGGCTCCGATTCCTGCCGCGCCGTGCTCGATTACATGGGGCTCGGCGATCCCGAAAAGGCGGGCGTGGATCCCGCGACCTATCTTGCCGAACCGATCTATGAAGTGGCGCCTGCGAGCGGGGCTTATGAATGGAACTTCGACGAGGGGGACATGTCCGAGGCGAGCGGAAGATTCACGGCGACCAAAGTGGGGGAAGGCGAAGCCGTGTTCAAGGACGGCAAGTACACGCACGCGGCGGACGGTTCCAGCGTCTATTGGGAACTCTCCGCGCCCCTGCTCCTCTCCAAAGACCAGAATTGGACCATGGAGTGGAAGGGCAAGAGCGGCAGTCCCATGAACGGGCACGCCGCGGTGCTCCTCACCAACGGCGCCAACGTCTTTGTTACTTTCCAGGAAACCAACGGCATCTATCTGCGCAACAACGACGCAAGGGCGCAGTTCAAGGACGTTGTGGGCGAGATCTATACCGAACACGTCTGGAAACTTTCCTATGACAGCGCGGCAGGGCAGGTCGAACTCTTCATGGACGGCGTATCCAAGGGCAAACTTGCGTGGAACTCCGACCTCACTTTCACCCATCTTTTCGGCGCGACTAGCACATTAGGCGGCGCTTCCGACAACTCCGACAACAACTATTCCTTCGTCGGCGAACTCGACTATCTGAAAATTGCCGCCGAGGACGAGGCGGAACCGCCCGCTCCCGCGGCAGATGGCTATGAATGGAACTTTGACGAGGGGGACATGTCCGAGGCGAACGGGCTTCTCACGGCGACCAAAGTGGGGGACGGCAGCGCCGTATTCACGGACGGGAAATACACGCACGCGGCGGACGGCTCCAGCGTCTATTGGGAACTCTCCGCGCCCGTCAAACTCTCCAAAGACCGGAATTGGTCGATCGAATGGAAGGGCAAGAGCGGCAGTCCCATGAACGGGCACGCCGCGGTGCTCCTCACCAACGGCGCCAACGTCTTTGTTACCTTCCAGGAAACCAACGGCATCTATCTGCGCAACAACGACGCAAGGGCGCAGTTCAAGGACGTCGTGGGCGAGATCTATACCGAGCATGTCTGGAAACTTTCCTATGACAGCGCGTCGCATCAGGTCGAACTCTTCATGGACGGCGTGTCCAAGGGCAAACTTGCGTGGAATGCCGACCTCACTTTCACCCATCTCTTTGGCGCGACGAGCACATTAGGCGGCGCTCCCGACAACAACTATTCCTTCGTCGGCGAACTCGACTATCTGAAAATTGCCTTGGGCGCATAAGCGCACGAGGGGCGCGGCAACCGTCCGCGCGACAACTTGATCGATGCAAACGGGATGTCCCCGCCTGCCGCTTTTTGCGGCGGGCGGGGATATTTTTGCGCGGCGGCAAGGCAGGTGCGGCGGGAGAAAGAAACGCATATAATTTTTATGCGCTTTAACATTTGACTTTTTACGGGGGAGGGGTATAATAAAATCGTCCATATAATCGGCAGTTCGTTGCCGAAATATATACGGATGAAAAATCAAACGATATAAGGGAGGATTTACACATGAAAAGCAAAAAGATCCAAAGCGTTCTGCTCGGGATCGTCTTCGCGCTCTCCGCTCTGTTCATGACGGTGGCGGCGGGCTGCAAAATCGCCGTGCAGGATGAAAACACTTCCGGTGCGGGCAACAGCGGCGCGGCAGGCGATTTCGTCGGAGAAAAATTGTCCGCAGATGAATGGAACGATGCGCTCGTTCTGTCGCTCGGCAATTTTTCCATGACGAATGAAGTGATAAAATCGGACGATTCCCGAGCGATCGGAGCAAAGTGCGACTTCCGATTCGACGGAAAGAATGCGTTGCCGGCGATCGACGCAGACGAAAATACCGTGGAGAGCGATGCGGAAGGCTATTTCTTTACTTATACCGACGGGGAATGCCGGGGATATGCCTGTGAGAACGGCGTCCGGACAGAAGTGAGTTTGGACGGGATCGGCATGACGGGCGTATCCCGCTTTCTCGTTTTTGCCGCGTTTCGGAAGAAAAAGGGGCGAAAGAAAGATAAAATTATGAAAGCGGAAGCATAAAAATTTGCATTTTGCGGCAAAAACGGTTGTCAAGCGCGGGGAAATATGGTAAAATTGTCGTTGCTGATAAAAAATTCACACCCTTGTCCGCCGCACATTCCGTGCTCCGTAAATTTTTTTCCTGCGGGGTAACATGTGGCAAAACGGCGGGAGGGGAGGTAAAACGGAGGAATTTATCATGGCAGTCATCTCTATCAAACAACTTCTCGAAGCGGGCGTGCACTTCGGACACCAGACCCGCAAGTGGAACCCCAAAATGAAGCCGTATATCTTTGCGGCGCGCAACGACATCCACATCATCGACCTGCAACTCACCGTGCAGTACATCGAAAAGGCGTATAACTTCGTCGTCGATCAGGTCAAAGAGGGCAAGAGCGTTCTCTTCGTCGGCACCAAAAAGCAGGCGCAGACCGCCATCAAGGAAGAGGCGGAGCGTTGCGGCATGCACTATGTCAACACCCGTTGGCTGGGCGGCTGCCTCACCAACTTCAAGACCATGCGTTCCCGCGTGGAGCGCCTCGAACAGATCGAGCGCATGGAGCAGAGCGGCGAATTTGACCTTCTGCCCAAAAAAGAGGTCATGAACCTCAAAAAGGAAAAGGAGAAATTGGAATCCAACCTCGGCGGCATCCGCAATATGAAGACGCTGCCCGGGCTGCTCTTCGTCGTCGATCCGCACAACGAGGACATTGCCGTCGCCGAAGCGAGAAAACTCCGCATCCCCGTCGTCGCCATCACGGACACCAACTGCGATCCCGATCTCATCGATTACGTCATTCCCGGCAACGATGACGCCATCCGCGCCATCAAACTCATTTCCTCGGTCATCGCCAACGCGGTCATCGAAGCCAACCAGGGCGAAGAGGCGCTTTTGAGCGTTGCCGCTCCGACCGAAGAGGAAAAAGAGGAAGCCGCGGCGGAAGTCGCCGAAGCGGCTGCGGAAGAGGCGGCTATGGAAGAAGCGGAAGCCCCTGCCGAAGAAAAGGCGGAGTAAGCCTTTCCGCTCCCCTCGGCAATCGTTTGATTCCCAAGCAACGCATATCATTATAAGGAGAAAAGAATTATGGCATTTACGGCTAAGGACGTTATGGCTCTGCGCGAAAAGACGGGCGCGGGCATGATGGATTGCAAAAAGGCGCTGACCGACGCGGACGGCGATATGGAAAAGGCATGCGAACTGCTGCGCGAGCGCGGCATCGCCAAGGCGGAAAAGAAGGCTTCCCGCATCGCGGCGGAAGGGGTCGTCCTCGGCTATGTCGAGGGAAAGACGGGCGTGCTCGTCGAAGTTAACTGCGAATCGGACTTTGTTGCCAACGGTCCCAAATTCCACGACCTCGTGCTCGCCGTCGCAAAGCACATCGCGGCGAAGAAGCCCGCGACCGTGGAAGAACTGCTCTCGCAGGAATTTACGGGCGAAGCGGGCAAGACGGTGGAGACCTTCATCAAGGAACAGGTCGCCGTCATCGGCGAAAAGATCTCCGTGCGCCGCTTTGTCGTGCGTGAATCGGAAGGCTATCAGACGACGTATATCCACCTCGGCGGCAAGTTGGGCGTCCTTCTGGACGTCGCCTGCGACGAGGCGACCGACGCCGTGAAGGAAACGGCGCACGACATCACTTTGCAGATCGCCTTCACCAAACCCGCATATCTTTCGGAAGGGGACGTGCCCGCGGAAAAGATTGAACGGGAGAAGGAGATTTTGAAAGAACAGGCGATCAATGCGGGCAAAAAGCCCGAGATCGCCGAAAAAATGGTCATGGGCGGCATCAAAAAGTTCTACCAGGAAAACTGCCTTTTGGACCAGGCGTTCATCAAGGACGACAAAAAGACGGTTGCCTCCCTGCTGAAATCCGCAGGTTCGGGCATGGCGATCAACGGCTTCGATTTCTACGTCATGGGCGAAGGGCTCGAAAAGAAGCAGGAGGACCTCTCCGAGGAAGTCGCCAAACAGGTGCAGGCAATGAAAAAATAAAGGATGACGGATATCACCGTTTCCCTTCCCGTTTCCGCAAGGAAGCGGGATTTTTTTGTATTCCCGTTTCCCCTTTCCGCGCCCTCTTTCGTTTCTTCCCGCACCGCTTTTTCCGTTTCGTCTGCGTTTTTTTGTTCTTTCCTTTCACGGCAGCGGGCACGGCGGAGACAAAAAAATGAAAAAACGGGACAAAAAACGTGGATAAAAAAAGTTTTTCGCCCCCTTTTTTCCGAAGGACGCAATTGTCTTGACACATGTAAAAATTAAGTGTATAGTTACAGGGAAAAATTACGGAACGAAGGGGAAGTCATGCAGACGATCAGCGAGCGCATCCTGTCGCTTAAAACACAAAAAAACGCCGTCATCCTGGCGCATTACTATGTCCCCGATGAAGTGCAGGCGGTCGCCGATTTCGTGGGGGATTCCTTCTATCTCGCGCGCGTCGCGCGGCAGACGAAAGCCGACGTCGTGGTGTTCTGCGGCGTGCATTTCATGGGGGAAAGCGCCAAGATACTCAATCCCGCCAAAAAGGTGCTCCTGCCCGATCCGTCCGCGGACTGTCCCATGGCGCACATGGCGACGGCGGAGCAGATCGCAAAACTGCGCCGCGAAACGGACGACCTCGCCGTCGTGTGTTACGTCAATTCCACGGCGGCGCTCAAAGCCCTTGCGGATGTATGCGTAACCTCTTCCAACGCGGTGAAGATCGTCGGGGCGCTGCCGCAGAAGAACATTCTCTTCATCCCCGACCGCAACCTCGGCGCTTTCGTGGCGGCGGCACTGCCCGAAAAGAAGTTTTATTTTTCGGGCGGCTATTGTCCCGTGCACGCCTTTCTGCCGGCGGCGGACGTGGCGGCGGCAAAGGCGCTGCATCCCGCCGCGCTCGTGCTGACCCATCCCGAATGCGAAAAGGAAGTGCGGGAACTGTCCGATTTTCTCGGCAGCACGGCGGAGATCATCTCCTTTGCGGGACAGAGCGAGGCAACGGAATTCATCGTCTGCACCGAACCGGGCGTGCTCTTTGAACTGAAAAAGCGTTATCCGCAAAAAACCTTTTTCGCCGCGGGCATGGTATGCCCCGATATGAAAAAAATCACCTTGGAAAAAGTCCTTCGCTGTCTGGAAGAGGGCGCGGGGGAAGTGGAGATAAGCGAAGAAGAAGGGGCGCGCGCCCGCGTTCCGCTCGCGCGGATGCTCGAACTCGGCTGACGGGAGAAAAAAGATGCAAGAGGACAATTTTTCCGAACGGTATGACGTGCTCATTGCGGGCATGGGTGTGGCGGGGCTTTTCTGCGCCCTGCACCTGCCCGCAGAGATGAGAGTGCTCGTTCTCTCCAAAGACGGCGCGGAAAAGAGCGATTCTTTCCTGGCGCAGGGAGGCATCTGCGTGCTCAAAGATCCTGCGGATTTCGACGGTTATTTTGAAGATACCATGCGCGCGGGGCACTATGAAAACGATTCCGCCGCCGTGGAACAGATGATTCGGCGTTCGCCTTCGGTCATCGCGCGGCTGGTCGCCTGCGGCGTGGCGTTCGCGCGGGACGAGGCGGGGAACTTCCGCTACACGCGCGAAGGCGGGCATTCGTCGCCGCGCATTCTCTTCCACGGCGACACGACGGGCAAAGAGATCGCGGGGCGCCTTCTTTCGGCGGTGCGGCAAAGGGAGAACGTGCGCCTTGCGGAAGGAGTCGAACTTGTCGACATCCTGACGGAAGAAGGGGAATGTTTCGGCGGCATCGTGCGGAAAAAGGCGACGGGCGCCGTCTTTCCCGTGTACGCCGATCATACCCTTCTGGCGACGGGCGGCGTAGGGGGGCTCTTCGAGCATTCCACGAATTACCGCCACCTGACGGGCGACGCGGTCGCCATTGCGCTGCAAAACGGCGTGCAGACCGAACACATCGACTATGTGCAGATTCACCCCACGACTTTCTATTCGCCCAAACACGGCAGGCGGTTTCTGATCTCCGAGTCGGTGCGCGGCGAAGGGGCGGTGCTCCTCGGCGCGGACGGAAAACGGTTCTGCAACGAACTGTTGCCGCGGGACGTCGTTACGGCTGCCATCCGCGAGCAGATGGCAAAGGAAGGTTCCTCGTTCGTGCGCCTGGATATGCGTCCCGTCGGCGAAAAAACCCTGCGCGAACACTTCCCCACCATTTTTGCCCATTGTCTTGAAGAGGGATACGACGTATTAAAGACGCCCGTGCCCGTCGTGCCCGCCCAGCATTATTTCATGGGCGGCATCAAAGTCGACCTTTGGGGCAGGACGAACATGCGGCGGCTGTATGCGGCGGGCGAGACTGCCTGCAACGGCGTGCACGGCAAGAACCGTCTTGCCAGCAATTCCCTGCTGGAAAGCCTCGTCTGGGCGGAGCGGGCGGCGCAGGCGATGGCGGAAGACGGCGCGGGCAGGATCAAAAAATTCCCCCAAAAGGATCTGTCGGCTTATGCCGATTACGATACGCTGAAAAAAACATATGCGGCGCTCGTGCGCGCGGAAGCAAACAGGCAGCGGGCGGAGAGCGAAAGGAGAAAGGCATGATCGATGAAATCACAATGAAGGTCCACGGCGACAAAATCATCCTCGCGGCGCTTGCCGAGGACGTAACGCAAGAGGACGTTTCCACCAACTGCGTTTTGCCGGGGTATAAAAAGGGCGAAGCCGAACTTCTGTGCAAACAGGACGGCGTCATTGCGGGGCTGTCCGTCTTTGCGCGGACCTTCCGCCTGCTCGATCCCGCGGCGGAGATCGAATTGTTTGCCGAGGACGGCGCGGAAGTGAAAAAGGGGCAGCGCCTCGGGCTGGTGCGCGGGGACATGCGCGCCATCCTGACGGGAGAGCGCACCGCGCTCAATTTTTTGCAGCGCATGAGCGGCATCGCCACGGCGACGCGCGCCATGGTCAGGCTCCTTGCCGGGAGCGGGCTGCGCCTTGTTGATACCCGCAAGACGACGCCGGGGCTGCGGCTCTTTGAAAAATACGCCGTGCGTGCGGGGGGCGGCGGTAACCACCGTTACAACCTCTCGGACGCCGTTCTGCTCAAAGACAACCACATCGGCGCGGCGGGCGGCGTGAAAAACGCCGTGGCGGCGGCAAAACGGTATGCCTCTTTCGCAACGAAAGTGGAAGTGGAAGTCGAAACGACGGATATGGCGCGGGAAGCGGCGGAAGCGGGCGCCGACATCATCATGCTCGACAACATGACCTTTGAGGATATGCGCGAAGCGGTACGCATCATTGCGGGCAGGGCGATCGTGGAGATCTCGGGCAACGTAACTAAAGAGAACGTCGCGCGGCTCAAAGACATCGGGGCGGACGTCGTTTCCTGCGGCGCCATCACGCATTCCGCGCCCGTCTTGGACGTTTCTTTGAAAAATCTGCACGCCGTATGAGAGAAAAACGGAACAGGGGGAGCGGAACATGACGGGTGAGGAACGCAGAAAAGAGATAAGCCGTCTGCTGGGCGAAAAGCCGCTGGCGGCGGCAAAGATCGCGCAAATGTTCGGCGTCAGCCGCCAGGTCGTGGTGCAGGACGTGGCACTTCTGCGCGCCGAGGGGAAGGACATCCTTTCGACCAACCGCGGCTATGTCCTGCCGGGCAAAAAGGTCTGTTCCCGCACCTTCAAGGTGCGCCACTCGGACGGCGAAACGCGGGAAGAACTCTGCCTGATCGCCGACAGGGGCGGCTGTGTGGAGAACGTGTTCGTGCATCACAAAGTATACGGCACGATCACCGCGCCGATGGGCATCGACAGCCGCAGCAAAGCGGATGCGTTCATGGCGGACATCGCGCGCGGCAAATCGGATTTTTTGAAAAACATCACTTCGGACTATCATTATCATACGGTTACCGCCGAGAGCGAAGAGGTGCTCGACGGCATCGAGGCGGAACTTGCCCGCCGCGGGTTTTTGATCCCGCGGAACGGGGACAACTGAAAGGGCGGCAAGAAAAACGATATCCCCGCGCGGCAAACGCCGTGCGGGGATATTTAAGGCACCATGCCCGCATTGAACGGGGGAAAGGGTAAAAAAATCCCGTCGTTGCTTTTGTTCGAAAAAATTTGCCTTTTTGAATAGGATCACGGGGCGAAACGGGCATACCGTGTCCGGGAAAACATAGAAATATCCCCCGCAAAAACGACCGTTTCGCGGGGGATGTTTTTCAACCGGAAAGTCCGCTCATTTTCCGACCTTCTCGAAATCGGATGCGGGGTGTTTGCAGACGGGGCAGATGAAATCGGGCGGCAGTTCTTCGCCCTTGTATTCATACCCGCAGATCGTGCAGCGCCAGACGGTCTGTCCCGCCGCGTCCGTTTGCGGCTTGGGCTTGACGTTGGCGTGATAGTAGGCATAGGTGCAGGATTCGTTGCGGGAGAGCACGGCGCCGTCGGTAACTTCGGCGATGAAGAGATAATGCGAGCCGAGGTCCAGGACGTTTTCGACTTTGCAGCAAAGATATCCGTTCGCGCCCGCCGTGAGAAAGGCGCAGCCGTTGGACGCGGTATCCCAAGAATGAAAATCCCTGAATTTGTCGGTGTCCCTGCCGCTGTGGAAGCCGAACCGTTCGAACAGATCGAATTTTACGGACGTATCGAGAACGGATACGGCAAATTTTTTGGTCGCGAGGATGCGTTCGGCGGTATAATTCCCCTTGTTGACCGCCACGGTGATCCGGTTGGGGGTCGTGGTTACCTGGGTAACGGTGTTGACGATGCAGCCGGTGTCCTTTGCGCCGTCCCTGTCTTTGACGGTCAGCACGAACAGTCCGTAACTCAGATTGCGCATGACTTTTTCATTCATCTCTTTTTCTCCTTATCGGTTTTTTCGTTCGATCGACGGTCGGCAGCCTTGTTCCCTTCAACGCTTTTTGAAGGGGGCAAGATCGAGGGTGGCAAAATAATCTTCGGGCGTTTCGGCGCGGCGGATGCATTTGACCGAGCCGTCGGGGCGGAGCAGAAGTTCCGCCGAGCGCAGTTTTCCGTTGTAGTTATATCCCATGGAGAACCCGTGCGCGCCCGTGTCGTGGATGACGACGTAATCCCCGACGTCGATCGCGGGGAGCATGCGGTCGATGGCAAATTTATCGTTGTTTTCGCACAGCCCGCCCGTAACGTCGTACATGTGGTCGCAGGGGGCGTTCTCCTTGCCGAGCACGGTGATGTGGTGATACGCCTTGTACATGGCGGGGCGCATGAGGTTGGCGGCGCAGGCGTCCAGCCCGACATATTCCTTCCAGATATGTTTTTCATGCAGCACTTTGGCGACGAGGTGTCCGTAGGGCGCGAGCATGAACCGCCCGAGTTCGGTAAAGACGGCAACATCGCCCATGCCCGCGGGCACGAGGATCTCTTCATATGCCTTGCGCACCCCTTCGCCGATGACGAAGATGTCGTTTTCCCGCTGATCGGGGCGGTAGGCGATCCCCACGCCGCCCGAAAGGTTGACAAAAGCGATGTGCACGCCCGTCTCTTCGGCGAGTTCGGCGGCGAGGCGGAAGAGGATGGAGGCGAGTTTGGGATAGTACCCGTTGTCGGTGGTGTTGCTGGCGAGGAAGGCGTGGATGCCGAAGTGTTTCACCCCGTAATTTTTGAGTTTTAAGAACGCCTCTTTCATCTGTGCTTTGGTCATGCCGTATTTGGCGTCTTTGGGGGTGTCCATGATGGCGTTGTTCAAGGTGAAGTCCCCGCCGGGGTTATAGCGGCAGCACATGGTCTCGGCAAAGGGGGCGATCCCCGCAAAGAAATCGACGTGCGTGAGGTCGTCGAAGTTGATGATGGCGTTGAGTTTCCGCGCCAGACGAAAATCGGCGGCGGGGGTAACGTTGGAAGAGAACATGATCTCTTTTCCCGAAAAACCGACGGCGTCCGAGAGCATGAGTTCGGTGAGGGAAGAGCAGTCCACGCCGCAGCCCTCTTCTTTCAATATCTGCATGATGTAGGGGTTGGGCGTGGCTTTGACGGCGAAATATTCCTTGAATCCCTTGTTCCAGGCAAAGGCTTCTTTCAGCCTGCGCGCGTTTTCGCGGATGCCCTTTTCGTCATAGATGTGAAAGGGCGTGGGGTATGTCTTGACGATCTCTTCGATCTGTTCTTTGGTAACAAAAGGCTTTTTTTCCATCGGTGGTGCTTCCTGCGTATCTTTTTTGTCTATTGTAGCATAAAATCCCCGTGCGCGCAAGTTATTTTTTGCCTTTCTCGGCGCGGGCGAAGAAAAATAATTGACTGTTGACGGTGCGGGTGTTACAATAAATCCCGAAAGAAGAGAGAAAAATAAGAGAAGGAGGGGATCGGCATGCGCAAAAATTTCCGCAAAGACAAGGGCGGCGCAGGCGGCGCGCCCGCCGCGGGCTGGGGCAGGCGGCTTGCCGGCAATTGGTTCCACCGCGGGCTGCAACTGCTGTTCATGGGCTGTGTTACGGGGTTCCTTGCGGGCGTCGTCGTTACTTTTTATAACATCTGCACCTCTCTCGCCGAAGGGTTTGCGGAAGATGCGTATGCCTATCTGCGCGGGCATGCCTTTTTGATTCCGCTCTTGTTCGCCGTGCTGGCGGCGGCGGGACTGCTCATCGGCGTGCTCGTGCAGTTGGTGCCGATGATCCGCGGCAGCGGCATTCCGCAGACCGAGGGCGCGGCGCGCGGGACGCTGCGGTATAATCCCTTCACCGTCCTTTGCTCCATGTTCGCCGCCTCGCTTCTGTGCGTGTTCACGGGACTGTCGGCGGGCAGCGAGGGGCCGAGCGTGCAGATCGGCGGCGCGTGCGGCTACGCTTCCGCGCCTCTCTTTTCCCGCACGGACATGCTCCGCCGCTATCAGATCACGGGCGGGGCTTGTGCGGGGCTGGCGGCGGCGTTCAACGCGCCGCTCACGGGCATGGCGTTCGCCTTTGAAGAGACGCACAAGAAATTTTCTCCCGAAGTGTTCATCTGCGCGTTTTCCTCCGTGCTCTCGGGGGTGATCACGCGCAATCTCATCCGCGGCGGGCTGGGGCTGTCCACGGGCGCCGTGTTCACGAGTTTTTCCTTTTCGGAAATTCCCTATCCTTACACCCGTTACGGCTATGTGGTGCTGTGCGCGCTCGTCTGCGCGTTGCTCGGCGTGGCGTTTTTTCATGCAGTCATCCGTCTGAAAAAAGCCGCGGAGGAAAAACTGACCTTTTTCGGCGGCGCGGGAAGGATGCTGATCCCTTTTCTTCTGGCGGGCGCGTTCGGACTGATCAGCGTATACGCCACGGGCGGCGGGCATGCCCTGATCGAAGCCCTCGGAACGCAGGGCGGCACGGCGCCGATGAGCGTGCAGGATACTCTTTCTTGGGGGCTTTCGGGCACGATTGCCGTCGTCCTGTGTCTCCGTTTTTTTGCGGCGATAGCCAACATGTCCTGCGGCGCGCCCTGCGGGGTGTTCATTCCCATGCTCGCCGTCGGGGCGGCGGCGGGGGCGCTGCTCTCCCTCTTTATGCAGCATTTTCTGGGCATGGATGCCGCCGATTCCGATCTCATCGTCATGGTGGGCATGGCGGCGTTCTTCACCTGCGTCGTGCGCGCGCCCATCACGGGCGTGGTGATGGTCGTCGAACTGACGTGGAGTTTCACCTCCCTTCTGCCCGTCGTTTTGGGCGTTGCCGTGGGATATATGGTCGGACAGGCGGCGGGCACGGGACCCGTTTACGAGGTGCTGCTCGAACAGATCGAAAAAAAGCGCGGCGTGCGCCCCGTGCATTTCGCGCGGGAACTGACCGTGCGGCGGTACAGCATTTTGGAGGGGATGCCCCTCAAAGACGTGCTTTTGCCGGAAGGGTGCGCCGTGAAGGGGCTTGTGCGGGACGGCGGGGCACGCACGCCGAGCGCCGATACCCTTCTGCGCGACGGGGACGTCCTTTCGTTTGAAGCCGAAACGCCCGATCCCGCCGGCTGCGAGCGGGAAGTCTGTCTGCTGACGGGCAATCCGCCGCCGCAGGCGGAAAAGGAAGGGGACGATCGCAAGGCAGCGGGGCAGACCTGAAAAAACTTTTTTTGCCGCCCGCCGGCACGGCAGTGCCCCGGCGGGTATACTTTTTCCTCGGCGGGCATACATTAAACAAAAAAAGGCGGGGAGGAAGAGAGGAAAACATGCGGCTCTGGCAGGAGATCTTGTCCCAACTTGGCGACGGGCAGCCGCCCGCGGGGGATGCCGCGGGCGTCATTTACACCGTCTGGGAGGGCAAAGGGGGCTATTTTCAGAACGTAAAGTCCCTGACGGCGTTTTCCCCGACGGAGATCCTCCTGCGCCTGCGGCGGGGCGAACTGTGCGTTTCGGGCGAAGGGCTGACGGTGGCGAAGTACTGCGAGAGCGACGTCTTTATCCGCGGCAAAATCGTCGGCGTACAGCGCAAAGAGGGGGGATGACGCGGGCATGGAAGGGTGGTTTTCGTTGCAACTTACCATCGAGGGGATCGCGCCCGAAGGGGCGCTTTTGCGCTTTCAGCGGGAAAATATCCCCGTCGCGCACGTCGAAAAACCGGACAAAAGGACGCTGCGGCTGTGTATCGAGCGGAAAAACCGTGAAAAAGCCTTTACAATTTTGCGGGATTCATGTTATAATATTACGGCGGAAAGGTCGTTCGGCGTCCGCCGTCTGGCATCGGCGCTCGCAAGGCGGGCGGGATTTTTTCTCGGTGCGGCGGCGTTTGTCCTTTTGTGCGCGCTCTCCGATCTCTTTGTTCTGCGCATCGACGTGGACGGAACGGGGGCGTATTACCGGGATCGGGTGCTTTCCGTCCTGCGGGAAAACGGCGTTCGCGTCGGGTGCATGTACCGCGGTAGTCGGACGGCGGAAATCACCGCGCAGATCCTGTCTTTTGAGGGGGTCGTTTTCTGCTCCGTGGAAAAGGCGGGGAGCGTTCTCACCGTCGAGGTGCAGACGTCTTCGGGCGTGCCGCCCGCGGCGGCGGGCGGGTTGTATGCCGCGCAGGCAGGCGTGGTGCAGTCCTTGACCGTTCTGCGCGGAGAGGCGCAGGTGCAGGAGGGCGACGAGGTAAAAAAGGGACAACTGCTCGTCGGCGGCAAAGAGGGCGGGTTCGTGATGGCGAGCGCGCGCATCTTATGCCGTTTTGAAGGCTTTTTTGCCGCGGAGAGCGAGGAAACCGCGCTGGCGCAGGCGCTCCTGTTCGTGCAGGCGGCGGGGGAAACGGAACTCCTTTCCCAAAGCGCCGTGCCGCAGCAGGGCGGTTACGCCGTAACGGCGGAATATCTTCTCACCGTCCGCAAGAACATGGACTGAACGCGCCGCGGGTGCGGCGGGCATACGAAAAAAAAGAACGGATACATACACAAAAATTCCCGCCTTTGGAGGAAAGGATTTACGGCACAACGCAGAACAACGGTGGAAACGTCCGGATTGGACGAATTACAAAAACTGCTCGGCAATTTCGATGAAAATCTGACTGCCGTTACGCGCGCGCTCGCGCTGACGGCGCGCGTGGAAGGGACAAGCATTTTCCTGGACGGAGAGGAACCGGACGCCGCCGCGGGCGCGGCGGTGATGGAGAGCCTTTTGGACATCATCCGCCACGGCGAATCCATCGACAGGAGCCGCATCGGATATTGCATCGAACTTGCCCGCGAAGGCAGGGCGGAGGACATCTGCTCGGTCATGTCGGGGGTGGTCGCCATCACCGCGCGTGGCAAACAGGTCAAGTGCAAGACGGTGGGGCAGAAGCGGTATGTGGACGCCGCGAAGAACAACACCGTCGTTCTGGGCATCGGACCGGCGGGTACGGGCAAGACCTATCTTGCGGTGTGCCTTGCCGTCGCCGCGCTCAAAAGCCGCCAGGTGGAAAAGATCGTGCTCACCCGTCCCGCCGTGGAAGCGGGGGAAAAACTCGGCTTTTTGCCGGGCGATCTGCAAAACAAGGTCGATCCCTATCTGCGGCCCCTCTATGACGCCTTGCAGGAACTTTTGGGGCTTGAAAATTACACGAAATACATGGAGCGCGGGGTGATCGAGATCGCGCCTCTCGCCTATATGCGCGGGCGCACGATCTCCAATGCGTTCATCATTCTGGACGAAGCGCAGAACACGACGCGGGAACAGATGAAGATGTTCCTGACCCGCATGGGCGAGGGCAGCCGCGTCATGGTAACGGGCGATCTCACGCAGATCGACCTTCCGGAAGGCAAGAAGAGCGGGCTCGTTCACGCCGCGCGCATCCTCAAAGGGGTGGAGGGGATCGCCGTCTGCCGCCTGACGGACAAGGACGTGGTGCGTCATCCGCTGGTCATGGCGATCATCCGCGCTTACGAGCGGGACGCCGAGGAAGCGGAAGGAGGTAAAAACAAATGATAATCGATGAAGAACGGCCCTTCACGGGGCTCATTCTCTTCAAGAGCATCGCGGTATTCGCGGTCAATTATTTCATTCTGCTGGGCATTGCCCTGCTGATGGTCTTTCTGGGCGATCCCGCAGGGTATTCGCAATATCTGGCGGAAAACCTGTTCATGCTCTTTTTCACCGTCGGCTGCCTGTTCCTTCTTTGCTGGATCATCTATCTCTATTATTTCTTCGACAAGCGCAATTTTCTGACGGAAATGAAGAACATATGGCTGGTGTTCTTCATTCTGGATGCGAGCATCATCGTGAACAGTCTGTGCGGGAGTTATATCAGCGTCTATGCGCGCCCCGCGGCGATGCTCGCGCTGCTCACCCTCTTTCTCGTGGGCTACCGCGACGCCATCTTCCTCAACGTCGTCTTTTCGGTCGCGATGTTCGTGCTCGACGTCTTCGTCGATTATCAGATCTACGTCGCCACGGGCATGACCAACCAGATGTTTTCGGCGTTCATGATCTCCTTTATCGGCGGGATGTTCGCGATATTCGTGGGCAATTCCGCCAAGACGCGGGGACACGTCCTCGGCACCGGGTTCGTCATCGCCGTGCCCGCCGTCGTCATCATCCTGCTGCTGAAAATCACCGATTACAACAATCTGGACGGGCTGGAACTGCTGCGCTCGGCGGGCTTCGCTCTGGGCGGCAGCGTCTTTTCCGCCATTCTCTCTCTGGCGTTCCTGCCCGTATTTGAAGGGCTTTTCAGCGTGCTCACCGTCTTCCGCCTGCGCGAGTTGACGTCTCCCGATTCCAAACTCCTCAAACGCCTCAAAAGCGAGGCGCCGGGGACGTTCAACCATTCCATGGCTGTGGCGCAACTCGTCGAAAGTTGTGCTTCCGCGCTGGGAGAAAACGTGGAATTGGCGCGTGCCGCCGCCTATTATCACGACGTGGGAAAACTCCGCCAGCCCGATTTTTTCACCGAAAACCAGACCGATCACAATCTGCACGACGAACTGACCCCCGAACTTTCGGCGGACATCATCCGTTCGCACACCAAGGACGGCTATGACCTCATCACGGCATACCGCCTGCCCCGTTTCTTTGCCGAAGTCGCGCTCGAACATCACGGCACCATGCCCATCAAATATTTCTATGCCAAGGCGCTCCGGATGTCCGACGGGGAAATCAACATCGAAAATTATTCCTATCAGGGACCCAAGCCGAAGAGCAAGATCGCGGCGATCATCATGATCGCCGATGCCTGCGAAGCGGCGACCCGTTCGCTCACCGACCGCACGCCCGAAAAGGTGGAAAAGGCGGTGCGCTCCATCATCCAGGAGCGCATGGATCTTGAACAGTTTTCGCGCTGCGAGATCACCATGAACGAACTCAACGTCATCAAGGAGACGCTGGTTTCCGCTCTGACGGGGCTCTATCACCACCGCATCAAATATCCCGACATACGTTTCACGCGCGGCGGCGTGGAGGATAAGGGGGGCAGGGAGAATGGCTGAGAAGTTTTCCTTCTATCGGGAAGAGGGGGAAGAGCCGCTCTCTTACGCCCCGCTGGAAGAGGCGCTTGCCGCCTTTACGGACAGCGACGTGCCGCTCGCCGCGGAAGCGGTCTTTGTCGGGGAAGAGGAGATCCGGCGGCTGAACCGCGAACAGCGGCAGGTGGACGCGGTTACCGACGTTTTGAGTTTTCCCGCCCTTTCGCTCGTACCCGGCGCGTCCATCCGGAAAAAGGATTTTCCCTTTGACGTCGACGAAGCGGGCAATCTCCTGCTCGGCTCCGTCGTCATCTGCACCGCGCGTGCGCGGGAGCAGGCGGAAGAGTACGGGCATTCCTATGCGCGGGAACTGCATTATCTTCTGGTGCACGGCGTCATGCATTGCCTGGGGTATGACCATACGGAAGCGGACGAAAAAGCCGCCATGCGCGCCGCGGAGGAGTCCGTTCTTTGCAGCATCGGCATCACGCGGGAACGGCGGGAGGAAGAAAACGGAAAATGAAAAGCGGATATGTTGCCGTCATCGGCAGATCGAACGCGGGCAAGAGCACGCTCATCAACGTCCTGGTCGGGGAAAAGGTCTCCATCGTTTCCCCCAAGCCGAAGACCACGCGGAACCGCATCCTGGGCGTGCTGACCAAAGAGGAATATCAGATCGTGTTTGTGGACACGCCGGGGATATACAAAGCGCAGAGCGCCCTCTCCCGCCGCATGATGCACACCACGGACGTCAGCGCCGAGAGCGTGGACGTCATTTTGTATGTCCTGGACGGGCATGAGCGGGTGGAAGAAGAGGACGCGCGGTTGATCGCGCGTTTTTCGGGCGGGGAGATCCCGCTCATCGTCGCCTTCACGAAGACGGACATCATGCCCGCCGCACAACTGCCCGAGCGGCTGCTGGGGCTTGCCGCCATGGGCGTGGATGCGGACATCTATCCCGTTTCCGCCCGCCGCGGCAGGGGGCTCGCCGCGCTGGAAAAGGCGCTGGCGGCGTTATTGCCCGAAGGGGAGAAATGTTTTGAAGAGGACGTCGTGTCCGACCGTAGCGAGCGGTTCATGATCTCCGAGATCATGCGCGAAAAGATCCTTCTGAAATTCGACAAGGAGATCCCGCACGGGGTGGCGGTGGTCGTGCATACCTTCCGCCGGCAGGAAAACGGCGTGTACGAGATCGGGCTGGACATCGTGTGCGAAAAAGCCAACCACAAGTCCATCCTGATCGGCAAACAGGGCAGGGCGATCAAGGAAGTTTCCTCTTTTGCCAGGCAGGACATGGAAAAATTCCTCGGCGGCAAAGTCTTTCTCACGACCTATGTCAAGGTCAAGGAAGATTGGCGCAACCGCCCCGGACTGATGAAAGAGTTCGGCTACGGCGACGACGAAGAATAGCCCCCCGGTTTTTGCGCATACTTTTTCCTGAAAGGAGGGGGGCATGCACAAAAACAGATACGACGACGATGCGGCGGACATTGCGTGGAAACTCTTTCAGAAAACGGGCAACATGAGTTATTATATGCTGTATAAACAACTCAAAAAATGACCCGCGCAGGTGTCGCCTTGCGCGGGTGCGGGTGCCGAGAGGGGGCATGGTTCCTTCGCGCGGTTAAAAAGCGGTTAAAAAGCGGCGCTCCGCGTAGGGCATGCCCGCAAACGAGAGAAAAAACAACGACCGGATACGGACGGAAAAACAGATGGAAGTCAAGTGCGACGCGCTCATGCTGCGCGCCAACGATTACAAGGACAACGACAAACTGCTCACGCTGTTTGCGGCGGGAAAAGGAAAAATCACCGCCGTTTGCAGGGGGGTGAGAAAGGCGGCGGCGAAACTCCGGTTCGCCGCGCAGCCTTTTTGTTTTGCGGAATATGTGCTTGCCGAGCGGGCGGGCAGGTTCACCGTGGTCTCGGCGTTCCTGCACGACGGGTTCTATTCCCTGCGCGAGGACATCGGAAAATTTTATGCCGCGTCCGCCGTTACGGAAGCGTGCAATCTGCTCCTGCCCGAAGGGTTGCAGAGCGACGCGCTCCTCCTTGCCGCGGTGCGGACGCTGGAAGAGATCTGCGACGGAGAGGAGGGGCATGCCCTCGTTTCGTTCCTTCTTTCCGCGCTCGATCAGGCGGGATATACCTTGCGGACGGACGGATGTCTTTGCTGCGGTAAACGGCTGCGCGGCAGGGGGGCTTTCAGTTTTGAGCGGGGCGGGTTTTACTGCGCGGACTGCGCCGCGGCGGACGGCGTGCCCGCCAGCGAGAGCACCTTTGCCGTCCTGCACGCCGCCGCGCGGCGGGCGCCTTTGCCCGCGGGCGACGGGGTGAAGCGCGCGCTCCGCCTGCTCAAAGAGTACTTTTTTCAAAAGACGGGCTGCCGCGCGGAGAGTCTTTCGGAATATATACGCCTGATTTGAGCAAAAAAATGGCGTTTGTTTTCCAAAAAGCGAAATCGGCGAAAAAAATCGCCGAAAGACTTGAAATTTCAGGCATTTTATATTACAATAATAAGTGGCATTGCCCGTATGGCGGGCAAAAAGCCGCGCAATGTATCTTCATCGGTCAAGGACAAAGAATCAAAATCAAAAGTTCTAATATCAGGAGGAGTGAAACTTATGGCAAAGAAGTATTGCTACCTTTTTTCCGAAGGTAACGCAAAGATGAGAGAGATCCTCGGCGGCAAGGGCGCCAACCTTGCGGAAATGACCAACATCGGTCTTCCCGTGCCGCAGGGGTTCACCATCTCCACGGAAGCGTGCACGCAGTATTATGAAGACGGCAGACAGATCAATCCCGAGATCCGGAAAGAGATCATGGAATACATCGAAAAGATGGAAAAGATCTGCGGGAAGAAGTTCGGCGACAAGGAAAATCCCCTGCTCGTTTCCGTCCGTTCGGGCGCGCGTGCGTCCATGCCCGGCATGATGGACACCATCTTGAACCTCGGTCTCAATGAAACGGTCGTCAACGTCATCGCCGCCAAATCGGGCAATCCCCGCTGGGCGTGGGACTGTTACAGAAGGTTCATCCAGATGTTCTCCGACGTCGTTATGGAAGTCGGCAAGAAATATTTTGAAAAACTCATCGATAAGATGAAGGAAGAAAAGGGCGTGGAATTCGACGTCGATCTCAACGCCGACGATTTGAAAAAACTCGCCAACCAGTTCAAGGCGGAATATAAAAAGCAGATCGGCAAGGACTTCCCCGACGATCCCAAGGAACAACTCTTTGAAGCGATCAAGGCGGTTTTCCGTTCGTGGGACAACCCGCGCGCCAACATCTACCGTATGGATCACGACATCCCGTACAGTTGGGGTACCGCCGTCAACGTGCAGATGATGGCGTTCGGCAACATGGGCGACGACTGCGGCACGGGCGTTGCGTTCACGCGCAATCCCGCCACGGGCGAAAAGGGGCTCATGGGCGAATTTTTGACCAACGCCCAGGGCGAAGACGTCGTTGCGGGCGTCCGCACCCCCATGCCCATCTCCGAAATGGCGGAAAAATTCCCCGAAGCGTTCAAACAGTTCACCGAAGTCTGCAAGGTCCTCGAAAATCATTACAGAGATATGCAGGACATGGAGTTCACCGTCGAGCACGGCAAACTCTACATGCTCCAAACCCGCAACGGCAAGAGAACGGCTGCCGCCGCCATCAAGATTGCCTGCGACCTCATCGATGAGGGCATGATCACCGAGAAGGAAGCCCTCATGCAGATCGACGCCAAGTCTTTGGACATGCTCCTGCATCCCACGTTCGACCAGAAGGCGCTCAAAGCCGCCAAGCCCGTGGGTAAGGGCATCGCCGCTTCCCCCGGCGCGGCAGCGGGACAGATCGTGTTCACCGCCGAAGACGCCGTTACGGAAGGCAAGAAGGGCAAGAAAGTCGTCCTCGTCCGTCTCGAAACTTCTCCCTAAGACATCGAGGGTATGAAATATTCCCAGGGCATCCTCACCGTCCGCGGCGGTCAGACGTCGCACGCGGCGGTCGTGGCGCGCGGCATGGGCACCTGCTGTGTCTCTGGCTGCGGCGACATCAAGATGGATGAAGAGAACAAGCAGTTCACCCTTGCGGGCAAGGTCTATAAGGAAGGCGACAGCCTGTCTTTGGACGGCTCCACGGGCAACATCTACGGCGAACTCATTCCCACCGTGCCCGCCGATCCCAACAGCGGCTATTTCGGCAGGATCATGGATCTCGCCGATAAATACAAGGCGATGGGCGTCCGCACCAACGCCGATACGCCAAATGACGCCAAGCAGGCGGCGGCGTTCGGCGCACAGGGCATCGGGCTGTGCCGCACCGAGCACATGTTCTTCGACCCCGCGAGGATCGGCGCTTTCCGCGAAATGATCTGTGGGGATACCGTGGAAGAGAGGGAAAAGGCGCTCGCCAAGATCGAGCCCATGCAGCAGGCTGACTTTGAAGGTCTCTTTGAAGCGCTCGAAGGGCAGCCCGTAACCATCCGTTTCCTCGATCCGCCCCTGCACGAGTTCGTGCCCACCGAAGAGGCGGACATCGAAGCGCTCGCCAAGACCCAGGGCAAGACGGTCGCGCAGATCAAGCAGATCATCTCCGATCTGCACGAATTCAACCCCATGATGGGGCATCGCGGCTGCCGCCTGACGGTTACCTATCCGGAGATCGCCGTCATGCAGACCAAGGCGATCATCAAGGCGGCGCTGGCGGTACAGGCAAGACATCCCGATTGGAAGGTCGTGCCCGAGATCATGATCCCGCTCGTCGGCGAGGTCAAGGAGTTGAAGTTTGTCAAAAAGATCGTTGTGGAAACGGCGGACGCCGTCATCAAAGCGAGCGGCAAAACGCTTGCCTATGAAGTCGGCACGATGATCGAGATCCCGCGCGCGGCGCTCACCGCCGACGCGATCGCCGAGGAAGCGGAGTTCGTCTGCTTCGGCACCAAGGACCTCACGCAGATGACTTTCGGCTTCTCGCGCGACGACGCCGGCAAGTTCCTGCCCGCTTATTATGAAGGCAAGATCTATGAGTCCGATCCGTTTGCAAGGCTGGACACGACGGGCGTCGGTCAGTTGATGGAAATGGCGGTAATGAAGGGCAGAAAGACCCGTCCCTCGCTGCACTGCGGCATCTGCGGCGAGCACGGCGGCGATCCTTCTTCCATCGAGTTCTGCCACGAGATCGGGCTGGATTATGTTTCCTGTTCGCCTTTCCGCGTGCCCATCGCGCGTCTTGCCGCCGCGCAGGCTAATATCCGTAATCCGAGGGGCTAAGAATTAGCGCCAAAAAGCGGTAAAAATTCAATTTTTAATTAAAAAATAACGTTTTAGTAGTCATTCTTTTCGGAGAGTGACTACTTTTTTTCTCTTAAAAATCTCTTGTCAGGTCAAAAATCGGTCAAAAAACGGGGTG
>CALVZM010000006.1 GCA_944372515.1 uncultured Clostridia bacterium
TGCCCGCAGCGGGACGAGCGGATGGGCTGGACGGGGGACATCGCCGTGTTTGCGCCCACCGCCTGTTACAATTTCGACGTCAGCCGTTTTCTTGAAAAATGGCTGCTGGACGTTAAGAGCGAACAACTTCCCACGGGCGGCATTCCCAACACCGTGCCGCGGCACGGTTACGGTTTCCCCGTTACCATGCCCGTGATGGCAATGGCTTTCTGGGGGGATGCGTGCATCCTCGTGCCGTGGGCGGAATATATGGCGCGCGGCGACAGGGAACTGTTGCGAAAAATGTATCCGACAATGAAACGATATGTCAAGGCGTGCCGTTTCTGGGCGGGGCTCTTTTCCTGCGGCAAGAAAAAATATCTCTGGTCAACGCCCGCGGTGCTCAATTTCGGCGATTGGGTGGCGCCCGATCTGCCCAAAATGCAGCAATGGCAGGCGCGCGGCAAATGGACGGCGACGGCATGTTTGAAAAATTCCGCGGGACTGCTGGCAAAAATCGCCCATATCCTCGGAGAAGAGGGGGACGCGACGGCATACCAAGCGCTCTCCGAAAAGGTCGCCGATGCCTACCGCACCTTCCTCACGGACGGCAACGGCAGGATGAAGGAAGAGTTTCAGACGGCGTATGTCCTGCCCCTGCAATTCGGCATTTTCGAGGGGAAAGCGCGGGAAAACGCCGCAAAAAATCTTTGCCGTTTGGCAGAAAAGAACGGCTGGCGCGTCGGCACGGGTTTTCCCGGCACGCCCTACGTTCTCTTTGCGCTGGCGGACAACGGACACGCCGACGCGGCGTATAAAATGCTTCTCAACGAAGAGTGCCCCTCCTGGTTGTATGAAGTCCGCGTCGGTGCGACGACGGTCTGGGAGCGCTGGGACGGGCTGGACGAAAACGGCGCATGTCCCATCGGCGACGACGGCACGGCGGGCGTGATGATCTCTTACAATCACTATGCCTCGGGCGCGGTCGGGAATTTCCTTTACAGCCGCGTGCTCGGGCTGGAACCCGTTGCTCCCGGGTATAAAGAATTTCGCGTCCGTCCCGTTTTGGGCGGGGGCATGTCCGAGGCGAAAGGGGGCATCAAGACTCCTTACGGCATGGCGGAAGCGCATTGGAAGATTTCAGGCGGCGCGTTTTGGGTGCGCGTGTGCGTTCCCTGCGGAACGACGTGCACGCTCGTTTTGCCGGACGGCAGCGAGGAACGGCTGCCAAGCGGCACATATGAACGCAGTTGCGCGCTGAAAAAAGAGGGCGCGCAAGGGGAAGGAGAGAAATGAACTATCCTGCGATCGACATCGGCGCGTCGTCGGGCAGGCACATTTTCGGCACGCTGCAAGACGGGCGGCTGGTAACGGAAGAAATTTACCGCTTTGCGAACGCGCCCAAAATGAAGGACGGGCATCTGGTCTGGGATGCGGACGCGCTCTTTCGGGAAGTGCTCGCCGGGCTGAAAAAAGCGGGACAGGCGGGCAAACGCCCCGATTTTGTCGGCATCGATACCTGGGCGGTCGATTATGCGCTTTTGGACGGTGGCGGCGGACGGATCGGGGAGGTGTACTGCTACCGCGACGCCCGCACGAAAGAGGCGGTCGCCTCCGTGCACGAACGGTTTCCCTTCGCCCTTCTTTATCAAAAGACGGGCATTCAATTCCAGCCCTTCAACACCGTCTATCAGTTGCAGGCGGACAAGGCAAGCGGCAGGCTGCAAAAAGCGCGGCATATGCTCATGCTTCCCGATTATCTGCATTATCTCCTGACGGGAAAAATGCGGCAGGAATACACAAACGCGACCTCGACGGGAATGGTCAATGCAACGACCCATGTCTGGGATGAAGCCCTTCTTGCGGGCTTGGAATTTCCCGAACGGCTCTTTGGCGGACTGACGCAGCCGGGCACGGCGGTCGGCGGGTTTTCCGCGTCGGTGCGCGACGTTGTCGGCTATGACGCGCAGGTCGTTCTTCCCGCTACGCACGACACGGCAAGCGCCGTGCTTGCCGCCCCCGTCGGCACGGATTCGCTCTACATTTCGTCCGGCACATGGTCGTTGCTCGGCGTCGAGCAGCCCTTTGCGCACACCGATGAGGAAAGCCGCCGTTTCAATTATTCCAATGAAGGCGGCATCGGTCATACCTTCCGCTATCAGAAGAATATCATGGGGCTTTGGATGATCCAGCAACTCCGCCATGAAACGGGGGACAAATATTCCTTTGCGGAGATCGCGGACATGGCGCGCCGCGCGCCGAACGATCACACCGTCAACGTCAACGACGAGGCGTTCCTTGCGCCCGAAAGCATGACGGCGGCGGTGCGGGAAAAATCGGGCGTTTCGCTCTCTTTCGGCGGCATGGCGTATTGCGTGTTCCACAGCCTTGCGCTCTCTTATGCCGAGAGCGTCCGGGAACTCGAATGCCTGACGGGGAAGGAATACGGATCGGTCAACATCATCGGCGGCGGCTGCAAAAACGGGCTTCTCAACGAGATGACGGCGCGGGAAACGGGCAAAACGGTCGTGGCGGGTCCCGCCGAAGCCACGGCGATGGGCAATCTGCTCATGCAGATGATCGGCACGGGCGAGATACGGGATCTTGCCGCGGGCAGAGAAATCATAAAAAGATCGACCGACATACGGGAGGTGAAATAAGAATATGGCGCAGGAAAGATACGAAAGCGCAAAGAAGATCTATGAAAAATTCGGCGTGGACGCCGAAAAGGCGATGGCTGCACTGTCAAATACGGCGATCTCCGTGCACTGCTGGCAGGGGGACGACGTTCTCGGTTTTGACGGTTCGGACAGCCTTTCGGGCGGCATCCAGACGACGGGAAATTATCCGGGTCGCGCCCGCACGCCCGAAGAACTGTTCGCCGACATCGAAACGGCGATTGGGCTCATGCCGGGGAAAAAACGGCTCAACCTGCATGCGTCTTATGCCTTCCTCGGCGCGGACAAGGGCGAAATCGACCGCGACGCCTATCGTTATGAGCATTTCCGTCCCTGGGTGGATTTCGCCCGCAGGATCGGGCTGGACGGCATCGATTTCAATCCCACCTTCTTCGGGCACCCGAAGATGAAGGACGGACTGACCCTCTCCTCGCCCGACGAGCCCACCCGCCGTTTTTGGGTGGAGCACGGCAAACGCTGCATGGAGATCGCCGCGCGTCTGGGACGGGAATTCGGCAAGCCCTGCCTGGTCAACATCTGGATTCCGGACGGCTATAAAGACGTTCCCGCCGATCGGCTCGGACCCCGCCTGCGTTTCAGGCAGTCGCTCGACGAGATACTTTCAGGCTACGACAAGCAATGGGTAGTTCCCGCGTTGGAGAGCAAAGTTTTCGGCATCGGCGTGGAGAGTTACACCGTGGGCAGCAATGAATTTTGCCAGAATTATGCGGCGCAGAAGGGCATTTGCTGCCTTCTGGACAACGGGCACTATCATCCCACGGAAGTGGTCTCCGACAAGATCCCCGCGCTGCTGACTTTCTATGACCGCCTGGCGCTCCACGTTACCCGCGGCGTGCGCTGGGACAGCGATCACGTCGTAACGTTCGAGGACGAACTCAAAGAGATGATGCGGGAGATCGTGCGCTGCGACGCGCTCGGCAAAGTGATGATCGGGCTGGATTATTTCGATGCGTCCATCAACCGCGTGTTCGCCTGGGTAACGGGGCAGCGTTCGGTGCAGAAAGCACTGCTCTATGCACTGTTACTGCCGCACGCGGCGATGAAAAAGTTGCAAGACGAGGGCAATTTCACGCAACTCATGTTCATGCAGGAGCGCGTCAAGACCCTGCCCTTTGCGGACGTCTGGGAGGAATATCTCCGCCGTCAGGGGCTGGACGAGGAATATTATGCCGTCGTCAAAGAGTATGAGAAAAAAATTCTGAAAGAGAGGATATAAACATTTATGAAAGACATTTTAAGCGCTCCCTTCGTTGTGGAAATGGGCAAAACGACCGCCAATATGTACCGTCTCGGCTGGGATGAGAGGAACGGCGGCAACATCAGTTATCTCCTGCACGAAGAGGAGGTGGCGGCGTACCTGGATATACATAAGGTGCTGCGCGAGATCCCCACGGGTTTCAACGCCCTGCCGCTCGCCGGCAGATATTTCATCGTTACGGGCACGGGGAAATATTTCAAGAACGTGGAAGGGGACCCTGCAACCAATCTCGGCGTCATCCGAATCAAGGAAGATGGCGCGACCGCACAACTTCTGTGGGGCTTCCAAGGCGGCGGAAAATTCACTTCGGAATTTCCGGCGCACATGATGAGCCACATGGCGCGGCTTGCCGCCGACCCCGAAAACCGCGTGGTGATGCATACCCATCCGACCCACCTTCTGGCAATGACTTATGTGCATGACCTGGACGAAAGCAAGATGACGCACACCCTTTGGGAGATGTGCACGGAATGCATCGTGGTGTTCCCGGATGGCGTGGGCGTGCTCCCGTGGATGCTTTGCGGCACCAATGCCATCGGCGAAGCGACGGCGGAAAAGATGAAGGACTTCCGCGTGGTCGTTTGGGCGCAGCACGGCGTATACGGCGCGGGCAAGACGCTCGATGAAACGTTCGGGCTCATCGAAACCGTGGAAAAGGCGGCACAGATCTATATGCTCACCGCGCACCTGCCCCGCCTCAATACCATCAAAGACGAAGACATGCTTAAACTCGTCGAACTCTTCGGCATCAAAAAATACCGTCGGGATTTTTTGCACTTGGATCAATGATCCCTATCGTCATTTTCCTGCATGAAAAGCGGGAAAAATCAAGGCATGGGTGCCGTCTTTTCAAAAGACAGACGCCTTTGAAAAATTTCAATTCGGAGCAGAAAGAAGATCATCATGACGCAGTCGGAAAACAAAAAGAAAAAATCTCTGTTCGATTCGCCGTTCCTTTCGAGTAAAGTCCGTTCCGCCAATGCAAAACTCTTCCCGGAGGGCGCCTTGGGCTATCTCGTCGGACCGACGCTGGCACTTCTGGCAAATTCCATTTTGTCGAACTATTTCAACCGTTACATGACGGACGTACTGAATATTACGGAATGGGCGCAACCTTTTTTCACCTGGTTGCCCGTCATTTCGGTGATATTCGTCGTTTTGGGCAACATTTTGGTGGGGCGGCTGATGGATCGCAGCCGTACTCGTGCGGGCAAGGCGCGGCCCCTTCTGCTGCTCTCCGTGCCGATCAGTCTGATCGCTTTGCTGATCCTGTTCGTGCTGACGCCTTTTGCCAACGAAACGAGCGACGAGAGCACGAAACTCACCGCGCTCATACTGATCGCCGTCGGCTATAACCTGTGGTTCGCCATTGCCTATCCGTTCTATTACACGCCGCACGCCGCGCTCGTTAACCTTTCGACGCGTAACAGCAAGGACAGATCTTTGCTCGCGACCATCTCCAACGCGACGGCGCTGGCGGCGATGGGGCTCACGTCCATGATTTTGCCCTTCTTTTTGGGCATGCTGTTCGTCTATCAACTCGATCCCGCGCTTTTGCCCGCGGGGGCGGAAGCGGTGCTGGACGAAGCGGGACAGATCATGTATTATAAAGATCCGTCCGGCACCGCCATCCTCGACGAAGCGGCGTCCTATGCGCATTGGAAGATATTCGTCATTGCGCTCGCCGCGATTACGTTCGTCGGCGCGCTCGTGGAATATTTCTTCACCCGCGAGAGGGTAACGGAAGAATCGTTTGCGGGCAAGGTTGTCGAAGAAAAGAAATCCGTTCCGCTTGCCTTGCAGGCAAAAGCCTGTTTCAAGGATAAGTTCTGGTGGATCATGATCGCCTTCTTCTTTCTGTACCAGCTCGGCGGCATGATGAAGAACGTCTCACAGCTCTATTTCTGTTCGGCGATGTTCTCGGACGCAAACGGGGCATATTCCACCGCCATCGGCGGCGGGTATCAGGGCACTCTTTCCATCGTCGGCGCCATTCCCACAGCGGTCGGCATGCTCATCGCCTGGCCGCTTTCCAATAAGATAGGCAAGGGAAAAGCCATTCTTTTCGGCGCAGTCCTGTCCGTCGTCGGCGGGGCGATCGGGTTCATCGATCCCGAAAATTTCGTGCTCGTCGTCGTTTCGTTCGTCGTCAAAGCGCTCGGCTCCACGCCCGCCATGTATCTGTCCCTCGCGCTGCTCGCCGACGTACTGGACCATCAGGAGGCGCTGCACGGCATGCGCACGGACGGGCTCACCATGACCGTATACGGCGCCATTATGGCGGGCATGACGGGCATTGCGACGGGTATTCTCAACATCGTTCTGAGCGCGGTGGGCTATTCTTCCGCGACGGTATCTTCCGAAGCCATCCGCGCGGCAATGCCTTGGATCTTCATCGGCGGCGAAACGATTTGCTATGCCGTCATTGTTATCATCTTCCTGTTTATGGGTGTGGAAAAATTCTCTTCTCTCGATCACAGAGCCATTGTGCTCAATCAGAAGGCGGAAGCCGAGGCGGAGGGCAGGGAATACGTCGATCCCGCCGAGAAACTGAAACAGGAAGAAGCGGAGGCGGAAGCGGCGTCGGAAGCGGCGCGCAGAGCCGAACTGAAAGCCCGTTGCGACAAGAAGGGGTTGTCCTTTGAGGAAGAAGAGGCGAAATATCTGGCGGCGCTTGCCCGAAAAGAATCGGTTGCAGCAGAAAAACGTGCGGCGGCGGAAGAAAAGAAGGCCGAACGCGAACGGCTTGCCGCCGAAAAGCGCAACGCCATGAGCGAAAGCGAAAAAGCGCTCCTTGCCGAAAAGCAAACGCGCGCGGCGGAAAAGAAGGCGGCGCGGGATGCCCGCGTCCTTGCCGAGTTCAACGCCCTGCGGGAAAAACACGGCAAACCCGCGTTGGCGGCGGAAACGGAAGGGGAAAGCCGCTGACCCGCTCCCGCGCGGACGGTCGGCGATTTCAAAACACAAAGATATAAAGATATGCGGCGCACGGCGCCGCCGATCATAAAATAAGGAGAAACAAAGTATCATGAACAGATTCATCCTCAACGAAACAAGTTATCACGGTGCGGGCGCCATTGCCGCCATTGCGGACGAGGTGAAGGCGCGCGCCTTCCAAAAGGCGTTCGTCTGCTCGGACCCCGACCTCGTCAAGTTCCACGTTACCGATAAAGTTTTGCAGGTGCTGCAAAAGAACGGCATGGCATATGAACTCTATTCGGACATCAAGCCCAATCCGACCATAGAGAACGTGCAGACGGGCGTTGCGGCGTTCAAAAAGAGCGGCGCGGACTACATCATCGCCATCGGCGGCGGCTCTTCCATGGACACGGCAAAGGCGATCGGCATCATCATCGCCAATCCCGAACATGCGGACGTGCGCAGCCTGGAAGGCGCGGTGCAGACCAAAAAACCCGCCGTTCCCATCATCGCCGTCCCCACCACGGCGGGTACGGCGGCGGAAGTTACCATCAACTACGTCATCACCGATGTGGAAAAGAACCGCAAATTCGTCTGCGTCGATCCGCACGACATTCCCGTCGTCGCTGTCATCGACCCCGACATGATGTCCACGATGCCCAAAGGGCTGACGGCAGCCACGGGTATGGACGCGCTGACACACGCCATCGAAGGGTACATCACCAAGGGCGCATGGGAACTCTCCGATATGTTCCATCTCAAAGCCATCGAAATCATTTCCCGCTCTCTGCGCGGCGCCGTGGCAAACACGCCCGAAGGCAGGGAAGGCATGGCGCTCGGGCAGTATGTCGCGGGCATGGGATTTTCCAATGTGGGGTTGGGCATCGTGCATTCCATGGCGCATCCTTTGGGCGCACTCTATGACACGCCGCACGGCGTCGCCAACGCCATCATCCTGCCCACCGTTATGGCATACAACGCCCCCGCGACGGGCGAAAAATACCGTGAGATCGCGCGCGCCATGGGCGTGCAGGGCGTGGACGCCATGACGCAGGAAGAATACCGCAAAGCGGCGATCGACGCGGTGAAAAAACTCTCCGAGGATGTGGGCATTCCAAAAGACCTCAAAGGCATCGTAAAGGAAGAGGACATCGATTTTCTCGCACAGTCGGCAATGGACGACGCCTGCCGTCCCGGCAATCCCAAAGATCCCACCAAGGAAGACATCGTCGCGCTGTACAGGTCTTTGCTTTGATCATACGACCCTCTGATAAATAAAGCGGAACGGGGCACAAAAAAATTTTTTGCGCCCCGTTTTCGTTGTATCGGGCGGAGAGAAAGGTTTATAATAGAGAGGGAGAAGAGTTTTATGCGGAAGACGGATTTCAACGAAAATTGGCAGTATCGTCGTTTGGACGGAAAGACGTATTCGCCCGTCATGCTGCCCCACGACGCCATGATATCGGAAGAACGCACGCCGCAGAGCGCGGGCGGCGTCAACACGGGGTGGTTCACAGGCGGCGATTATGAATATGTCAAACGGTTTTTTCTTTCGGATGCCGACCTTTCCAAGACGTTGTTTCTTGAATTCGAGGGCGTTTACCGCAATGCGGAAGTCTACATCAACGGCAGTGAAGCGGCGCGGCATGCCTATGGCTATACCGGCTTTTTTGTGCCGCTGAACGCCTTCGCGCATGCGGGGGAGAATACAATAACCGTCATCGCGCGCAACGCCGATCAGCCCAATAGCCGCTGGTATTCTGGCGCGGGCATCTATCGTCCCGTCTGGCTTTGGACGGGCGAAGAAAAGTATGTCCTGCCCGAAGGGGTGAAAGTGCGTCCGCTCTCCGTTTCCCCCGCCGCGGCGGAGATCACCGTTTGCACGTCCGACGCGGGCATGGTATGCGTGCAGATCCTCGACGGCGAAAATGTTCTCTTTGAAAAAGAGGTGCAAAGCACGGGCAAAGTTACGCTGTGTGCGGAAGTGCCGGAAGGGCTTCCCTGGTCGCCCGGATCGCCGAAACTGTACACCTGCCGCGCCACGTTCGGCGGGGATGCGCTCTCCGTTCTTTTCGGATTCCGCACCGTTACCTGCAACAGTAAAGAGGGCTTTTGCATCAACGAAAGGCGGGTCATTTTGCGCGGCACCTGCATCCATCACGACAACGGCATCCTGGGGGCACGGTGTTTTCCCGAAGCCGAAGAGCGCAAGATCCGTCTGCTGCTCGAAAACGGTTACAACGCCGTGCGCAGCGCACACAATCCCTGTTCCAAAGCCATGCTTGCCGCCTGCGACCGGCTCGGCATGCTGGTCATGGACGAGTACTGCGATATGTGGTACATACACAAGACCCGCTTCGATTATGCCTCGCAACTGCCCGAAAATTATGAACGGGACATTGCGGACATGATATCCAAGGACTTCAATCATCCCTCCGTCGTGCTCTATTCCCTCGGCAACGAGGTGGCGGAAACGAGCGAAGAAAAGGGCGTCTGCTTCTTTGCAAAGATGAAAGCCGTCTGCAAAGCGCTCGATCCCGACCGTCCCGTTACCGCGGGCGTCAATATCTTTTTCAATTATCTCTATTCTCTGGGCTTCGGCGTTTGCAGCGATAAAAAGGCGGAGCAGGCGCCCGGGAAAAAGGTGGGCAGCGAATTTTTCAACGCCCTTGCCGGCAGATTCGGCGCGGGGTTCATGAAGCGCATGGCGACCTTGCCGGGGTGCGACAAAAAAACGCGGTCGGCTTTTGCCGCCATGGACGTCGCGGGGTATAATTACGGCATCCTGCGCTATGCGGGGGACGTGAAGAAATATCCGGACAGGGTCATCCTGGGCAGCGAAACTTTCTGCGCGGACGCCGATGCTTTTTTTGCGCTGGCGCAGCGCCATCCCGCCGTCATCGGCGATTTTGTCTGGGCGGGCATGGACTATCTCGGGGAAGTGGGCGTCGGTGCGTGGGAATACCGCGAATATGCCCCCGATTTCGGGCATGGTGTGGGTTGGATTACCGCAGGGAGCGGCAGGCTCAACCTCATCGGCACGCCTTTGGGCGAAGCGCTCTATACCAAGACGGCGTTCGGCTTGACCGATGCGCCGCAAATTGCCGTCCGTCCCGTCAGTCATACGGGCGAACGGCATTCTCCCTCCGCCTGGAAATTTTCGGACGCACTGCCTTCCTGGTCCTGGAACGGGCTGGACGGGAAAAGGGCGGTCGTGGAAGTCTATTCCCGCGCGCCGCGGGTGGAACTCTACCTGAACGGGAAACGGATCGGCAAAAAGAAGCGCGGCAAAAACAGCCGCTTCGTCTTCCGCACGCGCTATGCAGGCGGAACGCTGACGGCGGTCGCCTCGGACGAAAAGGGCGCGGAGATTTCCCGTCATTCCCTGACCACGGCGGGGGAAAAGACCGTTCTCTCCGTCCTGCCCGAAAAGTCCGCCGTTGTCTGTGGCGAAGTCTGTTTCGTGCGGCTGCGCTATACCGACGAATGCGGCACGTTAAAGCCGCTCGAACGCGGCATGGTATCGGTCAATGTCGAAAACGGAGCGTTGCTCGCGCTCGGCTGTGCGGCGCCGTATAACCCCGTCGGATACAACGCTTTGGCGACGGACACCTATTACGGGGAAGCGCTGGCGGTCGTCCGCGCGGGAAAGAGCGGTAACGTCCGCATTACCGCTTCGGACGGCAGACTGACGGGCACGGCGCAGATCGCCGTGCGGGACGATGACGGGGCAAAGGTATGAATCAATCCTCTTTCGATTATAAAATAACGGCGGCGGGGCGGGTGAACATCATCGGCGAGCACATCGATTACTGCGGCGGCAAAGTCCTGCCCGCCGCGCTCTCCCTGTGCAACACGGTCTATGTCCGCCCCAACGGCACGAATGAGATCCGCCTGCGCTGGACGACCCTTCGGGAGGAAGTAACGCTCGATCTCGATCGGTTGGAAGAGTACAGGGCGCTGCGTTACGGCAATTATCAGGCAGGCAGCGCGCTCTTCTGGCGTCGGGCGGGACACCGCGTCGTCGGCTGCGACATGTTGCAGGACTGTTCCGTTCCTTTCGGCAGCGGGCTTTCCTCTTCGGCGGCGATCGAGGTTTCGACCATTGCCGCGCTCGCTTCCGTGGCGGGAGAGCCTTTCGACCCCGTGGAAGTTGCGCTGACGGCGCAGCGCGCCGAACGGGAATTTGCGGGCGTCAACTGCGGGATCATGGATCAGTATGCTTCCGCCTGCGGCAGGGCGGGACAGGCAATGCTCCTGGACTGCAAGACCCTCGCGTGCGAATATATTCCCGTGCGCACGGGGGAATACGTCCTGATGCTCCTCGACTGCAATAAGCCGCATACCCTCGCGGCGAGCAAATACAACGAACGCCGCGCCGAAACGGAAGCCGCGCTTGCGCTCCTGCGTCCCGCGCTCGGGATCGGCTGTCTTGCCGATCTTTCGCTTTCCGATCTCGGGAAAGCGGAACAATTATTGCCGCCCCTGCTTTTTCGGCGGGTGCGGCACGTGGCGGAGGAGTGCGAACGGGTGCGCCTCGCCTGCAACGCCATGCGGCAGGGGGACATGCCCGCGTTGGGAGGGTTGCTGGACGCTTCCCACGCCTCTTTGCAGACGCTGTA
>CALVZM010000007.1 GCA_944372515.1 uncultured Clostridia bacterium
ATCATGTGGACGGCGACCTGGGCGCTCAACACCCTCGTGGCGAAGGGAAAGACGACCGATTGGGAAGTGCATATGCTGGGACAGGCGGTCGGCGCCGTTACGGACGCCACGCACGGCATGACGCTTGCCGCTGTTTCTTTGCCGTATTACCGTCATATCCTGCCCTACGGACTGCCGAAATTCAAACGCTTTGCCGTAAACGTCTGGGGCGTCGTGCCCGAGGGGAAAACGGATGAAGCCGTTGCGCTGGAAGGTTTGGCTGCCATGGAAAAATGGATGAAGGCGCTGGGGCTGGTCATGAATATCACCGATCTCGGTGCGCGGGAGAGCATGCTCGACGATCTCGTCAATGCGACGCGGATCATGGACGGCGGCTATAAAGTTTTGGATCGGGAAGAGATTCGGGAAATTTTCAAGGAAAGTTTTTAAGCCGCGTTGTCCGCGGATAAAGTTTAATGAAAATATGCCTGTCCCGAGGCAATCCTGGCTGCGGGACAGGCGGCGTTTTGCCGACGGACGGAATTGCAAGGCTCGGCGACGCGCATGAAAAGGAGACGACAATGAAAGATACGGGCGATATTTTAGAACGGCAAAGAAAGTTTTTTTTCAGCGGTGCCACGCTTTCGGTGGATTTCCGCATTGCGGCGCTTAAAAAATTGCGCGATGCCGTCAAAAGACGGGAAGATGCGATCGCCGCCGCGCTGCAAGCCGATTTGGGAAAGAGCGCGTTTGAAAGTTTTATGTGCGAAACGGGGCTGGCGCTGTCGGAGATCGGTTATATGATCTCCCACGTGCGCAAGTTTGCAAAAGAGAAGAGGGTGCGCACGCCGCTTGCGCAATTTGCAGCCAAAAGTTATTGCAAACCGTCGCCCTACGGCAACGTGCTCATCATGAGTCCGTGGAATTATCCCTTTTTGCTGACCGTCGATCCCATTGCCGACGCCATTGCGGCGGGCAATACCGTCATCGTCAAGCCGAGCGCCTATTCCCCGGCGATGAGCGCTTTGCTCGAAGAGATACTGGGCGAGATCTTTCCGCCCGAATATGTTGCCGTCGTTACGGGCGGCAGGCAGGAGAATGCCGCGCTGCTCGATTGTAAATTTGACATGATTTTCTTTACGGGCAGCCAGAATGTCGGCAAAGAAGTGCTCCGCCGCGCGGCGGAACATCTCACGCCCGCCGTCCTGGAACTCGGCGGCAAAAGCCCGTGCATCGTCGACGACACCGCCAAATTGTCTCTTGCCGCAAAACGCATCGTATTCGGAAAATATCTCAATTGCGGACAGACCTGCGTTGCGCCCGACTACGTTCTCTGCCATAGTGCCGTCAAAGACGCCTTTCTGCGGGAAGTTGTCTTGCAGATACGGAAGCAGTTCGGCGAAAATCCTTTGCGAAATCCCGATTACGGCAGAATGGTCAACGAAAAACATTTCGAGCGCGTGTGTCGCCTGATCGACCCGCAAAAGGTCGTTTGCGGCGGGAAGTCGGACGGGGAACGCCTGCAAATCGAGCCGACGGTGCTGGACGGCGTAACATGGGATGACGCCGTGATGCAGGAAGAAATTTTCGGTCCCGTGCTTCCCGTGCTGACTTTTGAAAAAACGGAGGATATTTTTTCTCTGCTTCGGGACCGCCCCAAGCCTCTCGCCCTCTATCTCTTCTCGGAAAACAGAAAGACCGTCCGCACGGTGATGGAGCGCTGTGCCTTCGGCGGGGGATGCGTCAATGACACGATCATTCATCTTGCGACGAGCGAAGCGGGATTCGGCGGCGTGGGGGAGAGCGGGATGGGCGCCTACCACGGCAAGGCGGGCTTTGAGGCGTTCTCTCATACCAAGAGCATCGTGGACAAGAAAACGTGGGTCGATATGCCCGTGCGCTATCAGCCGTATAAGCGGCGTTGGAAGGAAACCCTGCTTCATTTCTTTCTGCGATGAATTTTTTTGACGGAAACGAAAAAACGCACGGCTGTTCCCATAAGGATGACCGTGCTTTTTCATTTGACTTTCTTTTTCTAAAATGCTATGCTATTTTTATCCGAAAGAATTGCCGTTCGGTTTTATTTAACAAATTCATCTAACAAATCGGGTGTTTTTCGGTGTTTTACGGTGTTACTAAAATCAATATATAGTATAAAAACGGCTCATAAACCACTACATATTGTGATTTATGAGCCATGGCAGGGGAGACGCGATTCGAACACGCAACCGACGGTTTTGGAGACCGTTGCTCTACCGTTGAGCCACTCCCCTAAGCACAAGGTATATTATACAATATTATTTTTTATTCGTCAATTATTTTTAATCATAAAAAGAGGCATAAAAATGAAAAAACAATTCAAACTCGGTGTGATCGGCGGAGGCTTCATGGCGTATGCCATCGTAAAAGGCGCGATCGAAAGCGATTTCATCCATGCAGACAAGATCATTGTCAGCGACTGTAACGCGGACAGCCTTGAAAAATTCAGGGAATACGGCTGCGCCGCAACGACGGACAATCGCAAAGCGGCGGAGAACTGTCAATATCTTCTCTTTGCCGTCAAACCCCAAAGTTTCCCCGCGGTGAGCGCGGAGATCGCTTTCTGCGACTGCGAAAACGTCGTTTCCATCATGGCGGGCATCGAAAAGAAAAAGATCCGCGCGGCACTGCCGAAGGTAAAACGGATCTGCCGCGTGATGCTCAATCTTCCCTGTTCCATCGGATCGGGTATGGTTGCCGCGGACGCATCGGATTATGCCGATCCGGACGATTTGCAGTTCTTTGCGGGACTTTTCGATGCTTTGGGCTCTTACCGCTTTATGGAAGAAGACAAAATGCATGCCGTAACGGGCATTTCGGGCAGCGGTCCCGCCTATGTTTTTCTGTTCATCAAAGCGCTCATCGAGGCGGGAAAAGCGCAGGGACTGACCGAAGACGAAGCGTGCGTGCTGGCGGCGCAGACGGTCGCGGGCGGCGCGGATATGTACATCCACGAAAAGGAGCATACGGACATCGATACGCTGATAAAGCGCGTTTGCTCCAAGGGCGGCACGACCGAACGGGCAATGCTGTCCTTTGAAGAGGATCATTTCATCGACGTCGTGGAACGCGCCGTGGCGGCATGCGTGCAGCGTTCAAAGGAATTGGCGGAGTGAAAAAGGTAATCATCTACACGGACGGAGCGTGTTCCGGGAACCCCGGCGTCGGCGGCTGGGGGGCGATCCTGCAATACGGGGACTATTCCAAGGAGATCAGCGGCGCCGAAGCGGAAACGACCAACAACCGCATGGAAGTGTACGCCGTGATCCGCGCGCTTTCCCTTCTGAAATATCCCTGCGAAGTGGAATTATACAGCGATTCCGCCTATACGGTCAATGCCTTTGAAAAGGGCTGGCTCGAAGAATGGCGGGCGGCGGGCTGGAAGAAAGCCGACGGAAAGGCGGTGCAGAACGTCGATCTGTGGCGCGAACTTTCCGCGCTTACAAAAATGCACCGCGTTTGTTTCCACAAAGTGAAAGGGCATGCGGACAACGAATACAACAACCGCTGCGACCGCCTCGCCACATCTGCCATCAAGGCATACAAAAAGACCCTTGCGCCGCAGGACGGAGAGGAAGAGGGGAGTGCCGCGGACTTATAAAACGGCGGCTTGCGGCATATACTATCCTTGATGGACGGCGGAAAGAGAGAAAAAAATAAAAAGAAAACGGACGGAAGAAGCGTGTTTGCCGCCGTGGCGGCAATGCTCGCGCTGAGCGTTTGCGGATCGGTATTTGCGGCGCTGCTTCCGTCTTTTTTCACGGACGGATTCTTTTTCCGTTATCGGGTCTATGTTACCGTCGGCATCTTTTTCCTGCTGTTTTTGTCGATCGTGCTCTCCTTTTCCCTCTATTTTGCGGGCAATCGCACCGCTTATCGGCTGACGGTGTCGGCGTTTTTTCTCCTCGATCTGGCGCTGGCGCTCTTTTACGTCCTTTCCGCGACCGGATTTTTAACGGCGGTGAACAGTCCCGAATCGTTCCGGCAATACCTTCTCTCCGCGGGGATGTGGATGGACGTCCTGTTCATCGCGCTGCAATTTTTACAGGTCGTCGTCCTGCCCATCCCGAGTTTTGTTACGTTGCTGGCGGGAACGGCGCTGTTCGGCGCGGTAAGATGTTTTTTATACAGTTACGCCGCCATCGTCGCGGGCTCCGTTGCCGCGTTCCTCATCGGCAGATATCTCGGCGTGCGCGCCGTCCGTTGGATGATCGGGGAGGAGACCCTCGGCAAATGGATGAAAAAGATGCGCGGGAAAGACGATCTCATTCTCACCGCCATGTTCGTGCTGCCTCTTTTCCCCGATGACGTTCTTTGTTTCGTGGCGGGCTTATCTTCCATGACGCTGCTCTATTTCTTCGGCATGACGCTCGTCGCGCGCGGCATTTCCGTCGCGGGCACCTGTTTTCTGGCGGGCGCGCTGCCGTTTACGACCTGGTGGGGCATTCTTGCCTGGGTCGGCGTCTGGCTCGCCGAATTTGCCCTGTTTATCCTTTTTTGCAAAAACCAGGACAGGATACAGCGTTTTCTCCGCCGCAAGAGGGCGAAAAAAAAGACAAATCGTTCTCCTTTCTGAAAAAAATCCGCCTCAAAATCCCCGTTTTGGCGGAATATAGAAGAAATGAAATCAAAATATACAATTTTTGCAATATAATAAAAAATCTTTGTAAAAATATTAAAATTAGTGTTGCATTTTACAAAAATATGTGATATAATAACCTCAGCGGTAAGAGAAAGACCGCGAGAGGTCATTTTTTTGGGGGAAAAGAGGAATGAAGAACGTCATTGTGGGTCAATCGGGCGGTCCGACGGCAGTCATCAATTCCAGTTTGCTGGGGGTGTTCAAGACAGCGCGCGACCGCGGCGCCGATGTGGTTTACGGTATGGTGCACGGCATCAAGGGGCTGCTCGACGGAAAGATCGTCGATCTGTCCGAACAGATCAAAAATGATCTGGACATGGACCTTTTGAAACGCACGCCGTCTTCCTTTCTGGGCTCCTGCCGTTATAAACTGCCGGACATCGAAGCCGACCGAG
The DNA here is from genome assembly GCA_944372515.1 of uncultured Clostridia bacterium. GTDB lineage: Bacteria > Bacillota > Clostridia > Christensenellales > Borkfalkiaceae > RGIG4074. The sequence continues at coordinate 5,056 of CALVZM010000007.1, forward strand.
GGACGTATGAGACCATCTTCAAGATTTTGAACGATCTGGATATCTATGCCTTTTTCTATATCGGCGGCAACGATTCCATGGATACGATCAAAAAATTATCCGATTACGGGGAATCGATCGGCAGTCCGATCCGCTTTGTCGGCGTGCCCAAGACCATCGACAACGACCTTGCCATCACCGACCACACGCCCGGATACGGCAGTGCGGCAAAATACATAGCGTCCACCACGAAGGAGATCATCCGCGACGGTCTGGTGTACGATTATCCCGTCGTTTCCATCATCGAAGTCATGGGGCGCAACGCAGGCTGGCTGACGGCAGCGGCGGCGCTTGCCAAGAGCGAGGACTGCGAGGGGGTCGATCTCATCTATCTGCCCGAGCGCGTTTTTGAACTTGATAAGTTCCTGGAAAAAGTGGGAACGCTCTACAAGCAGAAGGGATCGGTGGTCGTCGCCGTTTCGGAAGGAATCAAGATCGCCGACGGCAGATATGTCTGCGAACTTGCCGATCATGTGGATTACGTCGACGCCTTCGGGCACAAACAGTTGGCGGGCACGGCGCGCTTCCTGGCGGCGAGGGTTGCGGAAAAATACGGCGTCAAGACGAGGGCGATCGAACTTTCGTCCTTACAGCGCTGCGCATCGCACATCACTTCCCGCATCGACGTTACCGAAGCGTTCAACGCAGGCGGCGCGGCGGTCAAGGCGGCGTTCGAGGGCACGAGCGGCAAAGTGATCACCCTCAAACGCATATCCGAAGACCCGTATATGTGCGTAACCGAGCCTGCCGACGTGCATTTCATCGCCAACGTGGAAAAGAAAGTTCCCGACGATTGGATCTCCGATGACGGCACTTATGTCAAGGAAGCGCTCGTCCATTACATTCGTCCGCTGATCCAGGCGGAGATCGCACCGCTTTGGGTGGACGGTCTGCCCAGGCACCTGATCCTCAACGTCAAATGACGGAAAAGGAATTTTGATTTTGCTTATTCGTGTGATACATTGACACTCCTTGTAAAACGGAATTGCCCGTCGGCTTCGGTCGGCGGGTGATTTCGTTTTTTTTGCAGGGGACTGCTTTTTGTGCGTTCGTTTTTCGCATAGGGTCTGTTTTTGCGCGGAAGGGAAATTTTTGCGATTTACAAAAGACTGCCTTGCTTTTTTTCTCGATTTCCGTTATAATGATATCAATCCGAAAAAATCTTTCCGCTTCCGCAAAAGACGGCGGGGCGGCTCAATACATTTTCAGAAAAAAAGGAAAGACATGAAACGAGTCATTGTTGTCGGCGCGGGTGCATCCGGGCTGATGGCGGCATACGCCGCCGCGTCGAAGGGGAACAGCGTTCTTCTCTTCGAGAAAAACGAAAAGGCGGGCAAAAAAATTTATATCACGGGCAAGGGGCGCTGCAATCTGACCAACGACGTGCCGCCCGCCGAATTTCTTTGCCATGTCGTCCGCAATGCAAAATTTCTCACGCGGGCGATATACGGCTGCACGCCGCAGGACGTCAAGGCTTTCATGGAGCAAAACGGCGTCGGCGTCAAGACGGAGAGGGGCAATCGGGTGTTTCCCGTTTCCGATCACGCGAGCGACGTTACAAAAGCGCTTCTGCACGCCTGCGAACAGGTCGGCGTTGTGTTCCGTTTTTCGGAAAAAGTCGAAGAATTATCAATTTCAGATAGTACTATGTCTGGCATAATAACAGAAAAAGGGCGGTATGACTGCGACGCAGCCATCATCTGTACGGGCGGACTTTCCTATCCTTCGACGGGCTCGACGGGCGACGGGTATCGTTTTGCGCGGCAATGCGGGCATCGGGTCATCGAACCGCTGCCGTCTTTGACGGGCGTCAATCTGAAAGGGAACGATTTTACGCAGATGCAGGGGCTTTCCCTGAAAAATGTCCGTCTGCGGGCGGTGCGCGGGGACGGAAAGAAGAATTTTTTTGATGGATTCGGCGAAATGCTGTTCACGCATTACGGCATCTCCGGACCGATCGTTCTGACCTTTTCGGCGCTTGCCGCCAGGGAACAACTCAAAAATTTTTCCCTCTTTCTCGATTTCAAGCCCGCGCTCGACGAGGAAAAATTGGACGCGCGCATCCTGCGGGATTTTGCGCAGGCAAAGAATAAGTCCCTCGGCAATGTGCTCGGCGGGCTGTTGCCCGCAAAAGCGATCGGATGCGTCCTGCAAAAGAGCAATGTCGAACGGGAAAAGAAAGTCAACGCCGTTACGAGGGAAGAACGCCGTGCCCTCGTGCGGACAATAAAAAATTATCCGCTTTTTCCCGTTTCTTTGCGCGGGTTTGAGGAAGCGGTCGTTACGGCGGGCGGCGTGGACGTCGGGCAGATCGACCCGGCGACGATGGAAAGCCGTCTGGTCAAAGGGCTGTATTTCTGCGGCGAAACGCTCGACGCGGATGCACTGACGGGAGGGTTTAATTTGCAGATCGCTTTTGTAACGGGATTTGCCGCCGTCAACGCCATCCGCTGAGGCGGCGAAAAAGGGAGGCAAAACAAGGCGGTGCGCAAAAAAGACACCAAAGAACTAGCCTGCGTCTATCTACT
>CALVZM010000008.1 GCA_944372515.1 uncultured Clostridia bacterium
TCGTCTACGGACTGCTCACCAAGGTCTCCGCCGCCCTGCCCTACGTCAATCAGGTGTATGCCGTCATGAACACGGTCAAGACGCTGTATACGGAATTTTTGGACAATCATCCCGCGGACGAAAAGACCTTCGAGGCGACGGCGGGACCCGTCTCCTTCACCCTCACGGCGGGGGCGGACGCCTATGCCATGTATGCTTCCGTCGGTCCCGTGAGCGTCGAAATCCTTTCGTCTCCCGCCGCGGAGACATACGGCGCGCGCGTGCAGGTGAGCGACGGGGCGGTGTTCAAATACACCGTCGGGGCGGACAGGCTCAAAATCGCCATGGAGATCCTCGACACGGCGTCCACGCAGATAGAGTTCGTGCGCACGGACGGCGCGGTGGCGGGGTATCTGTATGAATACCTCGTCGCGGGAGAAACCGAATTGGTGGCGACGAGCGCCCTGCTCGCCGTGGACGAGGTGTATACCTATGTCATCGGCACCAAGGGCGATTTCGTGCCGACGAGCGACGGCAGGAACTGCGAGGTGTACCGCAACGCGGACGGGCGGCTGTGTGGCACGGAAGTGCGCGAGACCGTTGAATTGCAGGGCACGTTCAACACGCTCTGGTATCCGCTCGCGTCCGTTTCGGGCATTTCTTCCATCCGCAAGACGGACGAGCAGAACGGACTGAATCCCGACACCGTTTACATCAACGGGGCGACGGATCCCATCCATACCAAACTCATCGGGCTTGCCGGCGGGCTGAAAGGGGCTTCCCGCCGGTTCGACATCGAGTTCAAGACCATGTACTTCTACACCTATAACGCCGAACAGGAGACCTATGAAGAGATCTCCTGCGAGATCCCCATGATCTTCATCCAGGAGGAATATCTGGACGATTTTGAGGCGGATTTCTCCGACGTCAACGCCGACTGTCTGAACGGCGGCGTGTCGCTGAATGTTTCCCTTTCCGTGCAGGAAGCCGTTGAGCGCTGCTATTACGGCATGCTGGATAATTATGACGCCATCAAGGAAGCGGTAACGCACGAGGACATCGTTGCCTATTGCAAGGCGACGGCACTCTGACGGGGATAAGGTGCGGGGCATGCCCCGAAAAAACGAGAAAAAAGCAATGATTGCGGACGGGCGCGGAAAAGATTCCGCGCCCGTCTTTGCATGGGAGAAAGTGTTGTATGCAAAAGGACCGGCGCCCCGCGGGGCGCCGGTCTTGCGTTCGTCTGGTTTTGCGCTTTATGCGCAAAGTTTATCTCTTGCAATGCGTTTCCCTGCTGTCTGAACGGCGGGGGAAAGGGGGTCATTTCTCATCGGGGAAGATCTTGTCGAGATCGAGTTTTGCATCCCTTGCAAAGTGCCGCACCGATTCGATGGCGCTCTCGCACAGTTGCCTGGTCTTGTAGTGCCCGCCCAGGCACAGCAACTGTCCGTTGCCGCTGAAAATCTTGAAGATATAGTCCCCGTTGCGGGTGATGGCGGCGCGGATATTGCCCTCTTCGATGTTCTTTTTGTGCGTCTTGATGCCGTTTTTCAGGCTGGCGACGGTGGCATATTCTTCGCTCGTAAAGAGCACCTGCCCGTTGGACGCGCGCAGTTCAAAGCAATAGGAAGCGTCGTTTTCCGATTCCATGATGACCTTATGGATGACCCATTTGCCCCGCTTTTCGGGGTCATAGGTGCGTTCCGTTTCGGTGCTCTCGCGATAGGCGACGGTCGCCGTTTTGAGTTCGTCGTCGCGGATGGCGGTCTCGGCAAAGCGCTTGATGGAAGCGATCGCGCTCATCGCCTGGGCGCGGGTGGAATATTTCTCGCCCTGCGCCAGCAGGTTGCCCTGGTTGGTCAGCAGTTTGACGATGAATTTTCCCTTGCGCGTGATGGAGATCTTGAAGTTGCCGCGCGCGATGTTGGACTTGAAAGTTTCAATGCCCTGCTGTGCGCCGCGCAGCGAGGTATAGTCCTCGCTCGTGAGCAGGGATTCGCCGTTCGAGGCTTTCAGACGGAAGAAGAAGGCGCTGTCCTTTTCGTTGCCCAAAGCGTCCGTCATCGAAAGTTTGAGCAGTTCCCATTTGCCTGCATAGGGCACGGCGGCGTCTTCGTCTTCGCAGGCAAAAGCGGCGGGCTCGTCGTCTCCTTCCTCTTCGCCCTGCGTCGGGGCGTCGTCCACGACCACTTCGGCGTCCTCTTCCTGCTCTTCTTCGTCGGCGGGGAGGGACTGTGCGTCTGCCGCAGCCGTCTCCTGCGTCTCTTGGGGCGCACCGTTTTCCGCAGGCGCACTCTCGGTTGCCGTGTCTGCGGCTTCTTCCGCCGGCTGCTGCGTCGTCTGCAATTCTCCCTTCGGGCGCACGGTGAGTGCGGCGGCGGGCGCTTCGGCGGCAGCATCGGTCTGCGCTTTCCCGTTCACGCCGTCCGTTTCCTCCGCGGACGCGACGGGCGCAGCCTCTTCGGAAGGCAAAGGTGCTTCATCCGTCTGCTCGTCCTCTTCGGACGGGAGCGCGGCGGGCTCTTTCTTTTTCTTCTTGGCAACGCAGAGAGCGACGATGATGGCGATGATGAGAATCAAGCAGACGCCGAGGATGATAAACAGGATGATATTATCCTGAATATACTGCAATACGTCGCCGGATCCCGTCAGCAGAGTGGTAGCGGAAAACATGGGGGAACCTCCTCAAAGATTGTAAAATTTTTTGACAGATAATATAAAAATATTATGTGTATTATCATTTTAATACAAAAACGCGCATAAGTCAATAGGCAAAAAAATCTTTTTTGCGGAAATTTTTGACTTTTGCATGAAAATGCGGTACAATAATCGCATGAAAGGGAAAATCATAGCCGTTGTCGGCGGCGGCGCGGGGGGCATGCTCTGTGCGCACGCGCTGGCGGAAGGGGGCGAAAACACCGTCTTTCTCATAGAACGCGGCGCGCGGGCGGGCAGAAAACTCTCCGCCACGGGCAACGGACAGGGCAACATCACCAATCTGCACATGGACGCCGGGCATTATTTTTCGGACGATCGGGACAAGGTCGCGCGCATCCTGCGGGAATTTTCTCCCGCCGACCTGCTCTCTTATCTTGAAAACCTCGGCGGGCTCTTTGAATCGGACGAGCGGGGCAGGGTCTATCCCTGCGGGCGCCAGGCTTCCGCCGTTACCGATCTTTTGCGCTTTGCGCTGGAACGGGCGGGGGTGCGCCTTCTGCTCGGGCATACCGTCTGTTCTCTGGCGGGCGAAGGGGACGGTTACAGGCTCGGCTTTGCCGAGGGGGGCGATCTGCATGCCGACGTCGTCGTTTTGGCGACGGGCGGCAAAGCGGCGAAAAATTTCGGCACGGACGGAACGGGGTACGCGCTGGCGCGCTCGCTCGGGCACACCCTGACCCCTCTTTTTCCCGCGCTCGTGCAATTGAAGACGGAAACGGCGCCCGTCCGCGGGCTGAAAGGGGTGCGCGTCCACTGTCTGGTTACCGCCTTCGACGGGGATAAAGCATTGCACCATGCCCGCGGCGACGTCATATTCACCGATTACGGCGTCAGCGGGAATGCGGTGTTTTTGCTGTCGTCTTATCTGACGGACGCGGCGGCGCCTCGTCTGACGCTGGACTTTCTGCCCGATCGCGGGGAAGAGGAACTTGCCCTATTTCTCGAACGGAAGGAAGGGCTTTGCCCGCGGGAAAATCTGCTCGGCTGCATCCTGCCGGGGGCGCTGGGACGCGCGGTCATCCGTCGGGCGGGGGAGCATGGCGGCTTTACGGCGCGGCGCGCGGCGGCGCTGGTGAAGGGGTATCCTTTGATTGTTACGGGCACGCTCGGGTTTGACGGCGCACAGGTTACGCGCGGGGGCATACCGCTTTCGGAAACGGACGGCGGCTTGCAGAGCCTGCGGGCGAAAAACGTATATTTTTGCGGCGAGATTCTCAACGTGGACGGGGAGTGCGGCGGCTACAACCTGCATTGGGCGTTTTCCTCGGCAATGCACGCCGCGCGGGACATCCTGCGCCGCTGAAAAATTTTTTTAAGAAGGACGGGAGAGAAGCGGATATGAGCGACATAAGAAAACTGAGCGGCATCGCGCTGCCCGTCGGCACGGATGAAAGGACGGAAGAGGAAAAATTGCGCGCACAGGCTGCGCGTCGGCTCGGCGCGCCCGCGCGGTACTTCCGCATCGTCAAAAAATCTCTCGACGCGCGGGACAAGGGCAACATTCGCTGGATCTATACCGTGGAATTTTCGCGGGAAGCGGTCGCCGTTCCCGACGCATTGGAGGAGCGGGGCAAACTCAAAGGGCGCCCTCCGAGCGTGCTCATCGTGGGCATGGGTCCCGCGGGGCTCTTTTGCGCCGTGCGTCTTTTGCAGTGGGGCGTGCGCCCCGTCCTCATCGATCGCGGCGCACCCGTCGAAGAGCGGGAGAGGGACGTGGAACGGTTCTTTGCAACGGGCGTCTTGCAACCCGATTCAAACATCCAATTCGGCGAGGGCGGCGCCGGCACTTTTTCGGACGGAAAACTCAACACGCAGACGAACAGCCGTGAAAACGCGCAGGTTTTGCGCCTGTTCGCGTCCTTCGGCGCGCCCGCGGAGATTCTATATCTCAACAAACCGCACATCGGCAGCGACCGTCTCAAAGGCGTCATTGCCAATATGCGCCGATACATCCTTTCGCGCGGCGGCGAGATACGCTTTCATACCGCTTTGACCGATCTGGAAACGGCGGGGGGCACGCTGCGTTCCGTAACGCTTTCGGACGGCAACAAATATGCTTTCGACGCCGTTGTCCTGGCGATCGGGCACAGCGCGCGCGACACCTTTTCCGTGCTGCAAAGAAGGGGGGTATGCCTGCAACAAAAGGAGTTTGCCGCGGGGGTACGCATCGAGCATTTGCAATCGAAGATCGGGCTGGCGCAATACGGGGAAAAATACTCCCTTCTGCCGCCTGCCGACTATAAACTCGTGTCGCACGCCGGCGAACGGGCGGCGTTCACCTTCTGCATGTGTCCCGGCGGGGTCGTGGTGCCCGCGGCGAGCGAAGAGGGCATGGTCGCGACCAACGGCATGAGCAATTACCGGCGGGACGGAAGGAACGCGAACAGCGCGCTCATCGTGCAGGTGAAGAAGGAAGACTTCGGTTCGGGCGACCCGCTGGCGGGCGTCGCCTTGCAGCGGACGCTGGAACGGGCGGCATATGCTTTGGGCGGCGGGGCTTACCGTGCGCCCGCGCAGCGCGTGGAGGATTTTCTTGCCCGACGGGCGTCTTTTGCGGCGGGCGAGGTTTTGCCGAGTTATGCGCGCGGCGTTGCCTATACCGATCTTTCCCGCCTGTTCCCCGCGCCGATGACCGACGCGCTTGCCGCGGCGATCGCGGACATGGATGGGAGATTGCGCGGGTTTGCCCATCCCGATGCCCTTCTGACGGGCGTGGAATCCCGCACAAGTTCGCCCGTGCGCATCGTGCGGGACGAAGCGGGCGAAAGTCTTTCGGCGGCGGGGCTGTATCCCTGCGGCGAGGGCGCGGGCTATGCGGGCGGCATCACCAGCGCCGCGGCGGACGGATTGCGCACCGCGCATGCCGTGTTGCGCCGATACGGCGCGGAGATCCCGCTTTGAAGGGGCGGGCAAGCAAAGACGGCGCCCCGCCCGACGGCTTGGTGCGGAGGGAAAAGAGAAAAGAATGTGGAAACACGCTTCAAACAAACTTCTTTTCTTTTTCGTTTTTCTTTCATGTTTCCAACACTTTCGGCGTCTATAATAAAAAACGTAAACCGAAGTGATTCGGCTGCAACTTTTTTCATATTCTCTCATTAAATTTTGGAAATACGGTCAGCCCCCCTGACCGTATTTTCTTTTTCTTCGTTTTTCCGAGAAAGCCGATCGATTGTTTACCGATCCCGCGAACAGAAAATATTAAAAAAATCTTCAAAATTTTGTCAAAAAACAGTTGACATTTTTGCGCGGGGGGGGGGTATAATTAGCGGGATAATCGGCAAACAGATGCGACCACCGATCCCGATCGGGCGGACATTCCGCCTGTGGGTCAAAATTTTTATTGAGAGGTAAACTTATAAAAAAAGAAGTCGGCGGCTTTGTGGGTCATGATCAAGAGCATCGTGTCCATCGTGTTTTTGGTCCGGGCATTTTTTCTGCCTTTGAACAGCGGGGACGAGACCGTTTCGCTCTTCCTCTATCATCAGACCTATACTGTAAGGGAGTAATACGAACCCGATCAAAAGCGCCGATTTCGCGGTGATGCATTGTTGAAAGGCTTGCACGTGCCACACGGCACGCACTGCGCCTTTGTGCTCGTCTATGAAGCGATCCATCTGTTCTACGCCGTCAGGTGTTTCGTTGCCCCCGAAAAGGCAAACGGCACAAAGTTGAAGAAGGCGGGCGGATATGCCAACGAGATTTGCGTGCTGCTGCTCGATTTCATCGCTTACGGCTTGCTCTATGCTGCTTTTTTGGCGTTTGGCGCAAGCTATGGTTCCTTCGTCGTTTTGATCGCCCTGTGCGTCGCCTGCATCGGGCTCGGGGTTCTGGCAAAACGGAAGGGCAAAAAGTCGTTTGCCGAGTCGTGAGAACGATTTCGGGACCATTTCGGAAGCATGAAAAAAACCGCCGCCCGCGGGAAAGGGGCGGCGGTTTATCTTTTGTCAGTCGAGCATAAAATCGACGGAAACGGAAGAAACGGCATGCGCGTGCATGAAGGTCTTGACCGTGTCGCAGTGATAGGGGTCGCGCTGATAGGCGTCGAGGGCAGCCCTGTCGTCGAGCGTTACGCCGAGAAATACGTCATAGGAGCGCGCCGAACCGAGAAAGTCCCTGCCGACTTCGAGGGCGCGCAGCAGGGGCACTCTTCCCTGCATGCTTTTCAGCAGGCAGACTGCTTTTTCGGCGTTTTCCGCCGTGTCCATCTTGAAACAAACGATGTGTCTGAGCATAGAGATCGTCTCCTTATTTTTTTATTTTTCATCTCTCGTCTTGTCTTTTTTCGTTCCCGCCGCGCGGTAACTGACGTCCAGGCGTTCAAAGAGCGTTTCAAGCGGCAGCGTGCCGTCGAGGGGCAGGCTCAGCCAGTGCCGCTTGTTCATGTGCCAGGCGGGGAAAAACCTCTTGCCGTCCGTCAGGCGGGCGATCTCTTCGGGTGGGGCTTTGACGTTGAGCACGCCGATGTCGCCCGCGGGAAAGTCGCCGAGTTTGCTTTTTGGTATGGTCAGGAACGCCGCGTACCATTTTTTGTTGTCGCTCCGTCGCAGGATGAAGGTATTCGGCGTGTCTTCCCATAAAAATTCCGGCGTGCTGCCGTAGCGTTCGCGGGCGTAGCGGAGCACGGCGGCGGTATTTTTGGTCGGAACGGGCGTGCCGTCGAAGCATTGCCGCGCGATCTCCTGTAAAATGTGTTCGACGTCCTCGCGCACCTGTCCGACAAAGGCGCCCTGCGCGTCGTCCACGAGGTGCAGGACGTATTCCTCCCCGGTGTCCGGATCGACGACGCGGGTGTGCACGGCAGCCCTTTCAAGGTCCTTTCCGACGGAAATTTCCAGGCGGAGGGAGCCGTCTCCGACGGGTCGGGCGAAGATGAGGTCATCGCCGCGCTCGCAGAATCCGAACGCTTTCAGTTTTTGCCCGATCGGACGTTTTCCCTTGAAAAATGACTCCGTATCCATAATCTTCTGCCTCAAAGAGCGTTCAAAAAATCAAAAGCAAGCATTGCCGTAGTGCGGGAAGAATGCGTATCAAAGAAGGGGGCATGCCCGCGTTGAGAGAAAAAATCAATACCGTCAAAACGAGGTTGCGGCTTTGACGGCATTTTTTGTTTATCCTTCAAAAAAATCCTTTTGATGCGGGCATGGGTGTCGGAAAAATCAGATTTTTTCGATTTTGATGAGGTTGGTGGAGCCGGGACCGTTGGGCGCGCCGCCCGTGATGACCACGAAATCTCCCTTTTTGAGATCGAGCACTTTCTTTGCCGTGCGTTTCGCTTCATAGAACAGAACGTCGGTGGAGGAAAATTCTTCCGCCATGACGGGCACGACGCCCCAGGAGAGGGCGAGTTTGCGCCAGGTCTTGGGGTTGGTGGTCATGCCGATGATGGTGGCGGGGGCGCGGAAGCGGGAGACCATGCGTGCCGTCATGCCCGAAAGGGTGCAGGCGACGATGGCTTTGGCGCCGAGGTCGATCGCCATGGCGCAGGATGCGTGCGAAAGGGCGTCCACTTCGTTGCGTATCTTGAATTCATAGCGGGTGAAGCGCTTGGTGTAATTGATGTTCTGTTCGGCGTTTTCGGCGATCTTTGCCATGGTCTTGACGGTCAGCACGGGATATTGTCCCGCCGCCGTTTCCCCCGAAAGCATGATGGCGCTCGAACCGTCGAACACGGCGTTTGCCACGTCGGAGATCTCCGCGCGGGTGGGGCGGGGGTTGTGGATCATCGATTCCAGCATTTCCGTGGCGGTGATGACCCGTTTGCCGAGCATGCGGCAGGTCTCGATGATGGATTTCTGGATGCCGGGCAGTTCTTCAAAGGGGATCTCCACGCCGAGGTCGCCGCGGGCGACCATGATGCCGCTGCACTCGTTGCAGATATCCTTGATGTTGTCGATGCCGGCGCGGTTTTCGATTTTGGCGATGAGGTCGATGTTTTTCCCGCCGACCGATTCGAGGTATTCCCGCACGTCGATGAGGTCCTGGCGTGTGGAGACGAAGGAGCAGGCGATAAAGTCCACGTCGTTCTGCACGCCGAAAAGGAGATCGTCTTTGTCCTGTTCGCTCAGATATTTCTGCCGCAGCACTTTGTTGGGGAAGCTCATGCTCTTGCGGTTGGAGAGGACGCCGCCGACCTTGACGACGCATTTCGCTTCGGTCTTGCTGAGGGCGGTAACCTCGAAAATGATGAGCCCGTTGTTCAGAAGAATGGTGTCGCCGACGCTCAGATCGTCCATCAGCCCCTTATAGTTGACGGAAACGCGGGTCTGATCCCCTTCGACTTCTTCGGTGGTGAACGTAAAGACGTCGCCTTCGCGGAGAGTGATCTGCCCTTCGCGGAAGGTCTTGATGCGGTATTCGGGGCCCTTGGTGTCCAGCATGATGGCGACGGGCAGGTTGAGTTTTTCGCGTACTTTTTTGATGGTCTGGATTTTTTGCAGGTGTTCTTCGTGGGTGCCGTGCGAAAAGTTGAGCCTTGCGACGTTCATGCCGGCAAGGCAGAGCGCGGTGAGGGTCTCTTCGTCTTCGCAGGCGGGCCCGATGGTGCAGATGATCTTCGTTTTTCTCATAGATGTCTCCGTAAAAAATTTTGCCGCTTTTCGGTATAGTATGATTGTGTCCGATAATATTGTAATATATTCCCCGTCGATTTGCAAGCGTTTGGAGCCCGCTCTTTGCCCGTCGTTTTTTTATTTTTTTCTCAAATGATTGAAATTTACGGACGGATGTGGTATAATGATAAAAATCCTTTATTTTCGGAGCGAGGGGAACATGCAGGAAAAACTTCTCATCGGCACGGTGTTGAAGCCGCAGGGCATCCGCGGAGAGATCAAGGTCAAATACTACACCGACGGACCCGCCGACGTCAAAAAATTCGGCAGGGTGTTCATCGGCGGCGCGGAATATAAGATATTGTCCTTCCGCACGGACGGAGAGGCGGTATATCTCGGGCTGCACGGCATCGCCGACCGCAACGAGGCGGAAACGCTGCGCGGCAAGGAAGTGTATGCCGACCGCGCGGATGCGCCCCCGCCCGCCGCGGGGACCTATTACATCGTCGATCTCATCGGCTGCAAAGTCCTCACGGACGCGGGACGGGAGATCGGCACGCTGGTCCGCATCACACCCGCCGCCACCGACGTATACGCCGTGAAGGCGGGGGAAAAGGAAATACTCTTTCCCGCCGTCAAGGGGCTTTTTCTGGAAATCGCGCCCGATCGGGGGCGGATCGTCGTGGACGAGCGCAGGTTTGCCGAGGTCGCCGTCCTCTGACCGTCCGCCGCGCTTTTGTTTTTACAACATATTTCCGAATGTATGAAATATATTGCTTTTATAAATTTTTCAAATAAAAAAGGAGGAAAAACATGAACAGCATTTTATCTGCCGTCGGGCTCAGCAAGAGTTACGGCGGCGCGCCCGCGCTCAGCAACGTGTCGCTGGAAATCCCCGCGGGCGGCACCGTGGGGCTTCTGGGTCCGAACGGCAGCGGCAAGTCCACGTTCATCAAACTTGCCATGGGGCTTTTGCAGCCGACGGCGGGGTCGATTTTCATCGACGGCAAGCGTCCGGGGGTGGAGACCAAACGCATCACGGCATACCTTCCCGACGCCAATTTTCTCACCGAATGGATGACGGTGGGGCAGATGATGGACTACTGCGCCGATTTTTTTGCCGATTTTTCCAAGGAAAAGGCGCGGGCGATGCTTGCCCGTCTTTCAATCGGCGAAAAGCAGCGCATCCGCACTTTGTCCAAGGGCAATAAGGAGAAGGTGAGCCTCATCCTCACGATGGCGCGCAATGCTAAGTTATACATCCTGGATGAACCGATCGCGGGCGTCGATCCCGCCGCGCGGGACTACATCCTCGACACCGTTTTTTCCAACCGTGCGCCCGGTTCCACCGTCATTTTGTGCACGCATCTCATCTATGACGTGCAAAACGTTTTGACACAGGCGGTGTTTCTCTACCAAGGCACGGTCGCGCTCAATGCCGACGTGGCGGCGCTTTGCGAAAAAGAAGGCAAGCCGCTCGATGAAATTTTCAAGGAGATGTTCAGATGGTCGCCAAATTATTGAAACATGATTTTATCGCGCTGGGCAGGATCATTCTGCCGACGGGGATTGCCGTTCTGGTATTTGCGCTGCTTTCATCGCTGTCCGGGCTCATTTCAAACGGCAACGTTACGTTGTTGCAAGCATTGCTGACCGCCGTATTCGGCATAGGCGTTACAGCTATTTTTATTCTGTCCTATGTCGTCTGCGTCAAGCATTTTTATGATTCCGTGTTCTCCCGTCGGGGATATCTCACGCTCGCTCTGCCCGTAACGCCCATGCAGCTTCTCTTTTCCAAAGTGCTCGTCTCTTTCGTCGCCATTCTTTTTTCCTGTCTGGTCGCCGTGGGGTCGTTGGAAATTTACGGCTTGGTGAACGGGGTCGAAATCGTGGGAACGTTGGTGAACGGCATTCTTTCCCTGTTGGGGCAGAATCAGATGTTGGGCGGCTGGATCATATATCTGCTCGTCTATTTCCCGATTTCCGCCGTTTGTTCGCTCTTTTTTATGTTTGCCTGCGTTGCCGCGGGGCAGTTGGTCAACAAACATCGTTTTGCCCTCTCCGCGGGCGTCTTTGTTCTCGGCAACTGGATTTTCAATCTGTTGACGAGCCTTTTGAATCAAATAATCCTGACCGGGTCCGCTTCCCTTGCCGAGGCTGCACCGTATTTTGTCATCACGGTATGGCTTGCAGAATCGATCATCCTGGGCGTGGGTTCGATCTTTTTCCTGCGGTACATCTTAAAAAATAAGGTCAATCTTCTGGCATGAGAATAGACATCCTGACCCTCTTCCCCGAAATGTTCGCCCCCTTAAAGGAGAGCATTCTGGGCAGGGCGCAAAAAGAGAATAAACTGACGATCAACGTCGTGAACATCCGCGACTACACCGAGGATAAACACCTCAAATGCGACGACTATCCCTTCGGCGGCGGCGCGGGCATGGTCATGATGGCGCAGCCCATCGGTTCGTGCATCGAGGCGCTTGATCCCGGGCATGGTGCCCGCCGTATCTATATGTCCCCCAAGGGGCAGACTTTCCGCCAGCAGAAGGTGTTCGAGTTGCTCTCTTACGAGCATATCATCCTGCTGTGCGGACATTATGAAGGGGTGGACCAGCGCGCCATAGATCTGTTCATCGACGAAGAGATCTCCATCGGCGACTATGTGCTGACGGGCGGGGAACTGCCCGCCATGGTCGTTGCCGATTGCCTGGCGCGGTATGTGGACGGCGTCATCAGCACGTCGTCGCTGGTGGATGAGAGTTTTTCGGACGGCATGCTCGAATATCCGCAGTATACCCGCCCCGTGGAATATCGCGGGCTGACGGTGCCCGAAGTGCTTCGGAGCGGCAACCATGCCCGCATCGACGCCTGGCGCCGCGAACAGTCGGAGGAGATAACCGCCCGCCGCCGTCCCGATCTTTTTACGGGTAAAAAAGGGAAATAACGTCAAATCAGAACGGACAGGTGTTTTTTATGGAAAGGATACAGTGGTTCCCGGGGCACATGACCAAGGCGATGCGGGAAATGGAAGCAAAAAAAGACCTCTGCGACGGCGTGGTGTGCGTGCTGGACGCCCGCGCGCCTGCGGCGACGGTCAATCGGAATCTTCTGAAAATGTTCGGGACGAAACCCGTCTTATATGTGCTGAACAAGGGCGACCTTGCAGATGCCGAAGCGGACGCCTTTGTGCGTATGATCGAGGGGAAGGGGCACCCATGCCTGCAATGTAACGCCGTGAACGGGAACAGCAAACGGGCGTTGGTCTTAAAAATGCAGTCGATCACGCGGGAAAAGCGGGAACGGGCGCAGGCAAAGGGCATGCACAGGACCTTCCGGTTCATGGTCATCGGCATTCCCAATACGGGAAAATCGACGCTCATCAATCTCCTGAGCGGGGAAAAGAAGGCAAAGACGGGGGATAAGGCGGGGGTTACGCGGGAGACCCGCTGGATCCGCTGCGGGGATTTCGATCTTCTGGATACCCCGGGAACGATGCCGCCGTCCTTTGACGATCAGCATCTCGCCCTGCACCTGGCGTTCATCGGCAGCATCAACGATGACATCCTGCATACCGACGAGATCGCTCTTGCCCTGTTGGAAGAGTTGGGAAAAATATATCCCGAACGCCTGCAAGAGCGTTACGCGCTGCGGGAGATCGGCACGCCGCTTGCCATGCTGGAAGGGGTCTGCCGCCGCATGGGATTTTTAATGCGCGGCGGGGATTTTGACTATGAACGGGGCGAAAAGGCGGTCATTGACGACTTCCGCAAGGGCAAACTCGGAAAAATTACGTTGGAAAAAGCAAATGATTATGAAGAATTGTTTGAAAATAATTGACAATTATAAAAAAGCGCGATATAATATCAAAGCAACGGTTTGGTGGAACCGTTGCCGCGCGGGGGTATAGCTCAGTTGGTAGAGCGTTTGAATGGCATTCAAAAGGTCGCCGGTTCGATCCCGACTACCTCCACCATATGGGAACTATCCGAACCGGGGTAGTGAAGGAAATCCCGATGACAACAGTCATCGGGGTTTCCTTTTTTGGTTTCATTTTCGTGTCGGCTGATACCGGCATATTTTTCCGGTCGCAGGATAGGATAAACGGTGTGCACGGCGAACGGTTTGTTTTTATGTCGATCAAGAAAAACACGAAAGTTATTACGAAGTCGGGGATGAAGTGCTTGCGTATGACGAAGCAACCGACCCATTTCAACAACGAAGTGGGTCGTTTTTTTATTAAAAAACAAAAAAATTGAAAACGGTAAAAATTTTACCGCAACAAAAGAGGAAAAGTTTGGTATAATAGAAAGAAAAAAGGAAAAAGTTGTCGAAAATTCAATGCCGCAAACAAAAGATCCCGTTTTGGAAAAAATGCGTGCCGCAGCCTCCTCCAAACAAATCACAGACGATTTCCCCGCGCTCATCGCACTTCTGGATTCCGTAGATTTCTGGCGCAAACGGGCAGAAGATCCCGCTTTGTGCCGTAATTTCGTGCAGATTGTGTTTAACAGAGAAAATTATGGATTAAGTTATGAAGCCTTTGGCGATGGTTTTATGTTTGTATAAAAAATGACTGTGTGCCATGAAAGCCCGAAACGGACTGCGTTCGTTTCGGGCTTTTGTATGTTTTTCGTCGGGAGATCGTGTTTTCCGCAGTGCGTCGGACATCCCGAAAAAAGGGGAGTAAGGCGGGGATTTTGGCAAGAAAAAAGGAGGAGTAAAGCGGAAAAATCGGCGGGGCGGAACTTTGAAACGATGTAAGAATATGGTCGAAAATCGAAAGTTTGTGTCTTGTTTGTTGAAAAAAAATTTTTTTCTTTATATACTTTTGGCAAACAGATAAGGAGGTTTGTCATGAACAACACATTCATCGATTTTCTGGTCGATAACATGCCCTTTACCGTCATCACCTGCGCGATCATCGTCGGCATCGTCGTGCTGACGGGCGTGTTGATCTTTTGCAGTATCAGGGAGAAAAAAAAGACTCGCGCGAAACGGCAGGCAAAACAGAATACGGAAAAAGAATCTTCCCCGCAGTGAAGTTTTCCGGCATTTTCCCGATCGGCTTTTCGGGAAAGGTCAAGTTGCGTACAACCGAACGGACAGAGCAGAGAACGTCGCACAGTGGCGTTCTTTTGCGCTGCCTCGCAAAAAATTACGGATATTCTCAAAAATTGGTTGTTGACAAACCTGGGGGGGGAGGGGTATACTTATAGGGATCAATCGGTCGTTATGCGGCAACCGTTTCATGCGGGAATGCCGACGGGGGAGGAAACAATGAAGAATGTAGCCGTCATCGAAGATGAAGCGTCCGCCATGGAACTGCTGGTTTCATTTTTGGAGCGCTTTGCGAAGGAGCGGGGAGAGGAATTCAATATATTCCGTTTTTCCCGCGCCATTTCTTTTCTGACCAATTATAAAGCCAATTACGACATCGTTTTTCTGGACATAGAACTGCCCGATCTGAACGGCATGGAAGCGGCGCGCAAATTGCGCGATCTGGACAGAAACGTCGCGCTGATCTTTGTTACCAACATGGCGCAGTTTGCCGTCAGGGGCTATGAGGTGGACGCTTACGATTTTATCGTGAAGCCCGTTTTTTATGCCAATTTTGCCTTGAAATTGCAGCGCGTGCTCGACCATATCCGCGACATGCAGGGGGTCAGGCTGTCCGTTTCCGTGGACGACGGGACCGTGGCGCTGAATTCGTCCGAGATACGTTACATAGAGATCATGAAGCACCGGATCGTCTATCACACCGTGCGCGGGGAGTTTTATTCCCACGGAACGCTGAAAAAGATCGAAGAAAAACTGAAAGACAACTATTTCGTCCGCTGCAACAACTGTTACCTCGTCAATCTCCGTTACGTTTCCGCCGTGAAGGATTTCACCGTCTATGTGGGAGAAGAGGGACTGCAAATTTCCCATCCCAAGAAAAAGGCGTTTTTGCACGCGCTGAACGAATATTTCGGCGGAGGCGTCATATAACTATGCCCGAATTGTCGCAGTTGTTCTGGTATAAACCCATCTTCATGACCGAACTTTTGATCGCGGAAGCGCTGTTCGCCGTGCGCCTCAAACGCCGTTCCCTGTTTCCGCTCCGTCTGGCGGCGGCGCTCGCGCTTTGCTACGGTGTGTCCTTCGCCCTTCCCGCGGCGTTTTTCAACCCGGTCTATTGTTCGTTTCTGTTCGTCAGCCTCTTTTTTGTTTCCGTGCTGATGATGAAGTTTTGCTTTCGGGAGAGTTGGATCAACATCCTCTTTTCCTCCATTGCGGGGTACACGACGCAGCACATCGCCTTTGAACTGTACGATCTGATCGTCAACCTCGCCGACCTGAACGGCGGACAGGCGTTCAACTTTTACGGCAGCGAAGTCGGGTCGGTCTATGCGCCGTTTGCCGACCCGCTCACGGCGTTGATCTATCTGTTCGATTACATCATCGTCTATTGGTCGTCGTTTATGATTTTCGGCCGCCGCATCAGCAAGAACGAACCGTTGAAACTCAAAAATACGGCGGTCATGATCCTCGTCGCCCTCATCGTCCTCATCGATATTCTCCTCACTTCGATGATCACCTACTATTCGGAGGAAAATTTTGATTCTTTTTACACCCGCATGCTGTGCGTCTTTAACCTGATCTGCTGCGTTCTGGCGCTGTATGTGCAGTTTGAACTGCCGCTCAGAAAGAAGTTGGAGGACGAACTCACCATCATCAACCATCTGCGCGCTCAGGAGGAGAAGCAATATACCTTTTCGCGGGAAAACATAGAACTCATCAACCTCAAATGCCACGATCTGAAACACCAGATACGGCAGATCGGCAACGTGAACGCCATGAACGGCGCGGCGATCGCCGAAATGGAGAACATCATCTCCATTTACGATTCGGCGGTCAAGACGGGCAATCGGGCGCTGGACATCATCCTGACCGAAAAGAGTCTGCTCTGCAACAAACAGGGCATAAAACTGAGTTGCATCGTGGACGGCGCCAAACTCAATTTCATGAGCGAGATCGATCTCTATTCCCTCTTCGGGAACATTCTGGACAACGCGATGGAAGCGGTCGCCGGGCTGGAAGAGGACAAGCGGGTCATCGGCATCACCGTGAAGGGCATACGGGACTTTGTTTCCATCAACGTGCACAATTATTACGACAAGGAACTCGTGTTCGAGGCGGGGCTGCCCAAGACGACCAAGACGGACGAGGCATATCACGGATTCGGCATGAAGAGCATCGACATGACGTGCAAAAAGTACGGCGGAGACGTTTCCGTCAGGGCGTCGGACCATGTGTTCAATCTGAGCGTATTGTTCCCGCTGTCGGACGTAAAAAATAAAAATATGGCGGATTTTGAAAAGGTTATGCAAAAATTGTAGAAAAACGAAGACGGCTTTTTTTATAATAAGGGCGCTCCCGGGAAAAGCGGAACGTCCTTATTTCTTTATCCGTCCGCATCCGGATCGCAGCAACGGTGAAACGGTCTTTCTGCGGGAGCATTGCCGAGGGAACGGGGGGAGAGCACCGCGCGCATTGCTTTCCCCGGTTCGATAAAAACAATATGAAGGAGGTATCTGTTTACGATGTTGAAGAGATGCAAAAAGTGGTTGTTATCGGGCATGGCTGTCTGTCTTGTCCTGTTCATGGCGGTGTTTGCATGCGTGGGCTGCGCCCCGCCCGCGGACAATTCTTCCGCCGGCGGTTCGGGCGGCGGGTCGTCGCAGGAAGAAACTGCCTTGCAACGCATTGTCGTAACCACGAAACCCGCAAAGACGACCTATGTCGTCGGGGAAAAACTCGATCTGACCGGTATGGTCGTTACGGCGTACTATACGGACGGTACGTCGGAAGCCATCACCGGCTATACGGTGGACAAGACGGGAGAACTGACCAGAGAGGATAAAGCCGTTACGGTATCCTATCAGGGGAAGATCGCCATGTTCCCCATCACGGTGGTCATTGCCGTGGGAAAGGCGCTCGACATCGAAACGGCGGACAACGCCGTCTATCGCATCGAAGCGGAATCCCTCGATTATTCCAACTGCGTCAATTCCACCGACCAGACCCAACCGCCTGCGATCGAAGCGGGCATCGCGTCGGCGAGCGGACAGCAATCGATCGGCGGGCTGTCCGTGGTGGGGAACAGTTTCGGCTTTGCCGTGGAGAGCAAGGTCGAGGCGGAACTCACCATCGTCGCGCGCCTGGCGGCGGTCGCCGCCGAACAGGAACTTGACAGCACGGTATCCGTCCTGTGGAACGGCGAAAGTCAATATTCGGGCGGCGTGCTGCCTTGGGACGACGCCACGCGCAATTTCTACAATTGGCAGAACATTTATTTTACGGGCTTGACTTTGGAAGAGGGGACCAATGAACTGGTATTGGAGATCCTTTCCAGCGCGCCCAACGTGGACTGCTTCTGGCTGATCGTCAGTCCGACGGGCGAAGAGGAACTGCCGCTCGACGGCGTTGCGGAAAAGCCGGAGGGGAACGAACCTTCCGAATATGCGTCTCTCTTCAATATCACGAGCAACGCGGCGCAAAGTTACCGCATTGAAGCGGAATCGCCTTACGGCGTGGACTATACCAACTGCTGGACGACGGCGAGGGACGAGGGCACGACGACCGCCAGCGGCGGCTTGTGCCGCTCCGCGCTGGGAACGGAGGGCAACCAATTCGGTTTTGCAATCGACAGCGAAACGGAAGCAACCTTCTCGCTGCGGATGCGCGTCTGCTGCGGTAATCCGGTGGACCAGGCGCTGGACGAGATTTTGAAGATCACCTGGAACGGCGTAGAGATCAAAACGGGCTGCGTGCTCGATTTCCCGACGGAAGAATGGGAAGCCGATCCCGCCGCGCCCGTCTGGTTCCTCTGGCAGGACGCCACGGTCGACGGGCTGACCTTGCGGCAGGGGCGGAACGAACTGAACATTCAGGTGCTGACCGACAGCGCACCCAACATCGATTATTTCCAACTCGATGTGGCGGGCGGCTCGGAGGAAGTCATCTTCGTGCCGCCAATCGCCGCCGCATACGACACCTTCCTGACGGTCGAAAATGCGGAAGAACACCGTTACACCGTCGAAGCGGAAGCCCTGGATTTTTCGGACTGCGTCAATTCGACTGATCCGACGGGCACAATGCCTCCGGCGATAGAAGCACCGGCGACGGAGACCAGCGGCGGCAAGTCCGTGGGCGGACTGTCCACGCCGGGGAACCGTTTCGGGCTGACGGTGGAAAGCGCGGCGGAAGCCGACCTTACGCTCGTGCTCGTCCTTTCCTCGGGAACGCATGGCGAACAGGCGGTGGACGATTGCTGGAAGATCGTCTGGAACGACACGCAGGTTGTTACGGGGCACACGCTGGCATGGAACGGCACCTGGCACCAGTGGGAAGAAGTGAGGATCGAGGGGCTGAAACTGAACGCGGGCAAGAACGTATTGGATATCACCGTGCTTGCCGCCAGCCCCAACGTGGACTGTTTCTATTTTGACGTTGCGCCCGCAGGCAGTTATACGCCTTCTTACGGCACCTTCGTCAACGTCGAAAGCGCGGAGCATGCGGTATACACGGTGGAGGCGGAAGCGCTCGATTGGTCGGGCTGCGACAGTTCCAACAATCCCGGGCAACAGCCCAATAAGGAGTAATTGAAACGATGAAAAAATACATAGCGAGCATACACTATTCACTGATCGTGCTTATCCTTGCGCTCTTTGCCGCGCTGAATTTCGTCGCCTGGTCCTTTTCGGGCATTATAACGGCGGCGATCTGCGGCACGGGCGTCAATCTGGATGAAGAGACCATGGCGGCGGCGACTGCCGAGGGGACCAAACTTGCGACCAACATTGCCGAGGAAGGCATCACGCTGCTGAAAAACGAAAACGATGCTTTGCCGCTGCAAAAGGACGCTTCCGGAGAGATCAAAGTCAACGTGTTCGGCAAGGGCGGCTGCGACACCTGTTTCGTCTACCAAGGACACGGCTCGGGCGGCGGTTCCCGCGAGCCTTCGGCGCAGGTCAGCCTGTACACCGCGCTGCGGAAGGCGGGCATTTCCATCAACGAGGAGTTGGCTTCGGCGTACAACGCCCTGACTCCCGTGCGCGACCGCGGCATCGTCTCCAACGACATGAACATTTACGAGGCGCCGCAGAGTTTTTACAGCGACGACCGCATCGAACAGGCAAAGAATTTCTCCTCCACGGCGGTGGTCGTCATCTCCCGCTGTCTGGGCGAAGGGTACGATGCGCCGCTCTATCAGAACGTCAACGGTGCGGTCAATAACGACAGGCATTATCTCGAACTTTGCGTGGAAGAAGAATACATGCTGGAAAAGGTAAAGGAAAATTTCGAGAACGTCATCGTCGTGTTCAACAGCACCAACGTCATGGAAGCGGGGTTCCTGGAAGATGAAAAAATAGACGCCGCGCTCACGATGTACGCGCCCGGCAACAACGGCGTGGAAGCGCTCGGCAAGATCCTGAACGGCGCCGTCAATCCTTCGGGCAAGACGGTGGATACCTGGGCTTACGACTTTTCGACGGCTGCCACTTACGCCAATGCGGGCGTGAACGGCACGCACAAGATCGCGCAGGGCGGTTATGTGGATTATGCCGAAAGCATCTATGTCGGGTATTATTGGTATGAAACGGCGGATGCAGAGGGGTATTGGGCGGACGTTTCCAACGCTTACGGCACCGGATACGACGGCGTCGTGCAATATCCCTTCGGTTACGGTCTGTCCTACACCGATTTTGAATGGACGATCGAGGAAGTCAGCGTCCCCGTCGGCAGCACGATCGGCAAGGACGACGAGATCACGTTCTCCGTCTATGTCGAAAACACGGGCGACGTCGCGGGGCAGGACGTGGTGGAACTGTATTTCTCCGCGCCCTATACGGACGGCGGCATCGAAAAACCTTCGGTGAAACTCGGCGCGTTTGCCAAGACGGGCATCCTCGAACCGGGGACGGGGGAACTTCTCACCCTCACCGTCGATCTCTATCAGATGTCTGCCTACGACGTGTACGACAAAAACAACAACGGCTTCATGGGGTATGAGGCGGAGAAGGGGGATTACACCGTCAGTCTCCGCACGGACGCGCACACCGTGGCAACGCTGTCTTCGGAAGAAAAGGCGGAGTTTGTCTACACCGTGGGGCAGGACGTCTGTTTCAACGTCGATCCCGCGACGGGCAATCCCGTAACCAACCGTTTCACGACCTACAAGAACACCACGTCGGGGGCGAGCAGCACCTACGTCGAAAAATCTCTCTCGGACGATGCGTTCGCCTATTCCATCGACGGGACGGATGCGGGCTGCAACATCCGGTATATGACGCGCGCCGACTTCAAGAACACCTTCCCGCAGCCGACGGCGACGAGGGAACTCTCCGCGGAAGTCGTGCAAAAGTCCTATAATATCAACGCGCCGAAAGAGGATCCCGCGGACGAGATGCCCGTAACCGGCTCCAAGGAAACGTCCTACACCATCTATGATATGATGGGGCTGGAATACGACGATCCCATGTGGGAAGCGATGGTCAGTCAACTCACCGTCAAACAGATGGCTACCCTTTGCATGGACGGCGGCTGGGGCACGGGCTCCATCGTCAGTATTGCAAAGCCGTATTGCGCGCATGCCGACGGTCCTTCCGGGTTCAATACCGCCATGTCCTCCATGGAATCGGGCTATGCGACCAACTATCCCTGCGAAACGCTCATCGCGTCCACGTGGAATTGGAAACTTGCCTATCAGTTCGGCAAGTCCGTGGGGGTAGAAGCCGAGGCGGCGGGCATTTCCGGTTGGTACGGTCCCGCCTGCGACATTCACCGTTCTCCTTTCTCCGGGCGGAATTTTGAATATTATTCCGAAGACCCGTACATCTCCGGCATCATGGTTTCCTATGTCGTCATGGGCGCGCAGGAGAAGGGGCTGTATGCCTTCGTCAAGCATTTCGCTTTGGCGGATACCGAGCCCGAACGGAGCGGCAAATATACCTGGTGCACCGAACAGGCGTTCCGCGAGATCTACCTCAAACCGTTCGAGTACAGCGTGAAATTGGGCGATACCAAGGCCATGATGACGGCATATAACCGTGTCGGCAGCGTGCGCGCCAGCGGCAGTTACGCCATGAACACCGAAGTCCTGCGCAATGAGTGGGGTTTTGAGGGCATGGTTATCTCCGATTACTATTGCGGCAACAACGCCATGGACGAGGACGAGTTCATCCGCAGCGGGAACGACCTCAAACTTCTGCCGGGCGGCAAGGCGAGCGATCTCGACGATGATTCCAGCCCGACGGCGGTGAAGGCTTTGCAGCGTTCTACTAAAAATATCCTGTATGCCTATGTGGAAACGCGCTATATCATGGCGACGGCGGAAGGATTGGATCTGTCCTCCGTCATCGGCACCAAGACGGAAGTGTTCCCCTGGTGGGTCATCATTCTCGCCGTGCTCGATGCGGCGGTGGTCGCCGGGTGCGCGGCATGGGGCATCGTCGTGTTCCGAAAGACCAAGAATGCCGAAGCCTGACGCCGCGAGGCAACGGTCGGAACGGACGCGGCTCTGAAAGCGCCGTTCGTTTCGGGCGAAACGGAGCAAAAAACGGTAAAATGCCGACAGACATTCTGTCGGCATTTTATATCGCCCGGAAAAGGTTTTTTCCGGTTTTGAACCGTCTGCGCCTGTCGTCTTTTGATTTTTGTCGGAATGGGCTCGCCGCAGCCCAATCCGTAAGGCGTTTTTATAAGGAAAATAGTTCGTTTGGTTAGAATTTTGGTTAGAACGGAGCGCCGACGCGGGCGGCGACAGTGCAAAAAACAAAGAAAAAACGGTCAAAACCGACTGATTTTGACCGTTTTTCTGGTGCGCCAAACGCAACCTTATTCGAATATTCGAGTAAGGTTGTATTTTTATTAAAATAGGCAAGCCATTTTAGACTCGCCTATAATTTTTATTTATCGTTATTTATTTTTAGTAATCGCACATATTCATTAAACAACGGAATGCCATCTCGCAAATTAACAATTTGCTTATAACCCGATTTGTAAACTACTAAAAACTTTGTTGTTGGTCGTGAACTATAAGAACCATAACCAACTCCGCCGTCGGAATTAAATGTACTTATAGTACCATTGCTACCATTAGAAGAAGATACTATCTCCGTATATTCAACTTCGGGCAATCTTCTCACCATTTCTTCATTAAATTTCTTATCTTTCTTTTCCTTTCTATATAAAGCAACAACAAAGAATACAACAAAACCAAACCCAGAAACAGCAAACATTATTACAGGTATTAACCAAATATAATCCATTTCATAAATCTCCCATTAAAAGTTTGCTATTACAATTCAGCAATTTCTTTGAATAGTTTTACATTTTGTTTGCGCGACCACAAACCAAAAGCCTCATTAAAACTTGTAAATAAACAATCTTCCGTATAGAAAGGATAATCTTTACAAGAAGTCTTAAATCTTTTTAATAAAGTCAAATATACATTTTTATCGTTAATAACAAGATTATGACAATTTTTTCTCCACGCTTGCCCTGTTTCCCAACCACTATATAAATCATTTAATTCGGGTACTATAAAATTGATAACGCCACCAACCCCAACTGCTTCAAGTACGTTGTGGTCTTCGGCAGGGTATTCACAAATTAAAATATGTAATAATAGATGTTCCAAGTAATCGCAATATACTATGTTTTTTGCTAATTGCCATTCAAAAGGGTTTTGCATAGCAAACTCTTTCGTTGACAGCATTATAGCGTGGTCTTCATATTTATGATGAGCCAATAAGCCGTCTTTGGTGCGTGTAACTTTGGAATTTTTATTCCACGATTTTGTCATATAGTCGCTTAACCCTATACCGTATTTTTGCTGTAAATAGTCGCAATATTCCAAATAGGTAAGGTCTTTGACTTTTTCGTATTCTGCTAAATTCATATTTGTAACTCCTTTGTATTGATTATAAAAAAGCGTGTTCCATTAAGAAACACGCCGGAAAACGCATCTCTCAATGTTGCGATACATTTCCTACGTTTACGGCGAGAGTACGTTTTTACCGATAGTACTCCCTAAACATAGTATTAAAATGTGTAGCGTAAATAATATAACACTTTTTACGTCTTAAAGCAATCATTTTCACATGGTAAATCAAAAATGGCACTGTGGCGGATGCTTGAATAAACGAGCGGCTCGGCTGCGCCTCGCCGTTCAAGCACCCGCCATAACAACAACGGAATAAGGCGAAACGCGCAACCCGACCGATTGACACAGTCGGGTTTTGGTTTGCCTTTAGCAAAATAGCCTAACACGCCA
The DNA here is from genome assembly GCA_944372515.1 of uncultured Clostridia bacterium. Lineage (GTDB taxonomy): Bacteria > Bacillota > Clostridia > Christensenellales > Borkfalkiaceae > RGIG4074. The sequence goes on from CALVZM010000008.1 coordinate 23,569, forward strand.
CTTTCTCACGTCAAGCGGCTTTCGCGGCATAAACCGCCGTTTGTGCGCGATTGATAGATTTCCGCCGAACAGCCGAAAAGCGTTACAGCGGCATTATAACGGCGTTATATGAAATGAAAAACGGTAAAGAAAAAACCTAACCCGATACTCTTTTTAAGTATTCGAATTAGGTTATGAGTGGTGCGCCCGAAGGAGCTCGAATCCCTAACCTTTGGTTCCGTAGACCAACGCTCTATCCAATTGAGCTACGGGCGCATGTCCTCTTAAAAAGTACAGATATTATTATATTGTTTTCTCTGCCGTTTGTCAATTGTTTTTGGCGGAAAAATTCAATATTAACATTTTTTTCGGAATTGTTAATAACTTTCCTTGAATTGCGCATACTATTTGTAAAAAATTTGTCGAAAAAGGAAGAAAACGTTTGTTTTTGTGGACGGATGTTGATAAAATGTTGACAACTTTTTTGAATCCTGCATATATGCATGGAATTGTCCACACTATGCAGGAGGGCGGTGTTGATAAGTGTGGACAAGTCTTACGGGGATAAAATATGCTTTCCGCGGGGGGAATATGCCTTCGGGCAGGAGAGGTCTTTTTTCGGGGAAAGTGCGCGCAAAGACTTGTCTTTTTGCGGCGGATGTGCTATAATGAGGCAACTTAAAATAAGACAGGAAAAAAAGGAGTATATCGATATGAGCGAACAGAAAATCACCAAAGATACGGTCGTGGCGCAGATCCCCGAACTCAATCCCGCGGCGGTGGACGTGCTGTGGAATCTCGGGATGGGCTGCGTGCACTGCATCATGGCGGACAACGAAACGGTGGAAGAAGCGGCGGCGGCGCACGGCTTCAACCTGGACGAACTTTTGAAAGTGCTCAACGAAGCCAAGTAAAAAGCCGAAAACAGGAACAATGCAAACGGGGCGGATGAGATGTGTCTTCATCCGCCCCGTTTGTCGGATACCGACGGGTGCGGAAGGAAAAAATTCCGTAAAAAAAAACGACCCGATGCAATAAAACGCTCCGTTCGTTTGTTGAATGGATGAAAGGTGGGAAATATTTTGAACAAGAGAGAATTGGACAAATACATGACCGACACGGCGCGGGGGGATGAAGAGGCGTTCGGCTTGCTTTACGAGCACACCCGTCGGGGGATCTATGCGTTCGTTTACGGCTATCTGAAAAACGAGCAGGATGCCGAAGACATCACGCAGGACGTGTATATCCGCATCCGCCGCAATGCCTGGCAGTACAGAGCGGGCACAGACGCGCGGGCGTGGATGTTTCAGATTGCCAAAAATCTTTCTTTGAATCGTTTGCGGGAGAGGAAACGGGAAGTTCCGCTTTACGAGCAACAAGAGGATACCATGCCCGTACATAATCTGTCGCAGGGGGAAGTATTCGACATCATGAAGAGGACGTTGGACGAGCAGGAATGGGAGATCGTCGTGCTCCATCTTCTTTGGGGATATCGTCATCGGGAGATCGGAGAAAAATTATCCCTTCCGACGGGGACGGTTACTTCCAAATACAAGCGCGCCCTGGAAAAAATCAAGAGGGTGTGGGGGGAGAGATAAATATGACGGATAAAGAATTGAGAAAAAAATTGAACGAAGAACTTGGGAAAATGACGCCTCCCGCGGATGAAAAAATCCTGGCGCAGCCCATTGTCGTGCATGCGCCGCGGGCAGCGGAGCCTGTCGCAGCCGGATCCGGTGCAAGGAGCGGTTCCGCGCACCGTCCGTTGCGTTTTGCGGGGAAAACGCGGGGACGCATCGTCGCCGCGGTTGCGGCGGCAGCCGTTGCGCTGTGCGTGCTTTTGGGCGTTTTCTTCCTGCCCGTTGCGTTGCCGCAGCCATCTTACGGCACGTTGGTGGTACAGATCAATCCTACGGCGGTGTTTGCGGTGGACGGGGACAATAACGTCGTCGGTGTTTCGGCGCTGAACGCCGATGCGGACGTTCTGCTTTCGGACGAAGATTTTCTGGGGTCTCTGACGGGCGTTCCCGCCGGGCAATCGGTCGTTGCCTTTGCCGTCCGCGCCAGGGATGCGGGCTTTTTGAAGGAGGGCGGAGAAGTTTCCGTTTCTGTCGCGACGGAGGGCGAAAAGCGGAGCGAATCTCTTCTGAATCTGGTTGAAGAGGGGCTGAAAGGTGCCTTTTCGGCGGAAGGATTTGCATTTTCGTTTGAGGGCGTTATCGCGGGCATGGAGCATATATGCGATCTGATCGGCGTGCAGATGCAGTCGCTCGGCGAATTGGTTGAAACGATCCGGTCGATGCCCGTATATACGTTTGCAAGGGAGATCGCGGGACTGAATGCGCAAGAACTTGCCGCCTTGTATGAGGAACGTGTTGTGCACGGACTGTATAAGGATATGGTTTCGGCACTGTTGGAAGAATGTTATGGACGGGTACAGGCGTTGGATGCAATGGACGCGCTGAATGAAGAGATTGCGGCAGATGTGCAAAATCCCGCCCCTGTCGGCAGAGACTATTGGAGCGTGCGCATGTTTTATGACGATGCGGACATGGTGCCCGCGTTTGCCGAAAAGATGGCGCGCATGGACGCGCTGGTTGCGTCGTATGCCGAATGCTTTGGACGGAAAATGGACAGTTACGCTTCGTTTCTGTCCGAAAAAATTCTTTACAGCGGCATTTCTTCCGTATCCGAAGAGATCGCGGCATGGCTTTCCGATTTCACCGATCATCTCTTTGATTTGCAACTTGACAATATCTTTGACCTGCTCGGCAACGTATTTGTTGATTTTACCGATCAGTTATCTGCGCTGTATGACAGGGGCATGCCCGAAACGACCGAGGAGTATGTGGAACAGACCCGAGAGGCTTGCCGCCTGTGGGAACTCTATCTGGCGGGCGATGTGCAGGCGTGAGCGCGCGTAGCGCGGGCATGAAGAGGAAAAGGCAAAAAATTTTTTTGACGGACATGCAACAAAACGGGCGAAAGATGTGTTTAATGGTTGAAAGCGATCGATAAGAGATCGAAAATTTCGATAAAGGGGTGATTTTTCATGAAGAAACTGTTTCGCGGTATTATGGCAACGGCACTCGGCATGTGCATGCTCGTTCCGTTTGCGGGATTTATGGCGTGTGCGCCGCAGGATGAGGGCGCTGCCAAGTCATATGTCGCTCTGGACATCAATCCTTCGGTGGAACTTATCCTCGACAAAAATGACGATGTGCTCTCTGTAACTGCCGCCAATGATGATGCGCGCGTCCTGTTATACGGTGAGAGCGGCATTGTCGGGGAACATGTCTCCGTCGCGGTGGACCGCATCACTTCTCTTGCAGAGGAATACGGTTATCTCAGTGCATCCAATGCCGTGATCGGCGTCAATGTTTCAAGCGTACTCGGAGAGGATCATGAAGCGCAGTTGCAGAGCGAGATCGACACGCAATGCGCGGTTACGTCGGAATCTTTTGATTTTTCCGTAACTATGAGCACGGAAGGGGCATGGTCGGTTTTGCGGGCGCTGACCGATCTCAAAGCAAAGTATCCCGACAATGAAGAGATACAGGCTCTGACTGTTTCTCGTTTCCGTATTATTCTTTCCGCGCAGGAGGGGGATCCGACGCTGACGGTGGAGGCTGCCGTTGAAATGGACGAAGAAGAACTGTTGAAGATGGCGGCGGACGCGGCGGAGCGCGTCGAGACGTATGCCACCGAAGCGTATAACGCGGCGGTCGCGGCGGCAGAGCGGGCTTACGAAAAAGCCAAAGCGTCTTTCTTGCAGACTTCGCTCTCCGCGTTATATACGTTACACTCTCCCGCCGAGGGCGCGGTCTATAATATGTATGCCACGGCGGCATACGGGTTGAATTTCATCGCCGATGCGGCGGAATATGCGGCACAAATCGGCAATGCGCCTTTTACGGAAGAGCAGATCGCCCGCGTTTGTGCGGCATTCGGTCTGGACGAAACGGAAAAGGCGGCTTTGGAAGATGCCGACGGACAGGTGAATTTGAACGGCGTACTTGCTTATGCCGACCGTCTCTTCAAAAATTCTCCCGCGGGACAGTCGTTGGAAGAGATGAAATCGCGCCTGGATGTCTTGCTCAAAGAAGTTGAATCCGAAGTCGCTGCGGAAATCTCCCGCCTGTCGGCAGAATACAGCGAAGAGATTGAGGCGGTGCTGGACGCGGCAGAACGCTTTGCCGATACGGCGGGGGTGCTCGTCCCCGAATGGTTGGAAAATTACTTTGATGAGTTTGCTTCCATGTTGACGACGTTGCGCACTTCTCTGTCAGACGGCATGACTGTGGAAAATCTGCGGGAAGCCGCCACGGCATTCAACGAAAGGAAAGCGGAAGTCGAAGAAACCATCCGTGCAAAACTGAGTGAAGAGACGGTGGCTGAAATCGATGCCGTGCAGGCAAACATTGAAGAGCGTCTGGATGCTGCCAAAGCGGCGTTGCAAAAAGCGGTGGAAACCGCCAAAGAGGAAGCCGAGGCTTATCTTGCGGCATGCAAAGCGGACAGAAGAGAGGGGACGGCATGATGTGCTTTGCGCGGAACGGGGTGCTTGCGTCGTTTTGTTCCCATTCCTCATAAATTTATATTTCCCAAGGCGAACGGGCGGGAGAACACTCCCGCCCGTCCGTTTTTGAAAAAAAGTGCCCATAAGAAAAATGCAGCGGCGGGTCCGCGGGGACGGAGCGGAAGACGGCGGCGAGCAGGGCAGTGCGGACGATAAAGGCGGTAAAGCCGAATAAGAACCGGGAAGAACATAGACGGGCAGAAGGCGCGGGGCGGGCATCGTCCCGCGCCTTCTGCCGCGGTGCCCGCCCTCTTTGGTTTGGTCTGCAATCTGCCGTTATTATATATAATAAGGAAAAAGGCGGCAAAAAGGCGCGCAAACAGGTATAAAAGAGCGGGCAAAGGGGCATAAAAGGCACGAAAGGCGCAAAAAACTTAAAAAAATCCGAAAAAATCGTGAAAAATCGTTTGACATTGCATTGACTTTTTAATATAATGAATAGGCTGTCTGATTATGCGTATAGGGTTGAAGCGTGAAGTTACTGCAAATCCGAGGTTCTCAAAACCCGCCTCGGCAGATAATTTACGCCGACAAAAGTGGAAGCGAGACTTCTGCGACTAACCGAGTTTTGGCAGGAAACGCCGGGACAACGAGCGTTTTTATTTACGTCAGGACGCGATACGCACGGATATGTTGACAGACAAAACAAGGAAGTTAGTATAAAAAAGGAGTAAGAACAATGGCAGGACAGAAAATCAGGATCAAGTTGGCGGCATACGAACACGAACTCGTCGATCAGGCGGCGAAGCGCATCGTGGAGACCATGCAAAAGAGCGGTGCGAAGATTTCGGGACCCATTCCGCTTCCCACCGAAAAGGAAGTGGTAACCATTTTGAGGAGCCCCCACAAATACAAGGATTCCCGCGAACAGTTCGAACTGAGAACGTACAAGAGGATCATCGACATCTATTCGCCCAACGCGAAACTGCTCGACTCCATCCACCTGCCCGCGGGCGTGGACGTCAAGATCAAACTGTAATCAACCAGGCAATCATACGGATACTTGCAGCGGCAGGTATCGTAAGAAATAAAAAATATTTTCGGAGGTGAACTTTATTTATGTCGAATAAAGCAATCATTGGCCGTAAGGTGGGCATGACCCAGATGTTTACGGCGGACGGGAAGATGCTTCCCATCACGGTGGTCGAGGCAGGTCCCTGCCCGGTCGTGCAGGTCAAGACGGTGGAAAAGGACGGCTATGCCGCGCTCAAACTCGGTTTCATCGAAGTGAAGGAGCAGGCGCTCAACAAGCCCGAACTCGGTCAGTTCAAAAAGGCGGGCGTCAAGCCGCACAAGGTCTTGAAGGAAGTAAAAGTGGACGACGCGGAGAGTTTCTCCGTGGGCGACGTGCTCAAAGCGGACGTGTTCGCGGCGGGCGATAAAGTGGACGTGTCGGGCGTTACGAAGGGGCACGGTTTCTCGGGCGTCATCAAGCGCTGGAACCAGCACCGCCTCAAAGAGACGCACGGCGTCGGCCCCGTACACAGGGAGCCCGGCTCCATGGGCGCCAATTCCAGCCCGAGCCGCGTGTTCAAGCACAAGAATCTGCCCGGTCAATACGGCGTGGAGAACGTAACCATCCAGAACCTCGAAGTGGTGAAGGTGGATGCGGCGCGCGGGGCTCTCTTCATCAAGGGTGCCATTCCCGGTCCCAAGGGCAGCGTGGTTACCGTCGCGACCAGCGTCAAGAGCAAATAAGGAGAGTGAAGAACGATGCCGAATATTAAAGTATACGATATGAAAGGAGCCGAAGTCGGCGAAATGACACTTGCCGACGGCGTGTTCGCTGTGGAATATAACGAAGCGCTGATCCATCAGGCAGTCGTTACCTATCTCGCCAATCAGAGACAGGGCACGAAGGGCACGCTGACCAGGAGCGAAGTCGCCGGGGGCGGCATCAAACCCTGGCGTCAGAAAGGGACCGGCAGGGCCCGTCAGGGTTCCATCCGCGCTCCCCAGTGGAAGCACGGCGGCGTGGTCTTTGCTCCCAAGAGCCGGGACTATTCCAAGAAGATGAACGTTTCCGCCCGCAGGGGCGCGCTGCTCTCCGCCATCTCCAAGAAGGTTGCGGACGGCGAAATGGTGGTCGTGGACAGGTTTGCCGTGTCCGCACCCAAGACCAAGGAAATGGTCGCCTTCCAGAAAGCGTTGAATCTGGACAAGAAGACGCTGCTGGTCATGGGCGAGCGCAACGACGACGTCGCTTTGGCGGCGCGCAACATCGGCGCTCTTAAAACCGTTCCCGTCGAACAGTTGAACACCTATGACGTCGTGGCGAACGCCGTCGTCGTCATCGAAAAAGGCGCGGTCGAGAAAATGCAGGAGGTTTACGCATAATGTTGGCGGAAGATATCATTTTGAAGCCCGTCCTCACCGAAAAAGCATATTCGGGCATGACGGACAAACACGGAACGCCCACCAAGAAATACGTCTTCATCGTCGCGAAGGACGCGAACAAGACGCAGATCAAAGAAGCGGTGGAAAAACTCTTTGACGTCAAAGTGGAAAGCGTGAACACCGTTTCCCGCAAAGGCAAACTCAAAAGAATGGGCAGGAACGAGGGCTACACCCCGGCGACCAAGAAGGCGTTCGTGCAACTGAAAGAAGACAGCAAGGCGATCGAATTCTTCGCGTCCCTGTCTTAACCTAAGGAATGGAGGAAAGAACAAATGGCTGTTAAAAGATATAAACCGACCTCTCCGGCCCGCCGTTTCATGACCGTTTCGACGCATGAAGAACTCACCGGCGACAAGCCCGAAAGATCCCTGCTCTGCGACCAGCGCCACACGGCGGGACGCAACAACACGGGCAGGATCACGGTAAGACACCGCGGCGGCGGCAACAAGACCAAATACCGCATCATCGATTTCAAGAGGACCAAGGACGGCATTCCCGCCAAGGTAACGTCCATCCAATACGATCCCAACCGCACGGCGAACATCGCCCTGATCGTGTATGCGGACGGCGCGAAGAGTTACATCCTCGCTCCCGTCGGGCTGAACGTGGGGGACACGGTGGTCAGCGGCGTTGACGCCGACATCAAAGTGGGCAACGTGCTGCCTCTCTCTTCCATCCCCGTCGGTACCATGGTGTGCTGCATCGAACTGCAACCCGGCCGCGGCGCCCAGATCGCGCGCAGCGCCGGCATTTCCGCCCAGATCATGGCGGCGGAAGGCAAATATGCCACGCTGAGAATGCCCAGCGGCGAAATGCGTCTGGTGCCCCTCGGCTGCCGCGCGATGATCGGTCAGGTGGGCAATGTGGAACACGAGATCATCTCTCTCGGCAAAGCGGGCAAAGCCCGTTACCTCGGGCAGCGTCCCGAAGTGCGCGGCGCGGTCATGAACCCCTGCGATCACCCGCACGGCGGCGGCGAAGGCAAATCGCCCGTCGGACATCCCGGTCCCCGCACGCCTTGGGGCAAACCCGCTCTCGGTTACAAGACGAGAAAGCACAAGAACCGCACGAGCAAATTCATTTTGAAGAGAATCAACTAATCGGAGGGAGATAAATCAAATGTCGAGAAGTATCAAAAAAGGCCCTTACGTTGAAGCCAAACTGCTTGCACGCATCCAGGCGATGAACGCGGCCAATGAAAAGAAAGTCATCAAGACGTGGTCCAGGGCGTCCACCATCTTCCCCGATATGGTCGGGCATACCATTGCGGTATACGACGGGAGAAAACATGTTCCCGTGTACGTAACGGAAGACATGGTCGGCTGCAAACTGGGCGAATTTGCTCCCACGAGAACGTTCGGCGGTCATACGGCGAAGACGACGACGCCGGGCAAGAAGTAAGGAGGTCTTGAAGGATTATGGCAGGCAATATGAATAAAAAGACCCAGAGAGTCGAAGAGAACAAGGACAAACGTCCCTATGCGGTCGCCAAATACATCCGCATTTCTCCTTATAAAGTGCGCACGGTGCTCGCGCTCATCCGCGGCAAGTCCGTTCAGGAGGCGGCAGCCATCCTGACCTACTGCACCAAGTCCGGCGCAGATCCCGTGAAAAAGGTCCTTCTGAGCGCGGCGGCAAACGCCGAGCACAACAAGGGCATGGACAGGAACGATCTGTACGTCGCCGAATGCTTTGCGGACGGCGCGCAGACCTTGAAGAGAATGCAGCCCGTCTCCAAAGGCAGAGGGCACGCCATCCTCAAAAGAACGAGCCACATCACGGTCATTCTGGACGTAAAGAACGGAGAAGGAGATAAGTAAGATGGGACAGAAAGTAAATCCTCATGGTTTGAGAGTCGGTATCATCAAGGATTGGGATACGCAGTGGTACGCCGATAAGAAGGATTTCTCCAAATTCCTCAAAGAGGACAACGTCATCAGGACGTTCCTGAAAAAGAAATACTATGCGGCGGCGATCAGCAAGATCACCATCGAAAGAGCGGCGGCGCGTATCGTGGTTACCATCTATACGGGCAGACCGGGGCTTCTCATCGGTCAGAAGGGCAGCGAAATCGAGGTCATCAAGAAGAATCTCGCCCGTCTCACGGGCGGCAAGAACGTCGTCATCAACGTAACGGAGATCCGCAAGATCGACCAGGACGCGCAACTCGTCGCGGAGAGCGTGGCGCAGCAACTCGAAAAGCGCATGTCCTTCCGCCGTGCGATGAAGCAGGCGATCGGCAGGAGCGTCAGAAGCGGCGCCAAGGGCGTCAAGATGATGGTTTCCGGCCGTCTCGACGGTGCGGAGATCGCCAGAAGCGAACAATATCACGAAGGTTCCATTCCTTTGCAGACCCTGCGCGCGAACATCGATTACGGTTTCGCGGAAGCGCACACGACGTTCGGCATGATCGGCGTCAAGTGCTGGATCTACAAGGGCGAAGTGCTCGGCAAGCCCAAAAAGGGCGTTGAAGGAGGCGAACAGTAATGTTGATCCCCAAGAGAGTCAAGAGAAGAAAGCAGCACAGTAGCGGGCACATCCGCGGGGCTGCGCATAAAGGCAATACCATCGCCTACGGCGAATATGCGCTGGTGAGCGAGAGCAACGGACGCATCAAGTCCAACCAGATCGAAGCCGCCCGTGTCGCCATGACGCGTTTCATCAAGCGCGGCGGCAAGGTGTGGACGGATATCTTCCCCCACACGCCCATCACCAAACACCCCGCAGAAGCCCGTATGGGTTCCGGCAAGGGCAACGTGGAATATTGGGTCGCCGTCGTGAAAGCGGGCAGAGTGCTCTTTGAGATGGCGGGCGTGCCCGAGGACATAGCCAGAGAGGCAATGCGCCTTGCGGGGCACAAACTTCCCGTAAAGACGAAGTTCGTCAAGAAGGAAGCGGAAAAAGTTGAAGAAGGCGGTGAACTGTAATGAAAGCGAAAGAAATTCACGATCTGACCGCGGAAGAGTTGCAAAAGAAACTGGCGGAACTCAAAAGCGAACTTTTCAATCTGCGTTTCCGTCTGGCGGCAGGGCAACTGGAAAATCCGGTTGCCATCAGAACCTGCAAGCGCAACATCGCGCGGGTCAATACCGAACTGCGCGCGAGAGAATTGAAGGCGTGAACGGAGGGCACGGAACATGGAAAGAAATTTAAGGAAAGAAAGAGTCGGCGTCATCGTGTCCGACAAAATGGATAAGACGGTCGTCGTTGCGGTTACGGATAAGAGAAAAGACCCTCTGTACAAGAAGACGATCACCCGCACGAAGAAATTCAAGGCGCACGATGAAAACAACGAGTGCGGCATCGGCGACACCGTCCGCATTGCCGAGACGAGAAAACTCAGCAAGGACAAGAACTGGCGTGTCGTGGAAATCGTCGAGAAGGCCAAATAAAAAGAAGGAGAACGAAGACTTATGATACAACCACAGTCAAGACTCAAAGCGGCGGACAACTCCGGCGCGAAAGAACTTATGTGCATCAGAATTATGGGCGGCTCTTTCCGCAGAAGCGGCAACATCGGCGACATCATCGTGGCGTCCGTGAAAACGGCGACGCCCGGCGGCGCGGTCAAGAAGGGCGAAGTCGTCAAGGCGGTCATCGTCCGCACGACCAAAGGCATCCGGAGGGAAGACGGCACTTACATCCGTTTCGACGACAATGCCGCGGTCATCATCGACAGCCAGAAACAGCCCAAGGGTACCCGTATTTTCGGGCCGGTGGCGAGAGAAATCAGAGACGACAAGAGTTTCCTGAAAATCATCTCTCTCGCGCCCGAAGTGCTGTAAGGAGGTAACGGAATGAACGTAAAAGTAAACGATACGGTCGTCGTCCTCACGGGCGGCATCGATACGACGGAAAAGACCATCAAAGGCAGAACGGGCACCGTTGTGGCGGTAGACCGCAAGCACAACACCGTTACCGTCAAGGGCGTGCGGATGGTCAAGAAGCACGAGAAAGCCAGAAAGGCACAGCAGGTTTCGCAGATCGTGGAAGTGGAAGCGCCCATCGACGCCTCCAACGTCATGGTCATCTGCCCCGCCTGCAACAAGCCCACGCGCGTCTATCATGCCGTCGTGGACGGCAAGAAAGTCAGGGTGCACGGCGGCAAGAACGGCTGCGGCGCTTCCCTCGACAAGGCATACAGCAAAGTTTCCGTGAAGCAGGCGGAAAAGGAAGCCGTGGCGGCACCCAAAAAGCGCACCCGCAAGAGAACGGCGAAGACCGAAGCGGCGCAAGAGGGCAAGAAGGAGTAACGAGGTAGAGGAATATGGCAGAAAAAACGATGAACAGAGTGAGAGAACGCTACCAAAAAGAAGCCGTTCCCGCTCTTATGAAAAAATTCGGCTATACGAGCGTTATGCAGTGCCCCAAGATGGTGAAGATCGTCATCAACACGGGCTTGGGCGACATCAAGGACAACGCGAAATCGGTCCAGACGACTGCCAACGAGATCAAGATGATCACGGGACAGCAGCCCGTTCTGGTCAAGGCGCGCAAATCGGTCGCAAACTTCAAACTCCGCGAAGGCATGAACGTAGGCATCAAGGTTACGCTGCGCGAAGACAGGATGTATGAATTTTACGACAAATTCGTGTCCATCGCCCTGCCGCGCGTGCGAGACTTCCGCGGTGTGTCCGACAAGTCTTTCGACGGCAGGGGCAACTTTGCCATGGGACTCAAAGAACAACTCATCTTCCCCGAAATCACCTATGACCAGGTGGAGAAGATCAGGGGCATGGACGTCTGCATCGTAACCACGGCAAAGACGGACGAAGAAGCGCGCGAGCTTCTGAGACTGCTCGGGATGCCTTTCAAGAAGTAAGGAGATAAGAACATGGCAAAGAAGTCAATGATCAATAAACAGCAAAAAACTCCCAAATACTCCACGCGGGCATACACGAGATGCTCCATCTGCGGCAGACCGCACGCGGTCCTCAGAAAATACGGCGTTTGCCGTATCTGTTTCAGAAATCTCGCTTACAAGGGTGAGATTCCCGGCGTGAAGAAGGCGAGTTGGTAAGGAGGTAAGAACATGACAGATCCCATTGCAGATATGCTGACGAGAATCAGGAATGCAATCGTTGCCAAGAAGGAAACGGTCGAGATCCCTGCCTCCAACATGAAGAAAGCCATTGCCGATATTCTCCTCTCCGAAGGTTACGTCAAGGACGTAAAGATCGCGGAGGACGGTTATAACGGCAAGATCGTCATCACCTTGAAATACGACAACAAGCAGTCGGTCATCAGCGGCTTGCAGAGAGCGTCCAAACCGGGACTGAGAAAGTACGCGGGCGTGGAGAACATGCCCAAAGTACTCGGCGGTTTCGGCACGGCGATTCTCTCCACGAACAAGGGAATTATGACGGATAAGCAGGCAAAGGCAGCCAACGTCGGCGGCGAAGTGCTCTGCTACGTCTGGTAAGGAAGGAGGGCAATCATTTATGTCAAGAATCGGTAAAATGCCTGTCGCTCTTCCCGCAGGCGTCAGTGTGGATTTCAAAGACGGCGTTCTGAGCGTGAAGGGTGCCAAAGGTACCCTGACCCAGCAGGTCGTCGGCGCCGTCGACATCAAGGTCGAAGGCACGACGGCGCACGTCGTTGCGCTGGACGAAGCGCCCGAAACGCAGGCAAGGCACGGTCTGTACCGCGCGCTGCTTGCCAATATGGTCAAGGGCGTAACCGAAGGTTATTCCAAGAGCCTCGAAATCCGCGGCGTCGGCTGGAAGGTCGAAAAGAACGGCAAGGGTCTGACGCTGAGCGTCGGTTTCTCCCACAAAGTTCCCGTGGCGGAAGTTGCGGGCATCACGTTCGATTGTCCTTCCCCCACGGAGATCACCGTTTCCGGCATCGACAAGACGCTGGTGGGACAGGTCGCCGCCAACATCCGCGCCGTCCGCGAGCCCGAACCGTATCACGGATACGGCATCCGCTACAAGGGCGAGAACGTCGAGCATAAGGAAGGCAAGACTTCCGGCGGTAAGGGCAAGAAATAAGGAGCGTTGAGATATGATTTCTAAAATTGATAAAAATGCAGTCAGACAGAAAAGACATCGGCGCGTGAGAAAGAACCTGTCGGGGACGGCGGAAGCACCCCGCATGAACGTATACAGAAGCCTGAATCACATCTATGTTCAGATCATCGACGACACGAAGGGCGTAACCCTCGTTTCCGCCTCCACGATGGAGAAAGCGGTGAAGGAGAAGATCGCCGACATGACCAAGACCGAGGCGGCGAAGGTGGTCGGCATGACCGCCGGCGAAAGAGCCAAGGAAAAGGGCATTGAAACGGTCGTGTTCGACAGGGGCGGCTATCTGTACACGGGCCGCGTGAAGGCGGTCGCGGACGGCGCGAGAGAAGCCGGACTGAATTTCTAAGGAGCGAAAACCATGGCAGACGAAAAAAGAGAAAACAGAAGACCCAGAAGACAGGAAGTCGATGACGGTCTGATCAAGAAAACCATCGAAGTCAACCGCGTTACCAAGGTCGTCAAGGGCGGCAAGAACATGCGTTTTGCCGCGCTCGTGATCGTCGGCGACGGCAACGGCAAGATCGGTCTCGGTTCCGGCAAAGCCAAGGAAGTTCCCGAAGCGCTGGAAAAAGCCACCCTGCGCGCCAAGAAGAACATGGTCTCCATCGCGATGGTGGATTCCACCATTCCCCACGAAGTGCTGGGCAAGTTCGGCAAGGGCTCCGTCCTCATGATGCCCGCTGCCGACGGTACCGGCGTCATTGCGGGCGGTCCCGTCCGTGCGGTCATGGAAGCGGTCGGCATCAAGAACATCCGCACCAAATCGCACGGCACCCAGAACAAGGGCAACTGCGTCAAGGCGACGCTTGCGGGGCTCATGTCCCTCAAAACCGCCGAGGAAGTTGCGGCGCTGCGCGGCAAGGACGTAGAGGACATCAAAGGTTGACGGAGGGCATTACCATGGCTAAGATCAAAGTTACTTTAATGAAGAGCACCATCGGTAAGACGCAGGACGTGAAAGACACCGTCTCCGCGCTCGGACTCACCAAGATCCGCACGTCCAACGTGCTGGAAAACACGCCCGCCATCCAGGGCATGGTCAAGAAAGTCGGCTACCTTTTGAAGGTAGAGGACGCAGAGTAAGAAAGGAGGCAAAACATGAGAATCGATACTCTTTCCCCCGCCGAGGGCGCGAGAACGGCTTCCAAACGTCTCGGACGCGGCATCGGGTCGGGTTTGGGCAAGACCTCCGGCAAGGGACACAAGGGACAGTGGGCCCGTTCGGGCGGCGGCGTCCGTCCGGGGTTTGAAGGCGGTCAGATGCCTTTGGCGCGCCGCGTGCCCATCAGAGGTTTCAACAACAAGAACTTTACCAGAAGATATGTCATCGTCAATCTTTCCGACCTTTCCGAAGTGCCTGCCGGCACGACGGTCGATCTGGAATACGTTCTGGCGAACAAACTGGCGAAGGACGTCAAGAACAACGTCGGGCTGAAAGTCCTGGGCGGCGGCTCCGTGGAGAGCGCCTTGACCGTAAAGGCGGCGAAATTTTCCGCTTCCGCCAAAGAAGCCATCGAAAAGGCGGGCGGCAGCGCGGAAGTTCTTTCTTGAATCATCGAGAGAATACGGAAAAATTACGGAACATAATACGGAAAACCGTCTGAAAAACGGTTTTCCGCATTGCCATTCCATCATCACTTTGCGTTTCCGTCCGCAAGAGGGGGGACGTAAAAATCTCAATTTCGGAGAACAAAATGTTTGAGACGTTAATCAATGCTTTTAAGGTCAAGGAGATTCGCCGAAAGATCTGGATGACGCTTTTGCTTCTGCTCGTGTTCAGGATCGGCTGCTACATCCCCGTTCCGGGGCTGAACAGTTCGGTCTTCGGCGGCGCCATCGAAAGCAATCAGTTCCTCGAACTGATGAGTTCCATCACGGGCGGCTCGCTCGCCAACGGAACGCTCTTCGCGCTGGGCATCGGACCGTACATCAACGCATCCATCATCGTGCAACTCCTCACATTCGGTATTCCCGCCCTCGAACGCCTCTCCAAGGAAGGCGAAGACGGCAGGAGAAAAATTTCCCAACTGACCAGATACGTCGCCATTGCTCTGGCGATCATCCAATCGGTTGGTATCATCGTCAATTTTGCCGTCAATCAGGAAGGCGCCGTGGACATCGCGCTTTTCGGCTCCACCGTCTGGGGCACGACGGCTGCCAATTGGATCGCGGGCGTGTTCATGACCATCGTATACACCGCGGGTGCCTGCCTTGTCATGTGGCTGGGCGACCGCATCACGGAATACGGCGTCGGCAACGGCATGTCCCTGATCATCTTCATCGGTCTTATCTCGACGGCGGGTCTGGCGATCCTGGACAAATTTGCCCAGGTCTTCGGCATCGGGGAATACAGCCCCGGCGACGTCAACGCCATCTGGGAGATCATCGGCTTTGTCGCCATCACGATCGTGCTCTTCACTGCCATCGTGGCGGTCGACCTCGCCGAGCGTAAGATCCCCGTGCAGTATGCCAAACAGGTCAAGGGCAGAAAGATGTACGGCGGTCAGCGTTCGGAGATCCCCATGCGCATCGCGGCGAGCGGCGTCATGCCCCTCATCTTCGCCTTCGCGCTCATCTCCGTGCCCGGGCTCATCATCAGCATCTTCTGGCCGAACAGCGAAGCCAACGAGAGTTGGACGTGGTTCACGACCAGCCCGATCTATCCTTTCGTGCTCTGCATCCTGATCTTCTTCTTCTCGTTCTTCTACTCGCAGATGCAGTTCAATCCCGACGACGTGGCGAAGAGCATCCAGCAGAACGGCGGGTTCATCCAGGGCATCCGTCCCGGCAGACCCACGGCGGAATATCTCAAAAAGATTTCGGGCAGGATCACCCTGTTCGGCGCCATCTATCTTTCGCTGGTCGCGTTCGTCCCTTCCCTGCTGTTCAGTCTGGTCAGCCCGGACGGGTCGCTCGTGAACGTATTCTCGACCACGGGTATCCTCATCGTCGTTTCGGTGGCGATGGAGTTCGACAAACAACTGCAATCCCAGTTGATGATGAAGAATTACAAAGGATTTCTCAAATAATTCCGCGCCCCGCAAGAGGGTGCTGCCGTTCGGTCCCGGCAATGCCGTCTTCGCCCTTCGCTTTGCCCCGTAAAACGCGGGCATGGCGGGGTCGGAGCGGCGTTCTCTTGCAGAAAGACCGGGACGGGTCAAAGAAAATGCAAGGAGAGTCAGCGGTATGAACATCATTTTACTCGGCGCCCCCGGCGCCGGCAAAGGTACACAGGCGACGAAAATTTCCGATAAGTACGGCATGCCCCATATCTCCACGGGCGACATCTTCCGCGAGAACATCAAAAATCAAACGGAGATCGGCATGCTCGCGAAGTCCTACATCGACAAGGGGCAACTCGTCCCCGACGAGGTAACCTGCAAGATCGTGGAGGAACGCCTTTCCCGCGACGACTGCCGCGAAAAGGGCTATCTTCTGGACGGTTTCCCGCGCACCCTCGCCCAGGCGGAGGCGCTCGACAAGATCACGAAGATCGACGCGGTCGTCAACATCGACATCGATTTTTCCCTGCTCATGAACCGCCTTTGCGGCAGACGGGTCTGCCGGGACTGCGGTGAAAGTTATCATGTTTCCATGCTGCAAGGCGCCACGACGTGCGCCCGCTGCGGCGGCGAACTTTACACCCGCAAGGACGACAATCCCGAAACGGTGCAAAGCCGCCTTGCCGTCTACACCGAACAGACGGCGCCGCTCATCGATTATTACACGAAGAAAGGGCTCATCCTGAATTTCACCGGCACCGACGATCCCCCCGCCGTACTCTTCGGCGAGATCACGGCGGAACTCGACAAATTGGCGCGCTGACGCCCCCGATCTTATGATTTACGTCAAAAATCCGGAAGAAATCGGAAAAATCAAAGCCGCCTGTGCCGTGGTGCGCGACGTCCTCGCCTATGTGGGCAAACATATCCGCGCGGGCATGACCACCAAGGAAGTGGATACGCTCGTCCATGATTACATCGTTGCCGACGGCGCAACGCCGTCTTCGCTGGGATATTACGGGTTTCCGGGTTCGGCGTGCATCTCCGTCAACGAAGTGGTGGTGCACGGCATCCCGGGCGATCTGGTCCTCAAAGACGGCGACATCGTCAGCGTGGACGTTACCGCGGAAAAGAACGGCTACAACGGCGACGCCTGCCGCACCTATTGCATCGGCAACGTTTCGCCCGAACGGCGCAAACTCGTCAAGGTAACCGAGGAATGCTTCTTTGAAGGCATCCGGGACCTGAAAGCGGGCACGCCGCTCTATGACATCGGATACCGGGTGCAGCGCCATGCCGAAGCGAACGGGTTCGGCGTCGTGCGTGCCTTTGTGGGGCACGGCATCGGCAGGGAAATGCACGAAGACCCGTCCGTGCCCAATTACGGCAGGAAGGGGACGGGCATGCGGCTGAAAGCGGGCATGACCATCTGCATCGAGCCGATGATCACGCAGGGCGACTGGCGGGTGAAGACCCTTCCCGACGGCTGGACGACGGTAACGCAGGACGGTTCTGCCGCGGCGCATTACGAAAATACCGTGCTCATCACCGAGGACGGTGCGGAAATACTGACGCTGTAAGTCAGAAATAAAATCGGAGGAAGTTTTTGTGTCCAAAGACGACGTGATAGAAGTAGAGGGCAAGATCGTAGAATCCCTGCCCAACGCAACCTTCAAAGTCAAACTTTCCAACGGGCATATCATAACGGCATACATTTCCGGCAAACTGAGAATGAACTTCATCCGCATCGTCGAAGGCGATTCGGTCAAACTGGAAATGAGCCCTTACGATCTGACCAAGGGCAGGATCACCTGGCGCAGCAAATCCTGACTGCCGCCAACACAGCATCATTCATTCAAGGAGAAAGAAAATGAAAGTAAGACCTTCTGTAAAGCCCATGTGCGACAAGTGCAAAGTCATCAAGAGAAACGGCCGCGTTATGGTAATTTGCTCCAAAAATAAATCGCACAAGCAGAGACAGGGCTGATAAAATCGCTTGACAATTTTTTCCGTATTTGGTATAATCTCTTTTACGGAAAGTATAACGATTTCATTCTTATACGGCGACAGAGACTGAATTTCCGCAGATAAAAGTGCGGGAACTCAGTTTTGTTGCGCGTAAAAAGGTTTTTTCCGCCGGGCGGCACAGCCGCGGGCTCTTGCGGGGACAGGCGTCTTTTTTCAAAAAGGCGGGCGGTCGCCGGGGGAGGTTTTTCGGCGAAAAAAAGGGGCGGGCGTCTTTGCCGCAGCCCGAAAAACGGAAGGGGCATGTCCGCGAGGACGGCACCAAAGAGCCAACGATGCACAAAGGGGCGGCACGCTCCGCCCGCAAGCAATGACGGCAGAGGGCGCGCTTTGCCGCGGCGGGAGTTCCCGTCTGCGGACGACGCGCAGGCGCTTTGCCGTATGGCTTTGAAAACGACCGGCTTTTGCCGCAGGCATTTTCCACTGCCGCGCGGGGGAAGTTTACGGATGACATACAGACAAAAATAAAAAAATTTTTTCCAAGGAAAACACGGAGGTTATCAAATGGCACGTATTGCCGGTGTGGATTTACCCAGAGAAAAGAGAGTGGAGATCGGCCTCACCTATATTTTCGGTATCGGTCTGACCACCTCCAAAAAGATTCTCGCGGCGACGGGCATCAATCCGGATACCCGCGTCAAGGATCTGGATGAGTCCGACGTATCCAAATTGAGAGATTATATCGACAACAACCTGAGAGTGGAAGGCGAACTTCGCAGCGAGATCTCGCTGAACATCAAGAGACTGATGGAGATCGGTTGCTATCGCGGCATCCGCCACAGAAAGGGTCTGCCCGTCCGCGGACAGAGCACCAAGAGAAACGCGCGCACCCGTCGCGGCAACGTTCGCAGAGTGGTTGCGAACAAGAAGAAGTAAGGAGGTAAGAGGAAATGGCAGCAACGAAAAAGACCGTCGCTACGAGAAAGCGCAGAGAGTTGCGCAAAGTAGACAAGGGTCAGGTTCACATTCAGTCTACCTTCAACAACACCATGATCACGTTCACCGATCTGAACGGCAATGTGCTGGCGTGGTCGAGCGCCGGTTCGCTGGGCGGATTCAGAGGTTCCAAGAAGGGCACGCCCTATGCGGCGCAACTCGCCTGTGAAAAGGCGGCGGCAGCGGCAAAGGAATACGGGCTGAAAAGCGTTGAAGTATACGTCAAGGGTCCCGGTGCGGGCAGAGAGAGCGCCATCCGCGCGCTGGCGAATTTCGATCTCGAGATCACGCTGATCTCGGACGTGTCGCCCATCCCCCACAACGGATGCAGACCTCCCAAACGTCGCAGAGTATAACAGGAGCGTAGAGATATGGCAATCAATAAATATCATAAATTGAAGAGATGCAGATTCCTTGAATTGGATCCCGCTTCCATCGGCTGCTCGAAAAAGTCCATCCGCACGTCGGGCAGAAAGACGAGAAAGATCAGCGAATACGGCTTGCAGTTGCGCGAAAAAGAGCGCGCCAAGTTCATCTATTGCGTCAACGAAAAGCAGTTCCACCGTTACTATGAAACGGCGGAGCGCAAGAAGGGCGTAACGGGCGAAAACATGCTGGTTCTTCTTGAAAGAAGGCTGGACAACGTTATTTACAGAATGGGCATTGCCAACACCCGTTTGCAGGCAAGACAACTCGTCTCGCACGCGCAGTTCACGGTCAACGGCAAAAAGGTGAACATTCCTTCCTATCTCGTCAAAGCGGGCGACGTCATCGCCGTGCGCGAGAACAAGAGGGGCAACAAATTCTTCACCGCCCTGAAAGAATCCAAAGCCGCATTGAACGTCCCCCAGTGGGTGGAATTCGATAACGAAAAATTGGAAGGAAAGATTTTGGCACTCCCCGTGAGAGCAGACATCGATACTCAGATTGCAGAGCATATGATTGTCGAACTGTACTCCAAGTAATCAAACCATTCAAGGAGGTCGTTTTATGATCGAAATGGATATGCCCAAAATAGAGGTGGAAGAGAACGAGGACAGGAGTTATGCCAAGATCGTCGTCGAGCCCCTCGAAAAGGGTTTCGGTCTTACAATCGGTAACTGCTTAAGAAGGATTCTGCTTTCGGCTCTGCCCGGCGCCGCCGTACAGGGCATCCGCTTCTTGGACGGGAGCGTGAAGCACGAGTTCTCCGCAGTCGCGGGGGTCAAAGAGGACGTAACCGAAATTATCCTGAACCTCAAACTTCTGGCGATCAAGACCAAAGTTACGGACAAGGATTACACCAAGACGCTGCACCTTTACAAGGAAGGTCCGTGCGTGATCACGGGCGCCGACATCGAGCAGGACGCCGAGATCGAGGTCGTCAACAAAGATCAGTATATCTGCACGGTGGACGCAGGCGGCAAGGTCGACATGGAAGTTACCATCGGCCGCGGCAGAGGTTACAAACCCGCGAGCGAAAACAAGCAGAACATCATCGATTACATTGCGATCGACTCCATCTATACCCCCGTTCAGAAGGTCAATTACCAGGTGGAAAACGCCCGCGTCGGGCAGAACCTGAACTATGACCGCCTCAACCTCGAGGTCTGGACGGACGGCACCTTCTCCGCAAAGGAAATCGTTTCCCTCGCGGCGAAGATCATGCAGGATCACATCAGCCTGTTTGTCAATTTAAGCGATACCATCAAAGGCATGGATATTCTTGTCAAGAACGAGGACGACAAGCAACAGCAAGTCCTCGCCATGGCGATCGAGGACATGGACCTTTCCGTCCGTTCCTTCAACTGCCTCAAACGCGCAAGCATCCATACCGTGGAAGACCTGACCAAAAAGACGGAAGAGGAGATGCTCAAGGTGAGAAACCTCGGCAGAAAGTCGCTTGACGAAGTCATCCTCAAATTGCAGTCCTATGGTCTCTCATTAGCAAAAAAGGAGGATTAAACCATGTCCGGTAAATTAGGCAGACCCGCGAAGGAGAGAGTCGCGCTCCTGAGAAATCAGGCGTCCCAACTCCTCTGGTACGGCAGAATAGAAACCACGCTTGCCAAGGCGAAGGAATTGCAGCCTTACGTCGAAAAGATCATCACCAAGGCGGTCAACACCTTTGACGACAACATCGAAACGGAAGTCGTCAAAAAGAACGCCAAGGGCAAAGAGGTCAAGACGACCGCCGTCAAGGACGGCGTCAAAAAGTTGGCGGCGCGCCGTGCCATCATGTCCAGGATCTATGATCTGCAGGAAGTGAAAGGGTTCACGGAAAGCAAGTCCGCGTTCAAAGCCCGCACGAAGGACGTCAAGCATCCCTTGATCGAAAAGATCTTCAACGAGATCGCGCCCAAGTATGCGCAGCGTGCCGAAGAACTCAAACAGGGCGGCGGCTATACCAGGATCTACCAACTCGGCGAGCGCCGCGGCGACGGTGCCGAAACGGCGATCATCGAACTCGTGTGATCGGGTGAACAGTCATCAAAACATCAACGGGTGTCCGAAATGTTCGGACACCCGTTTTTGCATGCGTTTTTTTCGGCAGAGACGGGACAATAGATGCTTTTTGCAACGAAACTTCCGCTTTTGCCTTTTTCGGAGTTTTTTTGCGCGGCGGGCTTTTTCCCGTTCGGCGGGCAATTCTTTGGGCGGTCGGTTTGCGCGGGACGGCAATTTTTCGGGGCGGGCGCTTTGTCTGAGAACGGTCGGTTTGCGCGTGGAAAGGGCGAAATGCGAGCCGCGGGCGGCAAAGGGATATTTTCTCCGCCCCCGCATAGAATCGGCAAGGCAGGGTATACTGTTTGCAGGAGGAAGATATGTTAACGATTATCAGTTTGATCTTGACCATTATCGGCGGGCTCAATTGGTTGATTGTCGGCATCGCCGACTTCAACTTCGTCAACTGGGTATTTGCCGGCGATCTCTATTTCATCGCCCGCGTCATCTATTGCCTGGTCGGCATCGCTTCGCTGTGGGTAACCTATTATCTGGTGCGCCATTTCAAAGAGATCGCGCACATGCGGGAGAGCAGGGAGTAAAAGTGCTCCGTATCGGGGGACTTTCATCCGAAAAGAAAAACAAGAGCCGTTCGGCTCTTGTTTTTCACGTCTGTTTGTCTTTTTTTGCGTATGGACGCCGCCCAATTTTATTTTTGCGCGGCGGGCGGGCATTTTTGTCGGTGCTTGCGCGGAGAGAAAGGCGAAGCATTTTTTGCCCGCGGAATTGCGCCGAGGGACAGGTATTTACATGAGGAAAAGGGAAAAGCGTTTTTGCCCGCGGCGCGGCTTTCAGGAACAGATCTCTTTGAGCGCGCGGCAATAAATTTCCGCAAGTTGACCGATCTTTTCCAGGGAGATATATTCGTCGGGGCGGTGGATGGTGGATTCTTCTCCCGGGGAGAGCGGTCCGAACCCGCAGCCGTTTTTCATGGCGCGGGCATAGGTTCCTCCGCCGATGGCGACGGGCAGGGCATGCCCGCCCGTTACGGCGTTGTAGACGTTGAGGAGCGTTTGGATGACCTTGCCGTTCGGGTCGTTGTAAAGGGGCTCCTGCGCGTGCAGGACGGTATAGGCAATGCCCGCTTTGTCAAGGGCATGGGTAACGGCAGAAAGCGGTTTGGTGGCGGGCACGCGGAAGTCCGTTACCACCGAAAGTTTGCCCCCTTCAAAGGTCGCCACATCGGGCGACAGGGTCAGCCGCCCCGTTTCGTCGGACAGACCCGCAAGGCAAAGAGTATCGCCGAAGAGCAGGTCGCAGACGCGGCGGCAGGCAGGGCTTTCCGCCGCATAAAATTCTAGCAGTCCTTGCAGGGCGTTCGCGCCCTTTTCGGGCTCCGAAGCGTGTGCCGCCCGCCCGCGGGCAACGAGCGTTCCTTCTGCAAAACTGAGGGAAACATTTGGCACAAAGCAAGGCACCATGCCCGCGTTTTTCGGGGGAAAGAGCGGGACGGAACGGGCATGGTCGCAGACCATATTTGCCGCCGTGCCGCCGCACAGCGAGGTGAAGGGCGGATCGCCAAGCGGGAAGTCCAGCCGCAGGTGCAAAATTCCTTTTTCGGCGTAGATGACGGGGAAATCGGCGTCGGGCGTAAATCCCTCGTCGGGCATGTGCGCCACCTTTTTATAGTGTTCTATGCACGCCCAGCCGCTCTCCTCGTTGCAGCCGGCGATGAGTTTGATTTTGCGTTTGGGGCGGAGGCCGCCGTCTTTGAGCGCTTTGAGGCAATACAAACAGATGACGGCGGGACCCTTGTCGTCCATGGCACCGCGGCCGTATAACCTGCCGTTCTCGATGACCCCGCCGAAGGGGGGATGCGTCCAGCCGTCCCCCGCGGGAACGACGTCGAGATGCACGGCGACGGCAAATTCCTCCCCGTCGCCGAAGAGCACTTCCCCGACGTACCCGTCAAAATTGTGCGTTTCAAATCCCATTTCCGCGGCGCGGGCGAGGAAGAAGTCCAGACTGTCGCGCGCGCCCTTTCCGAAGGGCGCGCCGGGCGCGGACGGAGCGAGAGAGGAGTCGAAACGGATGATTTTTTGAATGTCCCGGATGATCTCGGGCAAATATTTTTGCATAACAGACCTTTTTTTACCAAAAATTTATCGATTTTATTATACACTTTTTTCAAAATATGGTAAAATAAAAATGCATGGTATTGCCGTGAAAGCCGTCTTTTTTTACGGAAGCAGCCGCCGGACGGGGCAAAAAGGGGAAAAACGCGCCGCGGCGGGAGAGGCAGACATGCAATCGTTTGAACGGAGGGCGGAGAAGATGCACGAAGGACATCGTCTGCGCATGTACGAAAAATTAAAGAATTATCCCGATGCTTTGCAGGAGCATGAATTGCTGGAAATTTTGCTCTATAACGCCGCGCCGCGCATCAACACCAATCCGCTGGCGCACAGGCTGCTGGACGAATTCGGTTCGCTCCGCGCGATCTTTGAAGCGGACGTTTCCGCCTTGCAGGCGGTGGAAGGAGTGGGGCTGCAACTTGCGGGCTACATCAAATGCATCGACTTCTTTTTGCAGGCATACGGCGCCTCGCAGGAAAAAGCCATGCCCGTCCGCTATGAAACGGAGAGTTTTCGGCAATATCTCGCGGAATATTATGCGCCCCTCTCTTACGAAGTATTCTGCATCTTTGTCATCGGCGAAAAAAACCGCATCCTTTGCTGCAAAAAATTTACGGACAAGGAGAGCGGTTCGGTTACCGTGCCGCCGCAGGAACTCACCAGACTTGCCGTGCAATATGCGGGCAAAGCCTTTGTGCTGGCGCACAACCACGTCGTCGGGGCGTGCCGTCCGTCGGCGGGGGACGACAATCTGACCATTCAGTGCGAAGTCATCTGCTCCATCAACAACGTCCGCCTGCTCGACCATTACATTTATTCGCGCGAGGGGATATACAGTTATTATCTCAGCGGCAGGATGGCGAACATCGCCAACAACTATCACATCCGCCGCGTCATGGGGAGAAGGGACGATGGAAAGGACTGAATCGACGCGGAACAATAAATTTTTCAGCCGTGTGCGCGTGGGCATCTTCTGCCTGCTCATCCTGGTGGAAGCGTTCATTCTCTTCCAGAACATCCGCTGGGAACTCGTATTCGGCGCGGTGCCGAGTTGGTTGCTCGTCCTCGTCATCGAACTTGTTTTCACCTTCAACAATTTTCTGAAAACGTTTGTGATCGAGGAATTCAGACACAAGATCACTTGTTACGTCATCGACTTTCTCTCGCAACTCGCCCTCACGCTCATCGTCAACAGCACCTATCTGAGCGCGGTCTATCTTCTGATACTCTCGGAGTTCTACATGTCCACCGACCGCCTTGCGGACTGCATCGTCATGGGCAGCGCGAGCCTGCTGTTTTTCGTGATCACGCGCGGCATTGCCGCTTACTATTTCATGCGCGCGGGGATATTTGAGACCATCACCGCCTGTCTGAGCGAAATTTTCGTCATTATTTTTCATTTTCTTCTCGTGAATTTTGCATTGAACGTGTATGATTCCAAGCAGAAGATGTCCAAATCCTTGCAGGAACTCGACGAAAGCAACCGAAAACTTCGGGAAGCATATGACGAATTGGCGGAGATCACCGTCTTGCAGGAGCGCCAGCGCATTGCGCGGGAGATCCATGACACGGCGGGGCATTCCATCACGACGGTCATCATGCAGACGGAAGCGGCGAAACTGGTCATGGAACAGGACCCCGAAGAGGCGCGGCGGCGGATCGTTGCCGCCAATTTGCAGGCAAAGAACGCCTTGGAGGAGTTGCGCCAGAGCGTGCACCTGCTCGCGGGCGAAGCGGCGGAAGAGAGCCTGCGCTCCGCGTTCGGCAGGGTCATCGGCGAATCTTCGGACGGCACGGGCGTCGTCATCCGCGCCGACGTTGCGGACGTGGTCTGTTCGTCGGAGAAAAAGCGTTTTCTCACCAACACGCTGAAAGAAGGGATCGCAAACGGGCTTCGCCACGGGCATGCCACCGCTTTCTATGTCGAACTCGGCGAATCGGACGGAAAAATCAATTTTCTTTTATCCGATAACGGCGTCGGCGCGGACATGGGGCAACTCAAAAGCGGTTTCGGCATGAACGGCATGACCCGCGGCGCGCGGCAATTTAGCGGTACGGCGGACTTTTCGTCCGCACCGGGGGAAGGGTTTGAGATCCGCATTTCGATCCCGGCGGAAGGCGCGGGGACAAAGCAGCAAGATCGGAAACAGGAGGAAAAAGATGAAGATCAGAGTGATGATCGCTGACGATCAGCCTCTTCTTGCGGAGGGGCTCAAAAGCGTGCTCGAACACGGCGGCGGGGACATCGAAGTCGTCGCGCTGGCAAAGAACGGTGCGGAGGCGCTCGAACGGCTGGAACACACGCCCGTCGACGTCGTGCTGATGGACATACGGATGCCCGTGATGAACGGCGTGGTCGCCACCAAGGAGATCCGCGCCCGCTATCCCGCGGTCAAAGTGGTCGTTTTGACGACCTTTGACGACAGCGAATACATCCTCAACGCCATCAACAACGGCGCGAGCGGCTATCTTCTGAAAGACATCGGTTCCGCCGAACTCATCGGCGCGGTGAAGAACGCCTATGCGGGGGACACCATCCTGCCCTCCAAGATCGCCCGCCGCATTGCCGACGCGGCGATGCTCGTGGCGGGGAACCGGGAACTGCGCTTCAAGCGCGCCTTCTCCTTTTCCGACCGCGAAACGGAGATCGCCGTCATGCTCTATGAGGGTTTCTCCAACCGCCAG
>CALVZM010000009.1 GCA_944372515.1 uncultured Clostridia bacterium
CCTGCCGATATAATTGGCGGGCGCGGGAAAACGCACGTTGTAGAGCCCTTCCCCCCAACGCGCGTCGAAATTGACGTTGAGATCGACCGCCGCGGCGTTGGCTTTCCACAGGGAAAAATCCTTGCCCCCGTTCGCGCCCAAAAGCAACTTCCGTCGCCATTCCTCCTTCACGGCGTCTATGCCGCATTCGCAAAGCAATGCGCCGTCGGGATTGACGAGCGGAAGAAACCAGACGCTTCCGCGGCAGACCCCCAGGCGGATCTGTTCCAAAACGAGATACGCCGTGATGCGCTCCCGCGCGTGGATGCCCGCCTGCACGATGCCGACGGGATAGCCATGCCCGCAACGAAAGGCAAAAATCGGGCGGTGCAGAACGGAAAATCCGACGATCTCTTTGTGCCCGCCGTACCTTTGATAAAATTTCTCCACATCCGAAAAAACATGCACAGAACATTATATGCGCCGCCGTGCGGCGCGGGTGCGTGGAAAGGGAAAAACATCACTTATGATAATCGCTGCCCGATCGGATCATAAACGCGCGGTAGACCTGTTCGAGGAGCATGACGCGCATGAGATGATGGGGAAAAGTCATGTCCGAAAAGGAGAGCAGAAAATCGGCGGACGATTTGACGGAAGAATCCAGCCCCTGCGACGAGCCGATGACAAAGGTGATCTCCCTGCCTGCATCGGCAAGCCAGCCTATCTTCTGCGCCAGCCCTTCGCTGGACATCTTTTTCCCCTCCACCGCCAGCGCAATGACATAGCCCTTGCAGGCGCGCAGAACGTCCGCCGCTTCTTCCTGCGGGGAAGCGCGCTCGGCAAGTTCCCGCACGTCCACGGCGGCAAAGCGGGAAAGGCGTTTGCAATATTCCTCCGCCGCGCGGCGATAGAACTCTTCCTTGCATTTTCCGACGGCGACGACGTGCACTTTCAGCATCAGGAGATCACCCCCGTGCCCAAAAGGAAATTAGAGACCCACATCAGCGCGCACACGACAATGCCTGCCGCCGCGCAGAACATAAAGGGAGAAACGGGCTCGCTCTTTTTTTCGTTGCCGTTCTTATCGATAAACACCAGATAAGCCAGGCATGCTGCCAGGGAAACGGAAGAAAGGACATAGAACACGATGCCGCCGACGCCCGAAAAATCTTCCATGCCGCACGCCTTCAAAACGATGATGACGGCGTTGTTGAGAAAATGGGAAAGCATGGTCGGGAACACGGAGCCAGAACGGACGGCGAGAAGCGCGAACACACAGCCGCAGCAGAACTGATAGACGGTCTGCGCGGGCGTCTGGTGATAGAGCGCGAACAGCGCTCCGCTCAGCAACACCGCGACGGGCAGAGAAAATTTTTTCATGGGCAGGAGCATGGCGCCGCGGAAAAGGCTCTCTTCCGCCACCGCGGGCAGCAGCGCCACGACCAGAAGGACGGGCAGAATGTTCCACCCTTCCAAAGAGGGCAATTCCGAAGAAGGCGAAACATAGCCGAAGGCGCTTTCCAAAAAGGAAAGAACCGCTCCGTTCACCCACGAGATCGAAAACAAACCGAATTGCAGCAATACCGCCAGCAGAAAATAGACGGGTTTCGTCCCCCGGTATACCGTCCGCGGACGGACGTCCACAAAGCCGAAAAAGAGCGCCAGCACCGCCCCGATCGCGAGCGAGGCAACGAGATAGCCGCAGTACAGATACCATTCGGGCGCGGGCGCGTCTTTATCGGGCATCAGTCCCGCCGCGGTGATGACGAGGGAAAAAATCAGGCTCAGTAAAAGCATGCCTGCCGCCGCCGCGCTGTAAAGAACGCCCGCCGATCTCTGATCGTATAAAGTTTTGCCGACTTTAACCATGCTTTTTATTATAACAAATTTTTGTCCGATAGTAAATAAAATCGCCCGAAAAACTTTGCCTTTTCTCAAAATTTTTTATATAATGGAAACAAAGAAAAAAATACGGGAGATGTTTTCCGGCAATGAGAATCGTACACACGAAGAAAATCGAAAACTGCGTTTACCGTCTGGCGCGCAAAGCGGGCACCGCCCTGACGCCCGCCTGCCGGGCGGCAATGCAAAGCGCCGCGGCGCGGGAGTCCTCCCCCGCCTGTAAATTCGCGCTCGACACCCTGCTCGACAATGCGCGCCTGGCGGCGGAAGAAGAGTTGCCCGTCTGCCAGGACACGGGCATGGCGTGCGTCCTCATCCGACTCGGACAGCAGGTCGCACTGACGGGGGCATTACTCTCCGACGCCGTTGACAGCGGCGTGCGCCGCGCCTATGCGGACGGATATTTCCGAAAATCGATCTGCGATCCCCTCACGCGCGTGAACACGGGGGACAACACCCCCGCGGCGCTGCATGTGGAGATCGTTGCGGGCGACAAGATCGAGATCACCTTCCTGCCCAAAGGGTTCGGAAGCGAAAACATGAGCCGCCTCTATATGCTGACCCCCGCCAAGGGAACGGAAGGCGTCATCGACTGCATCGTGCAGACGGTGAAAGAGGCGGGTTCCCGTCCCTGCCCGCCCGTATGCGTCGGCGTTGGATTGGGCGGCAATTTCGACGGCTGTGCCTTCCTCGCCAAAAAGGCGCTGACGCGGGAGATCGGCACGCACCACCCGCGCGCGGACGTGCGCGCCATCGAAGAAGAAGCGCTGCGCCGCATCAACGACCTCGGCATCGGCTGTCAGGGATTCGGCGGCGACACCACCGCCCTCGGCGTGGCGTGCGAGATCGCCCCCACGCACATTGCGGGGCTGCCCGTTGCCGTCAACGTGCAATGCCATTGCGTGCGCTGTGAAAAGGAGGTGCTCTGAGTCATGAAACATCTGCAACTGCCCCTTTCCAAGGAAGATATCAAAAGACTGCACGCGGGAGACGCGGTCATGCTCAGCGGCACGATCTATACGGCGCGCGACTGCGCGCACAAAAGATTGTTTTCCCTGCTCGATGCAGGCATGCCCCTTCCCTTTGAACTGAAAGGCGCGATCATTTACTATGCCGGACCCTGCCCCGCGAAACCGGGAAGGGCAAGCGGAAGTTGCGGTCCCACCACCTCGGCGCGCATGGACAGTTTTGCCCCCCGCCTCTTTGACCTCGGGCTGGGCGCCGCCGTCGGAAAGGGAGAAATGTGCGAAGAAGTGCGGCAGGCGCTTCAACGCAACGCCGCCTGTTATTTTGCCGCCGTGGGCGGCGCGGGTGCCGTTTACGGCAACGCCATTAAAAAGAGTGAATGCGTCGCCTTCGAGGATCTGCTGAGCGAAGCGGTGTACCGCCTGGAAGTGGAAAACTTCCCTGCCGTCGTCGCCATGGACTGTTACGGCGAAAGCGTGTATCAAAAATAAAAGGCACAAAACGATGACCGCCCCGCCCCGTTGCAAAAACGGAGCAGGGCGGTTTTTTTCGTCGTTCTCTCAAAATTCCCCTCTCACCCTTCCGCCTGCTGGCGTCTGCGCAGCCTGCGCCAATTGAAAAATCCGTACACATCGTTGACAAAGAACACAAAAAAACAGACGACCATGGACACATATCCGACCGATTCCAGCGCGGCAAGCGTCCACAGCACGATGAGCACGACGTCGTTCATGGCATAGGCAAGGGCATAGAGCGCGCTGCGGCGCATGGTCAGCCAGACCGCCATGAAACTTGTCAGGACGGAAACGGTGCTGACGATGAGATTGGCGGTGCCCAGCGCCCGCAAAATGAAATAAAAGGCAACGCTAATGACGATGCCCGCCAAAAAAATGAGGGCATATTCCCGCAGAGAAAGGCGATTGACCGTTACCTCGTTCTTCTTCCCCTTATACGGATTTTTCAGCCAGGTAACGACGGACGCGACGGCGATGGGCGCCGTCATGCCGAGATAGGTGATCATTTCCCCGTAATAACAAAAAGAAAAGGAGATGACGCCGTAAAACACGCTGAAAACGACGGTCAACACCTGTCCCAGCACGTTCCCCTTCGACACGAAGATGAGCGCCGTCGCGCCGATGAGCGCGGCGACGACGTATAAAACGTCGGCACTGCCGAAAAGAAACGCCGAACCGACGATGAGCGCGAGCGAGGCGAGCCAAAGACAGATCTCGGCG
Source organism: uncultured Clostridia bacterium (assembly GCA_944372515.1). Taxonomy (GTDB): domain Bacteria; phylum Bacillota; class Clostridia; order Christensenellales; family Borkfalkiaceae; genus RGIG4074. The sequence goes on from CALVZM010000009.1 coordinate 4,083, forward strand.
GGCGCAAAACCCTTGAAGATTGCTCTGAAAAAACGCATGACAGGATCCCTCCGTAAAAAAATAACATCCCCGCCCGCGTCTTCTACGACCTAACGACGCAAGCAAGAATGTCGAAAAACATCTTTCGTACCCGGTGGCACGCTATCATTCTATCACACGATAAAACACTTTGGCAAGTATTTTGAAGCGATTTATAAAAAAAGTATGAACGGGGCAACGGCGGAAAGAGGTTCCGCGCAGGGATGAAAATGCCCGTAAAAAATTACACCATCGTTTCCAGGATCAGTTTGTCCGCGACCAGCGCGATAAATTCACTGTTGGTCGGCTTTTCGCTGCCGATATACACCCGCGCGCCGAAAATGGCGTTGATGACGTCGATCCTGCCGCGGTTCCACGCCACTTCGATGGCATGGCGGATGGCGCGCTCCACCTTGCTTGCCGTGGTGCCGTACTTTTCCCCGATCTTCGGATATAACACCTTGGTTACGTTGTTGATGACGTCCGGCTGTTCCACCGCCATCCGGATGCCTTCCCGCAGATAACTGTATCCTTTGATGTGCGGCGGGATACCGATGGAAATGAAGATATTGCTGATGCGCTCTTCCAACGTCGCACCGCGGCGGGCATGTCCCGCTTCGCGATAACTTTCCGTTTGCGGTGCGCCCTCTTCGCGGAAGAGTTCGTCCATCCGTCTGACCGCCGTTTCCACGTCGAAGGGCTTGACCAGGCAATATTTCGCGCCCTTTGCCATCACCCGTCCGATGAGCGCGTCGTCCGCCGCCGCCACGATCATCACGCACGGAACGCCCGCACTCTTCGCCTCTTCCAACACGCCGATGCCGTCGACGTTTTTCAGGAACAATTCGCTGACGATCAGATCGGGCGCCTCCCGCCCGATGAGCGCAACGCCCTCCGCTCCGTCATCCGAAGCGCACACTTCATAGCCGCCGAGCTCGAACGAATGTATCATCTTCTCTTTCAGCTCCGCATTGCTTTCCAATACAACAATTTTCTTCTTTTTCATAGAGAACTCCTTTTCTTTCGAACTGTACGGCTATTATAATACATTATTTTACAAAAGTAAAGCATTATTGCACGAAAAACCCTGTCTTATTTTACAATATTTTGTCGATTATTGTAAAAAACGGAAAAATACAGAAAAAGAGATGCCTGCGGCGAAAGGCGAACGAAAAAAAGGCGAAAAAAGATATCCTGCCGGCTTTCGCCGACAGGATACCTCTATTAAGTAGAAATTAGAAGGGAAGGAGTGATTGTGTTCATTTAAGAGCCTTTTTTCTCTTTCTGCTCGATCACGAGCGCCGCAGCCGTCCAGACGAGTCCGCCCGCCGCCACAACGCCGAGCGCGACGTCTATGGCAATGAGCGTGCTCTGCCACCAAGGCATCACGGGACGCAGACGGGTGTTGGAGGAATAGCCGTTCATGGCGCACGACCAAGCCGTCGCATAGCAAAGCCTCTTCACGGAAAGACGCATAGCCCATGCCATTTCGCTGTAACCCGTTTCAAACTTATCAAAATGATTGCCGTTCTTGGGCTGTTGACCGTCAGGCAGATCGCAGGCACCCGTCCAAACACCGTACACCTGTTCATAATAAGGGTCGATGTTCTGGCTGCCGTCCATATCGCCGTAAGCATCGGTCAGGATGACGCCCTTCATGCCGCATTCGCCGCGCAGGAAGTAGACGCCAAGCGCCGTGCA
>CALVZM010000010.1 GCA_944372515.1 uncultured Clostridia bacterium
TGACAAACAATACGGTCTGGAACAGGCGGCGGTCAATCTCTGCGGCTATCACAAGACGGCGTATCTCGAACCGGGCGATCGGGAAGAGGTGAAGATCGTCGTCCGCGACGACGCCTTCAAGACGTATGACGATGCGAACAAGAATACCTACATCCGCGAAAAGACGACGGGGGACGAAGGGTATTACATCACCGCGGCGCAGGACGCGCACGAGGCGGTCAACAACATTCTTGCGGCAAAGGGCAAGACGCCCGAAAACACCAACGGCGTGATGGACGCCGCGGGCAATAAGGACCTCACGGCGAAATTCACCTTCCCCGAAGACGATTTCACGACCTATGCCGTCTCCGAATCGACGGGCGAGGCGATCACCAACCGTTTCGAGGACGCCGATTGGAACAAGTATGAAAACAAGACGGAAACAACCGTTACCTACCTCACGAGGAGCGATTGGGAAGGCACCTTCCCCACGGCGGCGCCCGTGCTGCGCATGAACGAGGCGATGGCGGAGGACGTCGGGTACAACAAGGAATATGCCGCCGACCCCGCCGACGAGATGCCGCTCTACGGGCAGACGCATCAGTTCAACCTCATCGACCTCAAAGGGCTGGCGTATGACCACAACGCCTGGGAGACCCTGCTCAATCAGGTAACGCTGGACGAACAGATCGACCTTCTGGCGCACGCTTCCCACGGCACGCCCGCCATCACCCACATCGCCAAGCCGAAGGAAACGGTGGAGGACTGCCCGATGGGCGTGAGAAAGCCTTACCTGACCAATTCGGACGGCTACACCATGTCCTTCCCGAGCAACGTCATTCTGGCGGCGTCCTTCAACGACCGCCTGGCGCGGGAAGTGGGCGAACTGATGGGCGAGGACATGATGCACGCGGGCGTAACGGGCATCTACGGTCCTTCCGCCAACCTGCACCGCCACACCTACGGCGGGCGCTCCTTTGAATACTATTCCGAGGACGGCTTTTTATCGGGCATCATGGCAAAAGAACAGGTAGCGGGCTTGCAGTCCAAGGGCGCCTATGTGAACATGAAGCATTTTGCGCTCAACGACCAGGAAGACAACCGTTTCGGTCTTTGCACTTTTGCCAACGAGCAGTCCATCCGCGAGATCTATCTCGAAGCCTTCCGCTTTGCGGTGGAAGAAGCCGACTGCACGGGCATGATGAGCGCCTTCAACCGCGTGGGCATGCTTTGGAGCGGCGCGCACAAGGGGCTGATGACCGACGTTCTGCGCGGCGAATGGGGCTTTGAAGGCTTTGTCGTATCGGATGCGGCGTGGCGCGATTTCATGGGCGTCGTCGACGGCGTGATGGGCGGCAACGACTGCATTTTGGGCGAGAATACCAAGTTGGACGCCTATGAAGCGGCGCGCACCAATCCCACCGTGGCGCAGGCGATGCGGGAATCGACGCACAGGATATTGTACATCGTCGTCAATTCCAACGCGATGAACGGCATCGGCTCCAATACCCGCATCTATGAAGTGCGCGAGTGGTGGCAGAGCCTTGTGCTGGGCATACAGATCGGCATCGGCGTGCTGCTTGCCGCCGCGCTGGCAATGACCGTTCTGAGTTTTGTGCTCGGCGGAAAGGAACCCGCGGCGCCGTCCGGCATGCCCGCGGCGGTCAAAGAAGAACAGATCCGGTCTGACCGGTATGAAAAACAACAAAAGGAGGAACAGAAGGCAATGGAAGAAGAGTATGAAAACAAGCCCGGCGGGGAAGCGCCTTCGGGCGGCACGGGCGGCAAGCCGCCTTTCCGCTGGACGGGCAAGCGTATTGCGGTCGCCGTCATTTCCGCAGTGCTGGCGCTGGCGGTCATCGGCACGGCGATCGGCGTGCCCGTGGCAATGATGCAGGGCGACCCGGACACGGGCACTTCGTCCCCGATCAGCAGCGACGGCGGCACTTCTTCGGAAGGCGATTCTTCGGGCGGAGACTCCTCGGGCGGCGATTCTTCGGGCGAGGATAAGCCCTCGCTTTCCGACGAACTCGGCGCCGATGCAAAGACCTATCGCTTTGAAGCGGAGTGCGGCGAGTTGGTAACGGACATCGAGGCGTGCCGCGCGGGGCTGGAAGGCTCGCTGGAAGACTGCAACTATCCGAGCGGCGATGCCTACATCTGCTATCTCTCGGGCGCAGGCACGGCAACGCTCACCTATCACATCACGGCGTCCGAAGACGCGCGCGCCGTCCTGACGGCATGTTTCGGCATCGGTACGGGCAGACCGTGGGACAGATTGTTCGCCGTTACGGTCAACGGGCAGGCATACTTCCCCGAATCGTCTGTCTCCTGGCCGAATTACGATTCGGACTTTGACGACGCTTTCAAGGAAGAGAACAAGAAATATTACACCTGGCTGGAACAGGAAGTCATGTTCATCGACCTCAAAGAAGGGGACAACACCATCGTCTTCACCAAGACGGTCAACGGCTTGAACTTTGACTATTTCTCCCTGATCACCGAAGCCGAATGCGAATGGACGGCGGAATTGGAGAACGGCGGGCACACCTATTCCGATTGGACGGTTACGAGCGAACCCACGGCGGAAACGCAGGGCGAAGCGGTGTCCTACTGCGACACCTGCCGCGAAAAACAGGTCGAGACCCTGCCCGTCATTTCCGAGGAGAACGGCTATACCAAGATCGTCGGCGAAGCCAACAGCGAAACGACGTTCGGCAGCGCGGGGTGGACCTATGACTGCCACGGCACGACGCTCGAATTCAACACCCTGCTCTATCCCACGGACTACAAGGAATCCATGCGCTTTGAATGCGAGCGGATGGAACTTGGCGGTGCGGGCAAGATCGGCGAATCGCCCGTGGCGAACAACCCGTCCGGCGGCGCCTATGCCGACTACATCTCGGGCAACGACACCACCGTAACCCTCAACATGACGGCGGACAGAGCGACGGAAGCGCTCCTCATCATCTCCTTCGGCTGCCGCAGCGGGCGGGACATCGTCTTTAACGCCGGGCGCACGCTCACGGTCAACGGCGGAGAAGTGCAGGTCGGCGACGACGTGGTATTCCCTGCCGTCGGCGGTTCCGTCGATTGGTACAATTGGCAGGAGTTTGCCGTCGTGATCATCGACTTGCAGGCAGGCAAGAACACCATCGTCCTGCACAACGACAGTGCGCAGTTCAGTTGCATGGACTATTATCGGTTCATCAGCGGCGCCAATCTTTCCTGGTATGTGGAAGAGTAAAAAATATTCCGATGTTCCGTCATCCGGCGGGTAAGCCGTCGGATGCGGACACGGACAAAACAGAATAAGGAGGAACAAAGAAATGGAAAAGAAACAGTTTGAACCTTGCGAAATGGAAGTGAAAGCCTTTGCGGACGTCATCACCACATCGGGCGAGTACAGCGGAATGAAAGGGGAATATGACCTCGAAGGCAATTGGATTCCTTTCGGCGGGGACGGACAGGCATGAAAAAACTTATCGGGCGTGTATGTCTTGTGTTCCTGCTGGCGCTGACGCTCTTATCGGGCGCGTTGCTGTCATCCTGCGGGCAAACCCCGCCCGCAGGCGGCAGCGGCACTTCCTCTTCCGCTCCTTCGCAAGAGGAACAGGGAGAAGAGGAGCGCCTGCCCGAGATCACCGACGGCGGGAATTATGAGCAGCAACATTGAAAAAAAGAATAAGGAGAGAGAAAGATGAAACAGAAAACGAGCAAAAAGATAGCGTGGGGTCTGGCAGCGGCGCTTTGTGCGTCCGCACTGCTGCCCGCAACCTGCTTTGCCATGCAAAGCAAGGCGGAGAAAAGCCCGTTCAAGGGCGTATACGGCGGGACGTACACCGCCTTTGCCGAAACGCCGGAGGTCGATCTTCCCGCGGTGAGTTTTCCTGCGGCGGAAGAAGCGCCTGCGGCAACGTATACGATGCAGACCAAGGGGATGTATTCAATTTATAAAGACTATCTGCTTTTGGCGACCAACATCGAGGACGTGAAGGCGGGATATACGGAAGTGGGCTACAAAGTATCGGCGGACGGCGGTGCGGAGGAGAAATATTCCGACACGACCTACTACACGGGCATCACGTTCAAGACGGATGGAGAAGGCGGCACGCGGACGGACACGATGGAAGAAATTTTTCCCGAAAACGTCGTAACGGGGATGATCGTAACGGAGATTGAATACGACTTTGACAGCGAATATACGATCACGCCCTATGTGGTAACCGTGGACGGGACGGAAGAAGAGGGCAAGACGTTCACCGTGGAAGCGACGCCCGCCGTCAAACAGGTATTCGAGGCGGAAGGCGCCGAACTCGTTGTCAAAAATCCCAAGTGGAACGTCAAGTGGGGCGGCGAGACCAATCAGGAAGATGTTGAAAACGGCAGGGGTTACGGGTGCAGCGGCACGGGATTTCTGACCGGCTGGAAGAGCAATTCCTCGAGCAGTCAGGTCGTGTTCAGCCTGACCAGCGACCGCGCGGCAAAAGCCACGCTCAGCCTGCGTATGGGACAGCGTATCAAATATGATATCTGGATCTGGCGCGAAAGCGGAAACAAAATATTCTCTTCCCTGACGCTCAACGGCGAACCCGTGGCGTTGCCGAATGACTATTTCCCGAAAGAACCCGCGGGTCCCGATTACTTTGCCTGGATGGAGAAAAATATCGTTACGCTCGATTTGCAGGCGGGGGAAAATACGTTCGTATTTACGACCGACAGCGACGAAATGAATTGGGACTATATGGCGCTCACGACGTCCGCGCAAGTACAGTGGACGGCGGAAGCCGAAAACGGACATGAGTTTACCGCCTGGATGGTGGATACCATGCCCGGGCAGGACAGCGAAGGCAAGATGTTCCGTTATTGCGATTGCGGCACGCGGGAAGAAGTAACGCTGCCCGCGCTCTCCGAGGAAGGCGCTTATGAAACGAGGACGTTGCGCGAAGCGGACGAATATCTGAACGGTTTGACCGAATACACCTACCATGCGGCGGACGGCGACAAGGTCTTCACGGTGGAATCGGCTCCCGCGACGGGTGCGGTCAAGGATAACAAGATAGAAGCCGAAACGGCGGTATTGCCCACGCCCGAAGGGACGGGGTTCGACGCGGGGATCCTGGTGAACAGTGCATCGAGTGCGAAAAATTGGGACAGTCCCTTCCTGCAATTCAACAACCGTAAAGGCAAAATGAGTTGGACGGTGGAAGTTTTGGATGCGGCGACGGTTACGCTGGTGCTCGGCGCGGCGGGCTATCAAGGCAAACACGTCTATGTGAACGATGTGCTGGGTCTTACCGTGGACGGACGCAGAACGGCAATGCAGGATGCGGTCGTTGCTTCCGGCGAATCGACGGGCGGTACATGGTGGGAATTCAACGATTATGTTGTGGCGACGTTCGATTTGACGGCGGGTGAGCACGTCATTGCCTTGGAAGCATCGGGCGGCAACAGTTACAATCTGGACTACATCTTGCTGCGTTCCGTTGCGGACATAACGCTCAAAGCGGCTTGATCGTTGCAAAAAAAATCGGTCCGAAAGATTCCTCATGAATCGGCAGGACCGATTTTTTATCATAAAGAAGATACCCATGTCCGAGAATGGCGGGGGTTTCGGGCGTGGGGATTTTTTGGCTTTTTTGCCAACGGGAGAGAAAAAACCTTTTTGCGGAAAAGGGCGATAAAATTTTTTTATTTGGGTTGACAAAACCGTTTGTTGCCTTTATAATAAAAAAAACGGCGTTTGCCGTATCGACGGCGGAACGGGAAATATGCCGTGCGGGAATTGCACATACTGAAATGCGAGCGGGGGAAAAGGAATGAAGATCGGCATTCTGGAAGACGAACGGGAGGTCTCCGAAAAAATCAGACAATATATCCTGCGTTACTTTGAACGGCAGGGGACGCAGGCGGAAGTGCGGGTCTGGTCCAACGCCTATGACCTGCTGGAAGAGTATCATTCCGACTTTGATGTTTTGTTCCTGGACATCCAACTCGGGATGATGAACGGGATGGAAGCGGCGGAGCGCATCCGTCGGCTCGACCCGCGCGTCGTCATCGTGTTCGTAACCAATCTCGCGCAGTATGCCGTGGACGGCTATCAGGTCAATGCGTTCGATTTCATCTTAAAACCGGTCGACTACAACGGATTTGCCATGAAACTCGAACGCATCACCAAGGAGTTGGAGCACCGCAAGAGCGGCAGTTTCGTCAGTTTGAAGACCAAGGCGGGCTTTGTGCGGCTGGAAATTTCTTCGATCTTCTATGTGGAAGTGCGTGCCCACGACGTCATCTATCACACCGACGGGGAGAACGTCGTGGTGCGCGGGACGATGAAGAACGCGGTGAGCGAGTTGGAAGGGCATTATTTCTCGCTCTGCAACAGTTGTTATCTCGTCAACCTCGCCCATGTCAGAAAGGCAAACAAATCGGTCGTCATGAGCACGGGAGAAGAACTTCCCGTCAGCCAGGGCAAGCGCAAGTCGTTCATGTCGGACCTTGCCCGTTACATGGGCGGCACGATCTGAAAAAAGAGAGGGGGCATTTGCGGTCATGGAATTTCTGATTTCTCTTGCAATGACCCCGCTGATGGCGATGGAGATCCTGGCGGGGGAATTTATGGTGGCGCGTTATTTCAACCGCCGCCGTTATTTTCGCCTGCGGTTTTTCGGCAGCGCGTTCGTCTGCCTGTTTTTGACCGTGTGGATCGAACTCATGTATTTTCTCATCACGGGCGATCAGTTCAATTACGGAACGCAATCGGACATGGCGGGCATTCTGTTCAAGATTTTCTATTACATCGCCATCTTCGCCATGACCATTTTCTGCGTCTGGTTCAGTTACGACCAGTCCTTCACCGTCATCCTCGTCTGCGCCTCGACGGGGTACGCCGTCCAGCACCTCGCGTCCTCTCTCGGCATGCTTTTCAACAACCTTGTGTCGGGGCTCGTTTTTCCTTGGAATTATGCGGCGGAAGCGGGCATCTGGCTCGTAACGCGCGCGGCGGTGTACGGGATCTTTTTCCTTCTCCTGCGCCAGCGCCGCTTTGAAGAGGAATTTTATCCCGGGAACAAGAAGAGCAAGACCATTCTCTGTTTTCTCGCCATTCTCGTGTTCATCGGGCTTTCCCGCCTGTCCTCCGACGACCCCGCCCGTTCCCCGTTTGCGGCGTTCGCCGAACCGCTCTATGCCGTCTTTTGCAGTATTTTTATTATCGCGGTGCAGTTCAGCCTGGCAAAAAACGACGTCGCCAACCGGGAGTTGGCGCATGCCAAGGAACTTTTGCACCAGGAGCGCGAGCAATACCTGATGAGCAAGGAAAACATCGAGATCATCAACGAAAAATGCCACGACCTCAAACACCAGATCGCCTTTTTGCGCGAGGACCGCTCGGATAAATACATATCGGAGATCGAAAAGGCAGTCATGATCTACGATTCCACGGTCAAAACGGGGAGCGCCGTGCTCGACATCCTGCTGACCGAAAAGAAATTGCAGTGCGAGTCCAAGAACATCAAATTGACGACGGTGGTCAACGGTAAACTTCTGGATTTCATGGAAGAAATGGAAGTGTATTCCCTCTTCGGCAACGCCCTGTCCAACGCCATCGAAAGCGTGAGCACGCTGCCGCAGGAAGAGCGGCACATCGCGCTGAAAGTCAGGCGGACGGGGGACATGTGCTCCATCCATGTGGAAAATCCTTATGCGGGCGAGATCCGTTTTTCGGAAGATCTGCCCGAAACGACGCGGGACAGGAATTGGCACGGTTTCGGCATGAAGAGCATGAACCGCATCGTTACGTCCTATGGCGGCGTCATGACGGTAACGGCGGAAAACGGCAAGTTCAGTCTGGACATTCTCATGCCGGTGGAACGGGAATAAAGCAGGGGAAAGGGAAGCGGAAAAGCAGCAAAGGAAAGGCACGGCTCTTTGAGTTGTGCCTTTTTTTTCTTGAATTATGACAAAGATGCGCCGTTTTTTCTTCGATATGATAAAATGCGGACGCAAACGGAAGATCGGGGCAAAGATCCGCAGCCCGTCGGGGCGCGCCCTTTTTTTGCACGGCGTCCGTTTGCAAAATCATGACCGCAAGGAGAAGAAAAAGCAACGAAAATGAAAACGAACAAACTGTTTTCCAAACTTCTGTGGGGCATCGTTACGGGGCTTTGTGCCGTTCTGACGGCGGCGAGCGTCGTCCTCGCCGTTGTCGCCAACGCAAACTCTGCGGCGCTCAACATGGCGTTGGGCACGTCCACCATGCAGACCGAAAAGGACCCCAATGCCATCTATTACGACACCGATTACACCTTTGAACGCAACGGCGAAAATATGTTCAAAGAGGATTCCGCCGCCATCGAGGAGGCGGAAGCGGAAGGCGCCGTCCTGCTCTGGAACAAGGGCACGGCGCTGCCTTTGGCGGGCAATGAGGAGGTCAGCCTTCTCAGCCATTCTTCCGTCGATCTCGTGGAGTGCGGCTCCGGGTCCGGTTTTACTTCCACTTTCGATTACAATGCCAACCGGGAAGTAACGCTGACCATGAAGGAGGCGTTTGAAAGCCGCGGGTTCACCGTCAATCCCACGCTGTGGAAATTCTATGAGAGCGGCGCGGGCAGCAAATATAAGCGCACTTAGATCG
>CALVZM010000011.1 GCA_944372515.1 uncultured Clostridia bacterium
GTTTTGACGGCGTCGTGCTCCTTGTCGAGCGGTATCCGCATCGAACAGGACAGCCCTTCGGCTGCCGCCGCCAGCAAAATATTCTCGATCACGCACCAGATCGTGGCGAAAGGATTCAATCGGGAAACGCCGTCCCCGCTCAGTTCCTTCGCTTTGAACAGGGGAATGACGACATACGGCGCCTCTTGAAGCATAGTAAATTGCCTGGGAACGGCATAGCCGTACATCTTTTGTCCGAGCGTGATCGGATAGGCTCTCGGCATGTTCAGATATTTCTCAGCATTGAACCGCTCCGCGTTTTTTTCGCCTCGGCAAAGGCATATTCCTTTTCCTCGTCCGTCCGCAGGATGATATACCGCCAATTACGGTTATGGTCCCATGTGGGAGCCTTGTTGCCCGCCGCCAAAATCCGTTTGACCGCGTCAAAATCGACATCCTTTTTCAAAAATTGCCGCGTCGTTCTCCGCTCGCCGACCGCCTCGTAAAATTCCATATTCTCTTTCTCCTCATCCGTTTATTCGTGTTTTATCTGATTATGGAAAACCCTCCGTTCGTCGCCTTCTGCGGCAGATCCGACCAATCATTTCCGTTCGAGACAAACCAACGTCTCAACATGTTTGGTCTGCGGGAACATGTCATACGGCTGCAAAGAACGGATGCGGTATGCCCCCGCGCCGTCCCCCCTGACGAGCGCGCCGCCCGCCTCTTCCCGCAGGGTGCCCGTGAGTATACCGAGGTCGCGCGCGAGCGTGGCGGGATTGCAGGAAATGAGCACGAGGTGCTCCGCCCCCGAGGCGATGACGGCGGAAAGAACGCCCCGCCCGATCCCCGCACGGGGCGGATCGAGCACGAGCGCAAGCCGCTTGCCGCGTTCCCGTTCCAACAGGGCGGGGAGCACGTCCTCGACCTTGCCGCAGATGTTTTCCATATTGCAAAGCCCGTTGCGCTCTTTCAGCCGATCGGCACAGCGCACCGCTTCGGGAACGACCTCTATGCCGTATACCTTGCGCACGCGGCGGGCGATCATGGCGGTCAGAAGTCCCGCGCCGCTGTAACAGTCCGCCACGGTCTGCGCGCCGCACCCTTCCAAGGCGGCAAGCGCCCCTTCATACAGTTTGCCGCGCACGTCCGCATTGACCTGCACAAAGGTCTGCGCGCCCGCTTCATAGGCGATGCCCCCTTCGACGGCGTCGAAAACGCCCGTGCCGCAGAGCGTGAAAAACCTGTCCCCGAAGATGACGTTGGTGGGTTTGTCGTTCACATTGAGAAGGAGCGTGAACGCAGGGAGCACCCCGCGCAGCCGCCCGATCAGATCGGATGTGTTTTGCAGCGCCGCCTCGCGGGAAACGACGGTAACGATGAACCTGCCGCCCATGTCCCGCACGACGACGTGCCGCACGCTGCCCGTGCCGCGCCGTTCGTCATACCCTTCCACGCCGTTTTTACGCATATATCCGTCAAACGCCGCAAAGACTTTCTTCGCCCAATCGGGGTGGATGGCGCAATCGTCCGTCGGCACGATGCGGTGGCTGCGCGCGGCATAAAATCCCATGACGAAGCCCCCCTTTCCGTCGGCGGCGACGGGCACCTGCAATTTGTTGCGGTAACCATATTTCTTCTCGCTCACGACGGGCATGGGTACGTCGTAAACAATGTTTCCGATTTTTTTGAGGGCACTCTGCACCGCCTCTTTTTTGAAGGCGCACTGGGCGGGATAGGACATGTGCTGCAACTGACAGCCGCCGCATCTGCCGAATACGGAACAGCGGGGAACGACCCTGTCGGGCGAAGGGCGCAAAATTTCCAGCGCCTTGCCGTACCCCACCCCCTTGCCGACTTTGAGCGCCTTGAAACGCACCCGCTCGCCGGGCAACACGAAGGGCACGAAAAAAGTCGTACCGTCCGCGGACAGTACGCCTTCTCCCTGCGTTCCGAGGGAAAGAACGTCGGCTATGTATTCCTCATTCTTTTCGGGCATGGATGCTCTCCTTTTTATTTTTTATCGATCCGGGCAATCAATTTGTCCACGGCGCGCTGACAGCGGAAGATGCAAAAATCGTATGCGACGAAGAACAGCGATCCGCCGACGGCAATGACGGGCAGAATGTATTCGTCCACCCAATCAAAGGACGTGGTCATGCCGAAGAGAAAGCGCCAGACGAGATATGCCGTTACGTCAAACCAAACGACCTTTACGGCGAGGAGCAGGATCTTGTTCCACCGAAAGCGCAACTCCAAATGATTGAGGAGCGGGTGCAGTCCGAAGAACAGGACGAAAGGCAGGACCCGCCAGGGCACGGCGATGCCGCCGAACAGGAAGGTCAATAAGACGGTGGCGGCATAGGCAAGCACGTCGCCGACGATGAAGCCCTTGGAAAGCGGGAGCATCAGGGCAAAGCACCCCGCGACATAGCCCGTGGCAAGCAGAAAATCGTTGAGAACGCCCAGGCTCATGAAGAGCGTGGAAAAAGCGCAGGCGATCGCCGAAAGCGCGATCTCAAAGGCGGATATCTTTTTTTGCATATCCTTTCCCTCCGTTCGTTTTCCCCCTCATATTCTCCCGCCGCGCCGTCAGAAAAGGCGAACGCCGAAAAACGCAAAAGGGAGCCGTCCTGCTCCCTTTTTTGCTCAGCGGCAACTGCAACACATCTGGAACAGGCAGTTGACGCAAAGACAGGTATAGCAGAAATCGACGCACTGCGCGCAGCCCGAACCGCCCATCTGCTGATCTGCCTGCGGATTGTATTCCGGCGCATATGCGCCGCCGCCCTCATAGGCGCTCTGCCCGTGGTAGTTCATGCGGCTCTTGATGCGTTCATAGGCGTCCTTGTATTTGTCGTTGGAAGGATCGAGTTGCATGGCGATCTCCAACTGTTTTTTGCTCTCGTTCATCCAATTCTTGCGGAAGAAGAGCACCGATTGCAGGTAATGCCATTCCCCGCCGCGGTCGTTGCAGGCGTCGAGTTTTGCCTGCGCGCCGACCAGATCGCCGTTGCGGATATCCGCGGCGACTTCATCCAAAGTGCCGCTGCCCGCCCGTTCGGCTTCCCGACGCTCGGAGAGGATGTCGTTGTATGCCGCGTCCAACTTGCCCAGCATACGCGCCGCTTCGTTGCCCGCTTCCCCTTCCAGCCATCTCTCTTCGTTATATTTTTCTTTGAGTTCCTTATAGCGCGCCCGGATCTCTTCCTCCGTCGCGCTTTCATCCAGACCCAAAAGTTCATAATCCGCTTTGCTCATCTTGATTCTCCTTATTTTTTGCTTTGCGCTTCTTCCCGCCCCCTTCGGCGCCGAACACGACGACCTCCGTCCTGTGCGGCATGCCGCGTAGCAGGATGTTGTCCGTCAGGTCGCGGTTGAAATGAAACCGTATCTGCGACAATTGCTCGCGCATGTCATAAAACAGCGTATTGAACAGGAACCGCAACTCCCCGCCGTATTTTTTCAGAAGTTCGGCTTTGTTTGCACAGCCGTAGGCGGCGCGAAAGGGATTGTAAGTCCCCTTTTCGGCGTCCTTGTCGTAATCGTCGGCGGCGTCCGTGAGATAGATCCACTTGCCTATGTCGTAAAAGAGGGCGCCCGTCTGCGGCGTTGCCGCTTCCCCTAAGAGCAGATCGCTGCATTCGCGCAGCATCGTTGCGGTGGCGTCCGCCGCCATGTCGACGGAAGCGCAGCCCGCGCGCTCCCGCTCGGCTTGCAGCCGCATGTTGCGCCCGACGCTCTCGGCAATGGCGGGATGGCGCGCCGCCGCGCGACGGAAAGCCCCGCCAAACAGTTTTCGCCTGAGCCCGCCCTTCTTTTCGTCCGCAATATCGTCCGACAGTTTATAATATACCAGCACGGTGTTGAGACAGGCGACCCCTTCGGTCAGTTCGTCGACGAGCGCCATGGGATGCTTGATGCCGAACTTGGTGATGCAGGACTGTTTTTCTATCTTTACGTCCGTATTTTTTATGTTGTGCAGAAGGGCGCTGAAAAATGCGGCGTCGTAACTTAATCCCAGGCGCGAGATCTGACCGCAGGTCCTGCCGAGTCCCTTGCAGACACCGCAATACATTGCCCTGTACAGTTCAAAGTCCTTGATATACAGGTATGGTCTGTCGTATTGAATGTATCCGAACATGAGCCGTCCTTTCCCTTTTTTCACCCGCTCCTTTTTCCGCTTTCCGCGCGGCGGGAACGGCGGTTACTTCCCGGGGCGGTAAAACCCGATCTTGCGGTAGACCTTGGAAAGAGTCGAACGCGCCGTGCGATAAGCCTTTTCCGCGCCCGCGGCGAGAACGCCGTCCAGATAGTCCTTGTCCGCGAGGATGCGTTCCTGTTCGCTGCGGATGGGCGTCAGCGCGTCCGCGACCACTTCTCCGACCGCCGCTTTGAAGTCGCCGTAGCCCTTGCCGTCGAATTCCCGCTCCGCCTCGGCAATGCTCTTTCCTGCAAAAACCGAATAGATGGTGAGCAGATTGGAGACGCCCGGTTTGGTTTCGGGGTCAAAGCGCACCGAGGATTCGGAATCGGTTACGGCGCGGCGGAACTTGCGGAGCACCGTGTCCCGATCGTCCGACATGTAGACGGATGCGTTGGGGTTTTCGTCCGATTTGGACATCTTCTTCGTCGGGTCTTGCAAAGAATTGATCTTTGCGCCCGTCTGCATGATGACGGCTTCGGGCACCGTGAACGTGGGAGAATAGCGATTGTTGAAACGGATCGCGATGTCCCGCGTGATTTCGAGGTGCTGCCGCTGATCCACGCCCACGGGCACGACGTCCGTCTGATAGAGCAGAATGTCCGCCGCCATCAGGACGGGATAGTCCATGAGCCCCATGTTGATGTTGTCGGCATGCCGCGCGCTCTTGTCCTTGAACTGCGTCATGCGCTCCATTTCCCCGACATACGTCAGGGTATTAAGCACCCAGGCAAGTTCGGCATGGCAGGACACGTTGGACTGCACATACAGCGCGCACGCCGCGGGATCGACCCCGCAGGCGATGTAGAGCGCCGCAAGTTCCCGCGTCTTGCGGCGCAGGGTCGCGGGATCCTGACGGATCGTGATGGCGTGCATGTCCGCCATGGCATAGAAACATTCATAGTCGTGCTGCAAATCCACCCAATTTTTGATCGCACCGAGATAGTTGCCGATGGTCAGATCGCCGCTGGGCTGCACCGCCGAATAAAGTACTTTTTTCTTTTGTCCGTTCTCTTGCATAAACCTTCCGTTTCTCTCAAAAAATTTTCGGGGCATTCCCCGTTTCTTCGCCGCAACGCCCGTGCAAACCCTTTGCGGGCGGCTTGCGGAACATATACGCATAGAGTATAACATATCTCTTCCAAAAAAGCAAGAAAGAAAGGGGCGTGAAACGGCATATTCACGCATATTGCGGATTTCATTCACAAAAACGACAAAAAACGCCGAAGGCGGAGGGATGAAAGCCCCTGCCGCCTTTTCATTGCGTTCGATTGTTCCGTTTGTTTCGCCGTCCGGGGGAAAAATATCCCCGTCAGCCCAAATCTTTTTCGGCGTGCCGATATTCGCGTTTGAACGCGGAATAGAGGAAACCGAAGACAAAGAGCACGACCGTGCAGACGAAGGCGACCCAGCCGCCCGAAACGCCGAGCGTCAGCCCCGACAACTCCGAGGTCATATCGCCAAGCCCTGCCGAGGAGAGCAGGTTGAGGATACCTTCCATCCCGAGAACGCTCAGCCCCACGGTGGGAACGATGACGAGGATCAGGAACGGAAGCCCCGTCAGCAGTTTGACGAAGAAGGCGCCCATGGGCGTGCCCGTGCAGGTCTTGACGATGCTCTTGATCAGAAGGAAGCCCCAAAGCACATACAGGATCGCCAGAATCAGGCTGAAAGCCATAAACACATAATACAGCGCGTCTTCGGTCTCGCCCATCTGCGTCATGATGTAATCGGTCAGAAGTTCGGAAAGTTCCGCGCCTTCGTTCACCTTTTCTTCGTCCACCATGCCCGCCTGTACGAGGATATCCGTGAACACTTCTTCGGGACGGATCGCCATGACCGGGTTCCCGTCGTCGCCGAGGACGGGCTCGCCGTTTTCATCGGTAACCGGTTCGCCGAACTGCTGCGCCATGTTGCCGAGCGCTTCCCCGACCTGCGATTCCACTTCGGCAACCGATTCTTCCGTCAGCCCGAGCGATTCGCGGTTCTTTTCCACATAATCCATGACGGCGCTTTTCGCCTCTTCGACGGTAACGCTGTCCTTGGAAAGCAGCGATTCGATCGCCGCGGTGAGTTCGTCGATGTCCAGATCTGCCGCCGCTGCGGACACATCCTGCTGCGCGAGATATTTCGCATACGGGCGCCGCGCCGTCATCGCCGCCGCAAGCGCCGCATCCGTTCCGGGCTGAGGCGCCTGCCCCGCTTCTTCGCCGCCCGACGAATCGGCAGGCGTATCGGTCTGCTCGCCGTCATTCCCCTGTCCGTTCACCTGTTCGCTGACGACGACGCTGACATAGATCGCCACCACGCGGGGCACCGCCGCCTGCGCCTGTACGATCAGTTCGTCCACGGAAGCGGAAATGGTGTCCTGCACCACTTCGTTGTCCTTGCACGCCTGCAAGAGAGAGCCGATAAAAGGAATATCCTCCGCACTCTCCTGCGAGGAGGACGGCGAAGAATCGTCCGCCGGCTCCTGCGCGCCGTCCGCGGCGCTGTTGTCGGCTGCGGCGGCAAACGCCGTCGCGGTGTCCGTATTTTCTTCATCCTGCGCGGGAGCGTTTTCTCCGGAGCCGGAAGAGTCATCCTGCCCGTCCGTTCCGCCGTTGCCCATCCGCAGGAGTGCGTTCAGTTCATCCCCGAGCAGACCGGTGAGCCCCTTGCCTTCCAGGGTCATGGAAAAGCCGAGGGTGAGATCGACGTCTTCGAGATCTTCCTTGGAAATTTCCGTCGTGCCCATCTGCTCTTGCAGGATCTGCTGCAAGGTTTCCGCCGAAACGGCATAGGACACCTGCACCGAGAAGAAGGGCTGTATGTAGAGGAATACCAGAGCAACGACGCAAAGGACCCCGATCAGAAAATTGCTGAAACGCAGTTTTGCCTTTGCCGATTGCAGGGAAAATTTCTTCCTCTGCTGCGCCGTATAGTGAGTTTTTGCCATATTTTACCTCCGTTTCATGGCGGCGGAAAGCGTTTTCTCCGCAGACGGCTTTTTCCGCAGACCATATCCGTATCGTTATATATTTATTGTAACACAAGAATGAAACAATGTCAATATATTTTTTAATTTCCCGCTTTCCCCCGTCCGACGGAAATATATGGAAATTCTCCCCTTTCTTCCCGCTTTTTGCGGGCATAATATTCATTGTACACCACGCCGACGACAAAACAGACCATCATGACGTATACCCAGAGCAAAAAAACGACGACGGCGGTAACGGCGCCGTAAAGTTTATCCATGCGGCTGAAATGCAGATAGACGGAGAACCCGACGCTCGCCGCCGCCCAAAGTGCCGTCGTGATCAGACTGCCCCCGATCGTCTCGCGCACATACAGGCGATAGGGACAGAGGTAAAGATTGAGCACGACGGAGATGCCGAACGCCAGAGAAAAGAGCAGAAAATAGCCCCCAAGATCCGCCGCAAAAGAGGGCAAAAACCGACGGAAAAGATAGACCATGCCCACGAACAACGCCAAAAACAAGACGATCGCCGCCATGGTGGCGAGCATGAGCAGGAGCGCCGCAAGACGGCTGCGCCAGCCCCTTTTTTCCCGCGCGCAGCCATAGACGATCTCGCCGCTGGCGCGCAGGTGATAGAAAAAATTGCTGGCGGAATAGAGAGAAGTGAGCGCCAGCACGAAGGAAGCGCTTGCCGAAGCGGCGCGGGCGTTTTCCTGCACGAAGAGCAGCAGTTCCCGCACCTGCGAAAAAATTTCCAGATCGAGCACCTCTTCCGTCCCCGCCAGAAATTTTCCGAACAGCAAAGTCAGCCAGAAGGCAAACGGCACGACCGAAAGCACGAGAAAAAAGACGAGCGTTCCCGCGATGGTCGTGTATTTTTTATCCGACAAAACGCGGTAGCGCGCCCGCACCCAATGAACCGCCCGCAAAAACCTGCTCTTCTTCTGCGCGGGGGCGTCCGCCCCGTCTTCCCGCCGTCCTTTCTTCTTTTCCATCGCCTTATAGTATGGACAAAAGAACGGCGGAATCTTCATTCCGCCGCCCTTTTTTATCCTTGGTCGCTCAACCGTCCCGTACAGCCGCACGCGTCATCCCCCCGACCGTTCGGCGGGAGATGATCGACGCCGCCGCGGAACCCGCGGGCATACCCGCCGTTGAACGCCGCCGCGTCCGCCCGACAGCAGTGCCACGGCGTGCCGAAACTGTGATCGGCGGCATATACGCTCCGCGCCAGGTCGGCGCCGTAACGATAGCCCTTGGCATAGCCGCTCCGATAAGCCGCTTCGGCTCGGCAGGCGTTTTGCTCCCCCGCGCAGGCACTGTTTTCACGGCAATTACAGGAGTCCCGACAATCTCGGCGGCAGGCGTTGCAGCCGCACCAAAGACAGGAATTGCAGGCGACCAGGGAAAGAAAGTCCAGACAACACATACAAACGCATCCTCTTTTGTGGAAAATTGCAGGAAAAAACCTGCTTTTATATCCTATGCCGCCCGTCCGTCCGCCGTGCTTTTTCCCCAGACGAAACCCCGCCGTTTTCCCCGCTCCGCGCGGACATGGTGCCGCCCGCACAAAATTTTCTTCCGCGCAGGAAACAAAAGACCGCCGTCAAAAGACGGCGGTCCGAACAAAAAAATCTTAATTTTCGGGAAACGGCGCGCCGCAGACGGCGCGCGCCTCACTTTGCCGCCGCGTGCAGCGCTTCGGCAAGGGCGGCAAGGGCTTGCACCGTGTCTTCCTTGACGGCGCCGCGGACGGTTACGGTCGGTTCGAGGACGGTCATGTTTTTCATGGAAGAGAGCATTTCGCCCATCAGCCTGCCCGCCGCGGGCGCCCAGGAACCGTTTTCGACCAATCCCGCCGTGCGGTTTTGCACCGCTTTGCTTTTGAGATGGGTCAGAAATTCCTGCATGCAGGGAAAGAGTCCCGCGTCATACGTGCTGCTCGCCAACGCCATCCGGTCAAAACGGAACACCTGCGCCACGGCTTCCGCGACGTCGGTGCGGGAAAGATCCAAAAGGACGGTCTTTTCGCCCCGCGATGCAAGTTCGTCGCGCAGGATGCGCGCCGCCTGCGCCGTGTTGCCGTGGATGGATGCATAGGCGACGACGACCCCCTTTTCTTCGGGTTCATAGCGGCTCCAAAGGTCGTATTTGGCGATATATGCCGCAAGATCGCCTTGCAGCACGGGACCGTGCAGCGGGCAGACGGTCTTTATGTCCAGCCCTGCCGCCTTTTTGAGCACCGCCTGCACCGAAGGACCGTATTTGCCGACGATGTTGCAGTAATAGCGGCGCGCTTCGTCCGTCCACGGCTCCGCGCAATCGACGGTGCCGAATTTACCGAACGCATCGGCGGAAAAGAGAATTTTTTCGCTCTTTTCATATTCCATCATGACTTCCGGCCAATGCACCATGGGCGCCATGACAAAGACGAGCGTATGCGCGCCGAGGGACAGTTCGTCCCCCTCCTTCACGACGATCTTCCGCGCGGAAACGTCGTTTGAAAAGTATTCCGAAAAAAGGGTGAACGTCTTGGCGTTGCCCACGATCTTTGCCTGCGGATATGTTTCCAGAAATTGCCCGATATTGCGGGCATGGTCAGGCTCCATATGCGAAACGATGAGATAATCGGGCGTCCTCGTGCCGAGCGCCGCTTTGAGATTTTCAAACCACTGTTCGCTTACCCGTCCGTCCGCCGTGTCCAGGACCGCCACCTTTTCATCGAGGATGACGTAGGAATTGTAAGACACGCCGTGCACAAGCGGATACTGCCCCTCGAAGAGGTCCAGGGCGGGATCGTCGCAACCGATATAACGAATGTTTTTTGCAATGTTTTTATCCATAAAAATCAAAACACCTCTTTGCTTTTCTCTTGCTTTTTATACATCTTCCCCCGCCGCACCGCATTCCAGGCGGTGGTAGATCCGAAAGGTATTTTCGTCAAAACAGCAAAAAATGACCGTCAGGTCATATTCTTTGTTGCGCCGCGACCATTCCCGGACCGACCGGACGGCAATTTCCGCCGCTTCCCGCGCGGGATAGCCGTATACGCCCGTGGAGATGGCGGGAAAGGCGATCGAGCGGATGCCCTTCGCCTTTGCGAGATCCAGAGAATGGACGTAACAATCCGCCAGAAGTTCCTTATCCCGCGTCGTCCTGCCGTACACGGGACCGACGGTGTGGATGACGTATTTGGCTTTGAGGGCATAGCCCCCCGTGATCTTCGCCTCGCCCGTGCGGCAGCCGCCCAATGTGCGGCATTCTTCGAGCAGTCCTTTCCCCGCCGCCGCATGGATGGCGCCGTCCACGCCGCCCCCGCCGAGGAGGGTCGGGTTTGCCGCGTTGACGATGCAGTCGCAGTCCAGCGCCGTGATGTCGCCGAGAACGATATGAATTTTGATCATACCCCGCTCCCTCCGTCCGTTTGCGTTTGTATTTTCCCGCCGCGTTTCGGCAAAGCGGCATCCATCAAAAACTTTCCCATGCCCTTGCCCCGTAATTACAAAGATACGGACCTATTGCCTCATTATCAAAGTAAAATTACCCGTCGGCGGTCATTCCCACTCGATGGTGGCGGGCGGTTTGGACGTGATGTCGTATACGATGCGGTTGGCGTGATCGACCTCGTTGACGATGCGGTTGGAGATCTTTTCGAGCACGTCGTAAGGAATGCGCGCCCAATCCGCCGTCATGGCGTCCACAGACGTGATGGCGCGGATAGCGATGACGTTTTCATAGGTGCGGTGATCGCCCATGACCCCGACCGTCGGGGAATTGGTGATGACCGTGAAATACTGCCAGATGCTCTCGTCCAGTCCCGCCTTGGCGATCTCGTCGCGCAGGATATAATCGGAGTCGCGCAGGGTCTTTAACTTCTCGCGCGTAACCTCGCCCATGATGCGGATGGCAAGCCCGGGACCCGGGAAGGGCTGGCGCATGACCACTTTGCGGGGAAGTCCGAGTTCAAAGCCGACTTTGCGCACTTCGTCCTTGAAGAGGTCGCGCAGGGGCTCGATGATCTCGTCGAAATCGACGACGGAAGGAAGTCCGCCCACGTTGTGATGGCTCTTGATGACGTCCGCGGGACCTTTGCCGCTCTCGATGACGTCCGGATAGATGGTGCCCTGCACCAGGAAATCGACTTTGCCGATCTTTTTTGCGATCCGCTCGAAGGCGCGGATGAATTCCTCGCCGATGATCTTGCGTTTTTTCTCGGGATCGGATACCCCTTCGAGTTTTTTGAGGAAGTTTTCGCCTTCATCCGCCTTGATGAGGTTCATGCCGAGTTCGTCTTTGAACACGGACATGACCTCTTCCGCCTCGTATTTGCGCAGCAGACCGTGATCGACGAACACGCAAATGAGCCGATCGCCCACGGCTTTGTGCAAAAGGGTCGCCGCGACGGAGGAATCGACGCCGCCGCTCATGGCGCACAGCACCTTTCTGTCCCCGATTTTTTCGCGCAGTTTTCCGATCTGCTCTTCCACAAAGCCGCTCATCGTCCAATCGCCCGACGCATGACAGACTTCATAGAGAAAATTCTTCAAGATCATGTTGCCGTATTCGGAATGCACCACTTCGGGGTGGAATTGCACGCCGTAAATTTTGCGCGCTTCGTTTTCAAACGCCGCCACGGGGCAGGTGCCCGCCGCCGTGTCCGCGACGACGCAAAAGCCCGCCGGGACCTCGGAAACATAGTCGGTGTGGCTCATCCAACTGACGCTCTTTTCGGGCACGCCCGCAAAGAGTTTGCTCTCCCCGCGGCGGACGATCTCCCGCTTGCCGTATTCGCTGGTATCGGCATGGGACACCTTGCCGCCGAGCGTATAGGCGATGAGTTGGCAGCCGTAACAGATCCCCAGAACGGGTATGCCGAGATCGAATATCCCCTTGTCGACGCGGGGCGCCCCCGCCTCATAGACGCTGTTGGGTCCGCCCGTAAAGATGATGCCGACGGGGGCATATGCCTTGATCTCCTCCACGCTCATCGTGCAGGGTTTGAGGTCGCAGTATACATTCAGATCGCGCACGCGGCGCGCAATGAGTTGATTGTACTGTCCGCCGAAATCCAGAACCAATACTCTCTCGTGATCCATGCCGTTCATTTCTCCTCTGCGTAAAAAAAATTATTTCATGCCGTAAAGCGGGTCAGGTTCTCCACCACGGACAAAAGATTCTGTTCGTCTTCCCCCGTCAGGGACTCCTCCGCGCGCAATGCGGTCAGAGAGGTCAGAATCTCTCCGCCGAACGCCTTGTCGCCGACGACGATGACCTCGTTGACCAGATCGGTAACGGCATTGTACTCGTCAAAACTCGTCCGGTTGACGGAAAGCGCAAGGTCCAGCCCTTCCTGTTTCTGCCCGATGCGATAGCGGGCAACGCTGACCCGCCCGTAAACGTATTGCGTGTAAGATTCCAAAAACTCCCCCTCTTCCGCCTCCTCGCGCGCGGCGCAGTATTCGGAAAAACGGGCATCGGCAATGAACATGGCGCCGTATTCCGCCACTTTTTGCTCGTCGCCCGCGACCGCCGCGCAGTTCATGGCAAGTTCGATGTTTTCGATGTCGCCGCGCCCCTCGGCATATTGCAGGGAGGAAAACCACGCGCTTTGGGAATACATCCCGAGGTCGCGGGTGAGCCGCGCCATGGCGGCGGGGGCGGTGAAGGAAATGATCAGAAAAAAGACGATAGCCGCCCCCACGATGGAGAGCAGGGTAACGATCATCGTCTTGAACACAAGTTTGGTGATGTCTCTTGCCATACAGCCTTCCTCCCGTTTTCCGTACAACGCCCGAAGACATTTTCATTCTACCATATCCCGCCGAAAAAAGCAAGCGTATGAAAATGCATTTTCCGTAGGAAAAAATAAGAAAGAAAGCAAAAAGCCCCTCCCTATGGGCATATCCGCCGACGGCGGGGCATAGAAATAAGACATCATGAAAACCTTTCTGTCTTTGACTTGCGCCGCCGCGGCGCTGTCTGCCGCCCTCTGCCTCGGCGGGTGCGCCGCCGAGGTCGATTACACCGAATACGTCTCCGAATACCGCGCGGAAATTTACCGCGCCGAAGGGGACGGGTTTGCCCTCACGGCTTTTTTCGGCGAACGGGAATATCCCTATGCCGCCGACGGCGTGTGCGCGGCGAAAGAACCCCTCGCCGAGATCTACATGACCGCCCCCGACAACACCGCCGATTACACCCTTTCTTTCACGGTCGGCAACGCCGTCTGCGGCGGAGACATGTCCTTTGACGCCGCGCACGCGCGGTTTTGCTATTCGGAGTCGGTCGAATGCGTCTCCGCCCCCTCTCTAACCTTCACCGTTGCCTATGACGGGCAGAAAACCATTCTCGAAGCCACGTCGGTCAGAACGGGAAAGGAGATGACCATGCCCGAGATATTGGGCAAACTCAACGAACAGCGCCCCGCGCTCCTTTCCTCCATGACGCAGCACGGCGCCTTTGACGGAGAACTGTGCGTGCGGCTGGTCTACAACCAAAAATGTTATTACTTTGTGGGTGTGATCTCCCCCGCGGGAAAGAGCGATTATTTCCTGCTTGACGGAGAAACGGGAGAGATCCGCGCCGAACGCAGAAGCGGCTGACATCTTTTAGAAAATCCCGTAAAACGCGGGCATGCCGCCAACCTATTCATGCTTTATAAAGGGTAAAAATGCGCACGGTGTAAGCCGCGGGACCGAAAAAAAACTGCAAAAAAAGACAGGGAGCGCCCGCCGCAAAAATGCGGCGGGCGCCCCTTATAAATCTTCCCTTTCAATCCTTTTCCCCTTCGCCGGAAGAAGAAAGATAACGGGTTCGGATGACGACGCGGATGCCGCCTTCGGCGGTTACCGAACGGCACTCCCCGATCTTATCCACCAGATAAAGCCCCCGTCCGCTCTCCGCGTCGGCGGCGGGAAGGCGGGGATGTTCGGGCGGGCGGAACGCGGCGGAAGAACTGACTTCCACCTGCACCTTTCCGTCCACGATGCCGCAGCGGACGTGCGCCACGCCCTTCGTATGCCGCAGCACGTTGCCCGCCAATTCGCTGAGCACCAGGCGGCTGTCGAAAATGCTCTCTTCCGCGACCTCTTCTTGCTGCAAAAAACGGCAGAAACAATCGAGCGCGGCACGCAGAGATTGCAGATCGCTCACTTCAAATTTCATATTCTTTCTCCTGCCCCCTTGCGGGAAAAAGATCCCGCCTTTCCGCAAAGACGTATCCTTTTTTTCGTTTGTCCCCTTTTCAGGAATCCGCGCGCAGTTTTTCGCGGAGTTTTTGGATGATCTTGCGTTCCATGCGGGAAACAAACATCTGCGAAACGTGCAGTTTTTCCGCCGTAACGACCTGCGAAAGCCCCATGCCGTAGCGCAGGCGCAGCAATTCCTTTTCGGTATCCGAGAAATCCCGCATCGCCGCGCGCAGGGCGTCTTCGTCTTCTAAATTTTCAAAGGGATTTTCGTCGGAAGGCAGAACGTCGTACAGCGAACGCTCGTCCTCTTCCGCCTTTGCCATGCTGTCCAGCGACACGACGCCGCCCGCTTCCATGGCTTGCAGGACGTCCTCTTCCGCCACGGAAAGGCTCTCGGCGAGTTCCCGCGGCGTCGGGTTCCTGCCCGTCGTGCGCAGGAGTTCTTCCTGCTTTTTCCGCACGTCCGCGCGCAGACGGGAAAACTTTCTCGGCAGTTTGATCGCGCGCGATTTATCGCGGAAATAGTTCTTGATCTCTCCCGTAACCGTGGGCGTGATGAAAGTGGTGAACTGCATACCCATGTCCGGGTCAAAGCGTTCCACCCCTTTCAATAGCGCAAGACAAGCGACCTGATAGAGGTCGTCGTATTCGACCCCCCGTCCCACAAATTTTTTCGCCAGAATTTCCGCTATGTAAAGATAATGCTCGGCGATCCGGTTGCGCAGAGAAATATCTTTGGTGCGTTTATATTCCGCGAACAGTTCATCGATCTGCGTTTTATCCATGGATCACACCGATTTTTTCACCAGACGGATGGCGGACACGACGCCGCCCTCCCCCTTTTCAAAGGACACCTCGTCCACGAGCGCGCCCAAAAGGGCATAGGAGATCTCGTTTTCCAACGCCGCTTCCTGCTGCGCCGCGGCGGAAGGAGAAGCCGCCGCTTGCAGCGAGCAGACCAGACAGCCGTCCGAAATTTCGCAATGCGCCGTGGCGGAAGAAAAGCCGTTGCGCCTGAAAAGGAGCAGGCCCTCGGTAACGCAGACTTTGAAATCCTCCCCCGCGTCGAGATCGAGCCCGGCGGCGGAAGCGAGCCCGCCGACCGTGAGGCGGAGGGTGGTCATCAGCGCGGTGCTCTCCAACGAGAGCGAAAAATCAAAAAAGTTTTTCATGCTTCTATCCTCATGATCTTATCGAGCGCACAGATGGAAAAAAGTTTGGCAATCTTGGGTTGCAGCCCGCTGATGCGCATATCTTTGCCCGCCTGACGGATGTGTTTGAACAGTTTGACGAATACGCCCAGCGTGGTGCTGTCGATGAAGCACAGTTCGTCGCAGACGAAATGCACGTTCCGCGGAGAAAACTCAAACGCGGCGTTGACCGCCATGAAAAATTCATCCGCATTCGACGAATCGATCTCCCCCGACAGTGCCACGGCAAGTTCCTCGCCGTCCACGGAAATATTGACCTCTTTCACGGAAACATCCTCCTCACTGTGTTTTTTATGTTTTGTCGTATATCTATATAATAACACAATTTCTGCGATTTTCAAACCGATTTCGATCATTTTTTTCGCAGTCGGACGGTTTTGCGGGCGCGCAGAAGAAAAACGGGAAAGTTTCCGCGGGGAATTTGCACGAACGGCAATCAACGGTTTGACACAAAAGAAAAAAACTGCTATAATCACAGAATAAAATCCAACCAAAGAAGAAGGGATCAGACACGATGGAAAGCAAGAATGCCCATTTGATCAAGGAACTTTCCCGCATTGCCGGAAAAAACATCATCGACACCGCTCTCTACGACGTTTACGACGTCAAGCGTGGACTGCGCGACCGCAAGGGCGCGGGCGTGCTCTGCGGGCTCACGGAAGTATCGGAAGTCAACGGTTCAAAAGTCGTCGACGGGGTTAAGACGGAGATCGAAGGCGAACTTTTTTATCGCGGCGTCAACGTCCGCGACATCGTTGACGACTGCGTGAAGGAAAACCGTTTCGGGTTTGAAGAAACCGTCTATCTTCTGCTCTTCGGCGTCCTGCCGACCGCAGAACAACTGTCGGATTTTTCCCTGCTCCTCGCCGAACTGCGGGAACTCCCCCAGACCTTCGTGCGGGACATCATCATGAAGGCGCCCTCCGCAGACGTCATGAATATGCTGGCACGGTGCGTGCTCAACCTTTATTCCTTTGACGAAACGCCCGATTCGCTCTCCGGAGAAAACGTCCTGCGGCAATCCCTGCAACTCATCGCGCAGTTCCCCCTCCTCGCCGTGTACAGCCACCGCGCACGGCGGTATTACGACGGGTCTTCCCTCATCATCCACCGCCCCGTCAAGGAATATTCCTGCGCGCAGAACATTCTGCACATCCTGCGCCGGAACAATAAATTCACCGATCTGGAAGCAAAGACGCTGGACATCTGCCTGATCATCCATGCCGAACACGGCGGCGGCAACAACTCCTCTTTTACCACCCACGTCGTTACTTCTTCCGGCACGGACACCTATTCCTCCGTGGCGGCGTCCCTCGGTTCTTTGAAGGGACCCAAACACGGCGGCGCCAATCTGAAAGTTACGCTCATGTTTGAGGACATCGAAGCGCACGTCGGCAAAAATTGGACGCGCGACTCGCTCAAAGACTATCTCTACAAGATCCTCCGCAAAGAGGCGTTCGACAAGAGCGGGCTCATCTACGGCATGGGGCACGCCGTCTATACCAAATCGGACCCCCGCTGCGAGATCCTCAAAGATTTCGCCGGAAAACTGTCCGTGGAAAAGGGCAGGGAACGGGAATTTGAACTGTATAACTGCGTTGCGTCCCTCGCCTCGCAGATGGTGCCGGAACTGCACAACAATCCCCGTTCGGTCAGTCCCAACGTGGATTTCTATTCGGGATTCGTCTATACCATGCTCGATCTGCCCAAACCGCTCTACACCCCCATGTTCGCCGTGTCCCGCATCGCGGGCTGGTCGGCGCACCGCCTGGAAGAACTTGCCAACGGCAACAAGATCATCCGTCCCGCCTACTATTGCGTCAAACCCCGCCAAACCTTTGTCCCGCTCCATGAAAGACGCTGAAAACAAACGCAAGCAACCATCTCTTACGATGAAATGTCCCGAAGTTCGGACAAAAAATTAAGTCAGATCGTTTGGAAATGAGCCCGGTATTGCACCGGGCTCATTTCTTTCTTGAAAAAGAGGTTCTATAATAAATGTTGGGGTGAGGGAAGTCGCTTCAACATTTATTATAGAACCCATAAAAAAAGCACCGTGTCTTGTGTGTTCCATGCTAATAAAACCACAAGATATGGTGCTTTTGGCTGGGGCGAAGTGATTCGAACACCCGAATGACGGAGTCAGAGGTGCAACCACGACCGAAAAACACCGTTTTTTTTATAGATTTACACCTGATTTCAGCGCAATTTTACATATAGTCCCCGAAAAGTCCCCAAAGACTACTGGGATATTTTTTGCACTCACCGATCGCACAACGAAATGTCAGTGGGGATTTTGCGGGTACTTTTCCGCAGAAACCCACTTGTAAGCGGGGAAATCGACCGAGATTGAACGACATCAAGCCAATTTCCCCACTGTAACAACCACCGCCAGGCATTTAGAAAAACAGAAAAGCTGTGCCGAGGCGGGGGTTTTGTTTATTGGCGCGGGCTTGCCCGCAAAAAATAAACTGATGAGGTAAGGGCGAAGCCCTTCCGCATAAAGCGTGCAATTTTTCAGAAAAACTGAACACGCCGATCAAGCCCCACCGCCGCGTCGTATGATCCCAAGCCGCCCCGCGGCTTCCTTTTCTCGCGCCCCGCTCTCGCGGGCGCTCGCGCGAATACGCACACGCACGTATCGCGCGTATAATTATTAAACTTATTTTTCGTGTATTTGAAATACACGGCTACTGCATTTTTGAATACACTTTTTTCAATTTTGGACACGATAAATTCGCAAAAATTAAGAGATAAGCAAAAGAAAAATCCGCCCGGCGGGGATCCCCGTCCGAACGGATTTTTTTTCAACGCCTAAAAGCGCGGAGCGTTCCGCGCTTTTTATGTACTCCTTGATTCAATTCGCCTGCACCTTCACGCGCCCCGCGGGCGTTCCTCCTATCGTTTCGGGCGATAACAATCACATGCCCGACCACTCGGCATAAAGCCCGTATCCGAGCACTTCTTACAACGGTACTGCGGCTGTAAATTACTTTCCGACATACCCATGCCCGCAAGCAAGGCTATTTTCCGCGCCTTTAATTCCTTTATGCTTGCCTGCAATTCGGGAAGATTTCCCGCCCCGAACGCTTCCGCCCTGGCAGCTTCCCGCTGTGCTTCTGACAGTTTGCCGTCTATGATCTTATATTCCGTATCCCGGAATGCTTTACGACGATTATCGTCCGCGATCCGTTCTGCCGCGGCACGAAGGCGGGAATAATATCTGTCCCGTTCGGCGTTCGCGTCCAGCGCGGCGACGATCTGTTCCCGTTCGCTTTTCGGCGCGTCCTTTCCCTTCTCCCGTGCCTTGCGACGTCTGTTTCGTTCCAGCTTTCGCACAAACTCCATATTCAGGGTGTAACGGCTCTTTTCGTGCCCGCTCAACGCCTTCTGTCTGTACACAAGCCCCGCCTTCATGAGGGCGCGCAAGGACTTTATAACTGTATTCGTGCACATCTTCAAGATCGCGCTCAAACTCTTTGCGCTGCCGTAATATGCCTTTGCCTTGTTCTTCTTATCCGTGATTTTCGTATACAGTTCGCTGTATACGTCTATCTCCGATTTCGTCAGTTTCCGCTTTGTTCCGTTGATCTCAAATTCCAGCCAGTATAGGCAAAACTCCACGCGCTCAAAGTCGTCGTTCATGAGTTCTTTCATGTGGTATTCGGTATAGGTTTTATTCCGCACGCGGGAGATCTCCCCCGCCGCTTCCGCTTGCTTGATC
>CALVZM010000012.1 GCA_944372515.1 uncultured Clostridia bacterium
AAAACATGGAATATGTCGATTCCAAGCGCGTGCGGCTCGAATACCGCCTGCCGCTCAACGAGATCGTCTATGACTTCTTCGACGAACTCAAATCGCGCACCAAGGGATATGCAAGTTTCGATTATGAACTTGTGGGCTACGAGCGCTCCAAACTCGTCAAGTTGGACATTCTCTTAAACGGGGAAGTGTGCGACGCGCTCTCTTTGATCGTGCACGAGGAGCGGGCGTATGCCCGCGGCAGGATGCTCTGCGAAAATCTGAAAGACGCCATTCCCCGTCAACTCTTCGAGATCCCCGTGCAGGCGGCGATCGGCGGCAAGATCATCGCGCGCGAAACGGTCAAAGCCGTCCGCAAAGACGTGCTCGCCAAGTGTTACGGCGGGGATATCACCCGCAAGAAAAAACTCCTCGAAAAGAAGAAAGAGGGCAAAAAGCGCATGCGCAAGATCGGCACGGTGGAAGTCCCGTCCGAAGTGTTCATGCAGATCTTAAAGACCAACAAGGACAAGTAAATTTTTTTCGATGAGTGCCGATCTCATGTGGGGCATGCCCGCGTTTGAGGCGGAAGAGCATTCGGGGAGAGAAAGGAGAGGTATTACCGTGAGGGATGAAAGGAAAGCCGCGGCGCTCGCCGCGGCGGAAAAATCGGCGGCGGCGCAACTTGCGGCGCAAAGAGAGAGCGTGATGGTCAGGCAGGGACAGTCCAAGGGCGTTTTGATCACATGCAATACGGCGATCGCGCTCTGCACCCTGCTTCTGTTCATCATTTTTGCCGTCTCCGGTGAGGCGGTCGTTCTGGTCATGGCGCTGTTTTTCCTGGCGATCACGGTCTATGTGGCGGCGGTGAGTTTTTTCATGGTCCGCGCCGATACGCGGGACGTGTTCACGCCCTTGTGCGTCATGCGTCTTGCAAACGGAAAATTCCCGTTTGCCGTCTATTGGAACACGGTGGACGGGATTTCCTGGGAGGCGCCCGCCTCCGCCGAGATATACAGCGAAGTGCGCGGCGTCCTTACGATCGTCTATACGGTGTTCTTTGACGATCGGCGTAAGGAAGTCTGCACCTTTTCCTGCCGCTGCACCAAGGCGGAAGCGGAACGCATCCAGGCGATCATCCCCGTTGCCGTTCGCGGGCTCGTGCGTTCGCCGCAAAAGGAACGGGAGATAGAAGAGATCGAAAATAAGTTTCAAAAATATTATTCCCATCCGCTCTTTGATTTCTCCATCCGTGCCCGCGTCGCCTGGCTGATTTGCTGTCTGGAAGCGGTTTGGGAAAAATTTTCGCCCGCACTGACGGCGGAAGAGGAGGAATTGCTCGGCTTTTTGTGGCAGTTCACGTCCTGCCGCGCGACCGAAGAAGAGGCGGCGGCGCTCAAAGAAATGCTCCGCGCCTATCGCGAGGAAAACGAGGCGTTTCCCGAATTTGCGCCCGAGGAAGTGGCGGGCATGCGCTCGGTGGACGATTGGCTTGCCGAGGCGGAACGCCGTCTTGCCGGTTTTTCCGCGGCGGAAGAGGGGACGGAGCGAAGCGCGGACGGCGCGGCGGAAAAGCGTGCGCTTACCGCGGCGATTTTTCGTTCGATTTATGCCGTCGCGCTGCACACCCCTCCGCGCGATTTTTATCCGCTGTCCGAATGCCTGGCGTGCGTAACGCTGGACGAAGCGGATAGGGTCAAGGCGCTTTTGGAGGAGCACGGCATTGTGCCGCCCGAAGTTTCTTTCACCGTCGGACCGAAGTTTGCGTTAAGCGGCGGCGGGCAGTTGTTTTCCCTGCTTTCCGACGGTTCGCGCGATCCCGCTTACGGCATCGGGCTTGCCTTCAACGGGCAGGAGAGTTATTCCCGCTTTTTGGGACATGCCGCCGCACGCGGGCATGCCCCGTCGGGCGGAGAGGAGCCTGTGCGCGAAGGGCTGGAAGAGTATGACCTTCTGGAAGAGGTGCTTGCGCCCACGCTCGAAGAGTCCGCGCAGAACAGTTATCATGTGGATATGGGATATAAGACGCCTGCCTCTACGCGGCGCATGGGAATTTGTGGCGGCATTCTTTCGGCGGTCTTTCTCGCGCTCTATATCGTCGCCTGCGCTTTGGGGAGCGAAGAGGCGGCTGCCGTCTGCTGTATCGTCGGCGGGTGCTGCGCCGTCCTCGGCGCCTGGCTGCTCTTTGTGTATTTCAAGGAGCGCCGCATCTATCGGATGTGGCAGGGTGATCCGCACAAATGGTTTTTTGCCGCTTTGCTCGTCCTTTGTACGGCGGTATATGCCGCTGTCGGACTGCATGCCTGCGGACATGCGGAGACGTTCTCTCCGTTCGGTTACATCTATTCCGTTCTCGTCTGCGCCGCCGCCGTCCTCTGTGCGGCGGAAACGTGCTGCACTTTCTGTACGGAGCGGAAAATCACCCGTCTCATCATCACGGACATGAAGAATCGGGAAGAGTCGAGACGGGAAAATCAGGCGTGGCGTCCGCCCTTCCCTCTCATCCGTCGGGCGGTCGGCGGCGGGTTGTTGCTCGTTGCTTTCGCGCTGTATATCGTTGCCGCCTTTTTGCAGGGCGGCTTGCCGCTCTGTTTTGCGGCGGCAGCGGCGCAGTTCAGCGGCATGGCGCTCTGGTCCCAGGCGGCGGAGATCGAGGAGATGCGCGACTTTTCCGCCGCGGAAAAGCGCACCGCCGCGATCCTGTCCGTACTCTGTCTGGTGAGTTCGCTCCTGTTTCTGATCCTCGTCATCGTCCTGATCCCCACCGATTCGGTGCTTGCGGGCTATTGGTGGCTCCTGCGCGTTGCCACGCTCGCCGTGCTCGTCGTCTGGTCTGTCCGCGCCCTTTGGCGCACGGCAAGGCGCAAACCCGCACCGCAGGAAAGCACGGACGATGCGCCGCGCGGCGGTACGGATGACGGGCAAACGACGGAAGGAGGCGTATGAAAATGGCAGGGGAGTTTTTCGGTCGGGTCTATGAATACCTCAAAACAGTGCCGCGGGGCAGGGTGGTAACCTACGGGCAGATCGCGCGGGCGCTCGGCGCGCCGCGCATGGCGCGGCAGGTGGGGTATGCCCTGCACGTCAATCCCATGCCCGGGATCATTCCCTGCCATCGCGTGGTCAATCGCTTCGGTGCCCTTGCGCCCGCCTTCGCTTTCGGCGGCACGGATGCGCAAAAGGAGTTGCTCCTTGCCGAGGGGGTCCCGGTGCGCGCGGACAATACCGTCGATCTCAATCTCTATCAATGGAGGCAATGATATGCCCGGAATTTACATTCATATCCCTTTCTGCAAACAAAAGTGTTCCTATTGCGATTTCTGTTCCTTTGCCGACAAGTCCGCCTATGAAGAGGCGTACATGGCGTGCCTGTATAAGGAAATGGAACTGCGGAAGGAGCAACTCAAAGAGTATACTTTCGACACCGTCTATTTTGGCGGCGGCACGCCGTCGGTCATCGATCCGAAATACATTTACGGCGCCGTGGCGCAGATCAAAAAGTGTTTCCGCCTCGCGAAAAATCCCGAGGTAACAATCGAACTCAACCCGGGCACGATCGGCGAGAACAAGGCGGCGATCTACAAACGGGCGGGCATCAACCGCTATTCGATCGGCTTGCAGACGGCGATCGACGAGCAACTTTCCGACCTCGGGCGCATCCACAACGTGCGCGATTACGTCTATGCGACGGGGCTTTTGAAGGGGGAGAATTTCTCCACCGACATCATGCTGGGGCTGAAAAACCAGACCAAAGAGGACGTAGCCAAAACCATAGAGTTGGCGTATCGGTGCGGTTCGTCGCACATCTCCATGTACGCATTGACCGTGGAGGACGGCACGCCCATCTATACCGATTACCTCAACGGGGAACTGCCCGATGCGGACGAAGTGGCGGCGCTGTATGATTACGGGCGGGAATTGCTGCAAGAGCGGGGCTATGCGCGCTATGAAGTTTCCAACTTTGCAAAACCCGGCAAGGAGAGCCGCCACAACCTCAATTATTGGCGGCGGGGGGAATATTTGGGGCTCGGGCTGTCGGCAAGTTCCTTTCTGATGGGCAACCGCATCACCAACACGTTCGATCTGGACGAATACATGAAGTGCATCCTTTCGGGGTTTATTCCCGCCGTGCGCAGCGAAGGGGTAACGCGCAAGGACGCGCGCTTTGAAAAAATCATGCTTGCCCTGCGCACCGAAGAGGGGCTGGACGTTGCGGCGTTTGAAAAAGAGTTCGGCGTTTCTTTCAAAGAGGCGTACGCTTCTTCCCTGCGGCGGAACCGTCCCTATCTCGAACAGCGCGGGAAACGGTTGAAGATACGCGATGAATATCTGTATGTGCAAAACAGCATCCTGATGCCCTTTCTCGAAGAAAACGAGGGCGTTTCCTGACGGGAAAAATGCGGCATCGGTTTTTTGACAAGACATGTTTTGGACGGGGCATGTCTTGATTTTTCAAAAAAATAGAAACGGAACGACCCCGCTTTTTTCGGCGGGAAAACAGGGGAAAGAGGTATGATACAAAAAGAAGAGGCGCTGCGCGCGTTGCCCTATTGGGAACGATTGCCCGCCGCGCAGAGAGAGTTTGTTGCGGCGCATGCGGCGATCCGGCAATATGCAAAGGGGGAGATCGTGCACGGCTACGGGAACGCCTGCCTGGGGACGGTGCAGGTCCTGTGCGGGAGTCTGCGCGTGTATCTTCTCTCCGAAGAGGGCAGGGAGATCACACTGTTCCGGCTGGAAGAGGGGGAGCCGTGCGTCCTGTCGGCGGCGTGCGTGATGCGGCAGATCACGTTTGACACGTACATGGTCGCGGAGAGCGATTGCCGATTGCTCGTGGTGAGTGCGGCGGCGTTTGACCGCGTGGCGGAAGAGAATATCTATGTGAAGTGCTTTATGTATGAAGTCGCCGCCGAGCGGTTTTCCGCCGTGATGCGCGCCATGCAGCAGATCCTCTTTTGCGGGCTGGACAAAAGGCTAGCGTCTTTTCTGACGGAGATGTATGAAAAGACGGGCAGCAAGCGAATCGACATGACCCAAAGCGGCATTGCCGTGCAGATCAGTTCGGCGCGCGAAGCGGTCGCGCGGACGCTCAAACGGTTCGAGGAAGAGGGGCTTGTCCGTCTTTCTCGGGGGCGGGTCGTGCTCCTCGACGTCGAGGGACTGAAAAAGATCGGCTGAAAGGCATCGGGTGTCTTTCGTTTTCTTCCCGCGGGGGGGCATCGGGCGGCGGGAAAAATAAAAAAAATTTTTTCTTTGCAATGTAACTTGGTTACAGACCGCGGGGCGAAAGTCTGTTATAATGGGGACGAAACCAACGCAAAGGAGAAAGAAACAATGAACGAATTGAAGATAACGAAGGACAATTTTCAAACGGAAGTGCTGCAATCCTCTCTTCCGGTACTCATCGATTTCTGGGCGCCTTGGTGCGGGCCCTGCCGCATGCTGGCGCCCGTGATCGAAGAACTTGCCGCCGATTTCAAAGGCAAAGCCAAGGTCGGCAAGGTCAACGTGGACGAAGAGCCGGAGTTGGCGGCGGCGTTCGGCGTTGCAAGCATCCCCACAATCGTCGTGATGAAAAACGGCAAGGTCGCCGATATATCCGTCGGGTTTCAGGCAAAGGCGGCTCTCGCCGCCATGTTGGAAAAATAATAAAAAGATCCGTTCGGACAGCCGCATTTTTGCGGGCATGGATCGCTGCAAACGGAAAGAACGCGCGCGTTGTTCCGCTGCGGCAAAGAGGTGTGTCATATGAAAGTATTGATCGTCGGCGGCGTGGCGGGCGGCGCAAGTGCCGCCGCGCGGCTGCGCCGTCTGGATGAAAGAGCGGAGATCATTATTTTTGAGCGGTCGGGGTATGTTTCTTATGCCAACTGCGGCTTGCCCTATTACATCGGCGGCGTGATCGAAGAGCGCGAAGATCTGACGTTGCAGACGCCCGAAAGTTTCCGCGCGCGCTTCAACATTGACGTGCGCGTGCGGCAGGAAGTCCTTTCGATCGACCGTTTGAAAAAAGAGATCTCCGTGTGCGATCTGCAAACGGGCAGAGTGTATAGGGAGAGTTACGACAAACTCATTCTCTCTCCCGGCGCGCGTCCCGTCGTTCCCGATTGGGAAGGGACGGAAAACGGCAACGTCTATACGCTGCGCACGGTCGAAGACGCGCTATGCATCCGCGAAGCCGCGGTGCGGGAGGGCGTGCGCTCCGCCGTCGTCATCGGCGGGGGGTTCATCGGGCTGGAAACGGCGGAAAATTTAAGAAAAGCGGGACTGTGCGTGCACCTTATTCAGCGTTCTTCCCATGTGCTCCCGCCGCTCGACGACGACATGGCAAGTTTTCTCCACGCGCACATACGCGGGAAGGGCGTCGATCTTCGGCTGCGGACGGACGTGGAAGGATTTGAAAAGAAGGGGGACGGCGTGCGGGTGCTCCTGCGCGGGAATCCCCCGCTCGATGCGGACATGGTCGTGCTCTCCGTCGGCGTTGTGCCCGAATCGTCCCTCGCCGAAAGGGCGGGGCTTTCCCTCGGAGAAAAGGGGAGTATTGCCGTCGATGCGCAGATGCGGACGTCCGATGCGGACATCTTTGCGGTCGGGGACGCCGTTTCCGTTCCCCGTCTGCCGACGGGCGAAAGGTCGGTGGTCGCGCTGGCGGGTCCCGCCAACAAACAGGGACGCATCGCCGCCGATAACATCGCGGGCGCGGGTCGGGCATACGGCGGTTCTTCCGCTTCATCCGTTCTCAAAGTTTTCGACATGACGGCGGCGTTTTTCGGGCTGAACGAACGGGCGGCAAAGGCGGCGGGGAAGGCATATGACAAGGTCATCCTCTCGCCCGCATCCCATGCGTCCTATTACCCCGGCGGGCGGGTCATGACCGTGAAAGTGCTCTTCGAGCGGGAGACGGAGCGCATCCTCGGGGCGCAGATCGTCGGGTTTGACGGCGTGGACAAACGGCTGGATATCCTTTCCGTCGCCATGCAGGCGGGGCTGAAAATTTCGGCGCTGGCGGCGCTGGATCTTGCATACGCGCCGCCCTATGCTTCCGCCAAAGACCCCGTGAATATGGTCGGATTTGTGGCGCAGAACGTGCTCGAAGGCAAGGTGAAACAGTGCTTTTTTGAAGACCTTCCCGCCTTGGCGGCAGACGGAAAATTCACCTTCCTCGATACCCGCACGCGGGAGGAATATGCGGCGGGGCACGCCGACGGGTTCGGGTGCAACATTCCACTCGACGAGTTGCGTTCCCGCCTGGGTGAACTTGACAAAAGCCGTCCCGTTTGCGTGATGTGCCATTCCGGGCTCCGCAGTTATCTCGCGTGCAGGATCCTTTCGCAGAACGGATTCGACTGTTATAATTTTGCGGGCGGCTACCGCCTGTATGAGAGTATCCGCAAGGATCGGTTCGATGCCGATCTTGCCACCGACTGCGGCATGCCGCGGGGTAAGAAGGGGAGATCGTCGTAAGGGGAAAGACCGCCGTTTTTTGGCGGCGGAAAGAATAGATAAAAAGAAGGAGGTTTTTACCATGCAGGCAAAATTTTACATCTGCCGCCATTGCGGCAACATCGTTCATAAGGTCCGGGATGCGGGCGTACCCGTGTCTTGCTGCGGGCAGGCGATGGAAGAACTGATCCCCGGCGCGGTCGATGCGGCTGCCGAAAAACACGTTCCCTTCGTAACGCGGGAAGAGGGCGCCGTCAACGTGAACGTGGGCAGCGCGGATCATCCCATGCTCCCCGAACATTTCATCGAATGGGTCTGTTTGCAGACGGAAAAGGGCTTGCAGATCGAAACGCTTGCCCCGGGAGAGGCGCCCAATGTCGGTTTTACCGTCGGCGAAGGGGATCGGGCGGAAGCGGTCTATGCCTTTTGCAACCTGCACGGGCTCTGGAAAACGGATCTGTGAGCCGCGGCGCCGTCCGCGCGGCGGATGTCCCGTGCGATGATCCGCATCGGGAAAACCGTTTGAAAAACGGGCGTAAAAATTTTTCGTTTTTTTCATAAAATTGAGGCATGGGTGCGTCGTCATGCGGCGTTTAATCGATAAAATGCCTTGTTTGCGGCTACGCTTATCGGCTTTGAACCGCTCTTTTTCGCTGCCATGCCCGCTCGTTTGTCGGAGGTTTGCCGCTTTTTTCGGCTTTTTCCGTTCGGCGTCCGGGAGGGGGCGCCCGTGCGCCGCCTTTCCTCTTTTGCGGGAAGGGCGTCGGGGAAGGCGCGGGGCGGAAGAATAAAAAGAGGGATAACAAATTGAAAATCTGTCAAAATTGGCGGGTCAAAAATGCAAAATACGACAATTTTGGTATAGATTTTTCTGCGGGAGTACGGTATAATGAAAACATCGTCCGTCGGGCTCGCCCCGCCCTTGTGCGGGTCTTGACGGTGAAAAGGTGGGAAAAATCGGGTAGGACAAGAAACAGTTTCTTCGGTCGGACGGAGAGACTGTTTTTTTTTGCCGTAAAACGCTTGACAAAATGCCCCGCGGGGTATATAATAAAAACGAAATACCCACAATGGTATATGAATGGTACATGAAGGAGGTTATTATGGACGAGCAAGACAAAAAGACGGACGGCGCGGCGGAGGTCGCGCGTTACAAAAAGCGCGAGCGGAGCGCGGAGGAAAAGAAACTGCTTTCCAATCGCATCAACCGCATCATCGGACAGATGCACGGCATTGCCGGAATGGTGCAGGACGACCGTTACTGCGGCGACGTCCTCATTCAGGTCGCGGCGGTGAACAAGGCGATCAAGGCATTGGCGAACGCCATTCTGGATGCCCACCTGCACACCTGCGTGGCGGACGAGATCCGCGGCGGGAACATGGCGGCGGCGGATGAAGTCGTCGAACTTTTCCGCCTCTTTCAGTGAACGGGGCGACCGTGCAAAGCGCCGCGCGGCGGCGCGTTAAGGAGATAAGATGAAGAAGGAGAAATTTACCGTCAGCGGCATGACCTGTGCGGCGTGCGCGGGCGGCATCGAACATACTTTGCAGAAAATGCAGGGGGTCGTTTCGGTCAGCGTGTCCCTGATGGGAGAGAGCATGCAGATCGAATATGACGAGTCGGTCCTTTCCCGCAGGGAGATATTTGCCGCCGTGCGGGGGCTGGGGTACGGCATCTATGAAGAGGGCGCCGCGCCCGTGCAGCGGGAGAAACGGGAGGACAGGGTGCTCTTGGTCCGTTTCGTCCTTTCGGCGGTCGTACTGCTTGTGCTTTTGTATTTTTCCATGGGGCATATGGTCGGGCTGCCGCAGCCCGTGTTTCTCGTCGGCGCCTTCGTACAGTGGGCGCTGGCAACGCTCATCACGGCGGTCAATTTCCGTTTCTTTACGGTCGGAACGCGCGCGCTCGTCAAGCGGGTGCCGAACATGGACACGCTGGTGAGCCTCGGCTCGGCGGTGTCTTATGTATACAGCGCCGTGCTCGTCGTTCTTTATATCGTTTCGCCCGAAAACGGGGCGCCCACGCTCTATTTTGAATCGGCGGGCATGATATTGACCCTCGTTACGCTCGGCAAGTGGCTGGAAGCGCTTTCCAAAAAGCGCACGGGCAGCGAGATCGAAAAACTCATCCGCCTGGCGCCCTCGTCTGCGACGCTCGTCGGGGAGGACGGCGCGCAGACCGTCG
Source organism: uncultured Clostridia bacterium (assembly GCA_944372515.1). Classification (GTDB taxonomy): domain Bacteria; phylum Bacillota; class Clostridia; order Christensenellales; family Borkfalkiaceae; genus RGIG4074. The sequence goes on from CALVZM010000012.1 coordinate 9,605, forward strand.
TGCCCGTTTCCGAGTTGCAGCCGGGCGACGTTGTGTTGGTGCGGCAGGGAGAATATATTCCCGTGGACGGCGAAGTTGTCGGCGGGCATGCCTTTGTGAACAAAGCGGCGGTTACGGGCGAGAGCCTGCCCGTGGAAGCGCAGCCGGGGGACAAAGTTACGTCGGCAAACATCGTGGAAAGCGGCGCCGTGCGGGTGCGTGCCGCCGAAGTGGGCGAGAACACGACGCTGTCGCGCATCATCCGCATGGTGCGGGAAGCAGGGGCGAGCAAGGCGCCCTTGCAGAAGATCGCCGATCAGGTGGCGGGGGTGTTCGTGCCCGCGGTTACCGCCATCGCCCTGATCACATTCATCGTCTGGCTGGGCGTCGGGCGCGACGTCGCGCAGGCGATGAACTATGCGGTGTCCGTGCTCGTCATCTCCTGCCCCTGTTCCCTGGGGCTGGCAACGCCCGTCGCCGTCATGGCGGCAACGGGGCGCGGCGCGGGCATGGGGATACTCTATAAGGACGCCGAAGCGTTGCAGAAGGCGCAGGAAGTCAATTGCGTTCTGCTCGACAAGACGGCGACGCTGACCGAAGGGAAGCCGCAGGTTACCGATTTCGTCTGTCTGGGGGACGAGGCGGAAGTGCGCGCGGTCGCGGGCGGCATCGAAAGCCTTTCCAATCATCCGCTGGCGGTCTGCGTGCGCGAGTTCTGCGGCAGCACCTGCCGCGTGGAGTCCTATCGCTACGTCATGGGACAGGGGGCGGTCGCTTCGTATCGGGGCAAGACCTATCGCATCGGCAACAAGAAACTTTGCGGCGAGGCGGCGGACGACGAGCGGGGCGAGGCTTTCCTGCGGGAAGGGAAGACGGTCGTTTATCTGACCGAAGAGGACCGCCTGCTCGCGTTGTTCGCCGTCGCGGACGTTTTGAAAGAAAGCAGCATTTCGGCGGTGGCATGCCTGAAAGAAAGGGGCATCCGCGTTGCCATGCTGACGGGGGATAACGACTATGTCGCCCGCGCGGTCGCCCGTCGCGCGGGGATCGGGGAATATTATGCCGAAGTGTTGCCGGAAGACAAACTTTCCTATGTGAAAAAGGCGCAGGAAATGGGCGGCACGGTCGCCATGGTGGGGGACGGCATCAACGATTCCCCCGCCCTGAAACAGGCGGACGTGGGCATCGCCGTCGGCACGGGCACGGATGTCGCCATCGATTCTGCCGACGTCGTGCTCGCCGCGGGCGATCTGTCCGCGCTCGATCATCTGTTCGCCCTCAGCCGCAAAGCCGTGCGCACCATCAAAGAGAACCTGTTCTGGGCGTTCTTTTATAACTGTATCGCCATTCCCGTGGCGGCGGGGGCGTTTGCCTGGGCGGGCTTTTCGCTCAATCCCATGATCGCGGCGGCGTGCATGAGTTTAAGTTCTCTCTTCGTCGTCTGCAACGCCCTGCGCATCACCCTCTTCCGCAAGGGAAGAAAGGACGCGGGGGACGCGGTTGCCGCCCGTTCGGGCGATGCGGAAAAAACGGCGGAGAATGCCGTCGGTCGGAATACGGATAAAGAGGAGGAAGAAAGCATGAAAATAACATTGCATGTGGAAGGCATGATGTGCGATCACTGCGCGGCGCACGTTACCAAGGCGTTGCAGGGAGTGGCGGGGGTCGAGAGCGTCGAAGTCAGCCTGCGGGAAAAGACCGCCGTCGTCCGGGCATCGGCGGATACTTCCTCCGCCGCGCTGTCCGCCGCCGTCGCCGAAGCGGGCTACACCGTGAGCGGAATCGACTGAAAAAGACAGGAAAGGATAAAAAGACAAAAAATACTTTCACCTGTATACTTTACCATATAAGCATGCCGCAGGGGCGGGGAAGGGCGCGGCAAAACGGCAGCCGCGGCGCGGCTTTGCCTCGTAAACTTTCGTCCCGTAAAGGGCGGTGCCCGTTTCCGTGTTTGACGGGAAAAAACGGCGGGCAGGCGTCCTTTTCGCCCCGTGCGGAAAGCGGGAGGTAAAGATATGCAGGACAGGCAGATGTTGTTGCTCGATAAGCGCACGCAGGGTCTTGTGGAGGATTATGTCCCCGAAGGGGAAGTCCTCGACGGCATCGTGTGCTTTTTTTCGGTTTTTTCCGACCCCACGCGGGTCAGGATGCTGTCGGCACTCGCCATCTCCGAGATGTGCGTTACCGATCTTTCCAACATCCTCGGCATCAATCAGACCACGGTGTCCCATCAACTGCGCTTTTTGCGCAACATCGGCATCGTGCAGGCAAAGCGGCAGGGCAAGATCATCTTTTACAGTCTGGTCAACGACACGGTGAACGACGTTCTGCTCAAAGGCGTGGAATTTCTCGGCTACTGACGGAAGTTTGCCCCGTGCGTTTCCCTTGCCAAACGGAAGCAAAAGTTGTATAATATGCACATGAGCGCATTGCAGGAAAAATTAAAATTACTGCCCGATTCCCCGGGCGTATACATCATGCTCGACAGGGACGGCGCCGTCATCTACGTCGGCAAGGCGCGCGTGCTCAAAAACCGCGTGCGGCAATATTTCCACAACGACGAAAAGCCCGAAAAAGTGGCAGCCATGGTCGCGAATATCGCCGATTTCAATTACATCGTCTGCTCTTCCGAGTCGGACGCGCTTTCCCTCGAAAACACCCTCATCAAGAAGTATAAACCCAAGTATAACATCCTGCTCAAAGACGACAAGACCTATCCTTACGTCAAAGTGCACACCGACGAGGAATTTCCGCACGTTTCCGTTACCCGCCGCATTGCAAAGGACGGCAAATATTTCGGACCCTTCATGGCGGGCGTGCGCTGCAAGGACATTTTGGAGATCGTGTCCATGGTCTACAACGTGCGCACCTGTCGGGTGGCGGTCGCCGCAAAGCCCAAGCGTCCCTGTCTTGAATATCACCTGCACCGCTGCGGCGCGCCCTGCGCCCATCTGTGCGGGCGGGAGGAGTATGCGCGGCAGGTGGCAAAGGCGTTGCGCTTTCTCGAAGGGGAGTATGAAGAGGCGGAAGAGATCCTGCGGCAGAAGATGCTCCTTTTTGCCGAGCGGGAGGAATTCGAGATCGCCATGGATTATAAGGAAAAATTGGGCATGCTCTCCCGCTTGAAACTCAAACGGATCACCGCCATCAACCGCTGCATCGACGCCGACGTGGTGGCGATGCGCAGCGACGGGCTGTATGCCGCCGTGAGCGTGCTCATCACCCGCAAGGGCATGATGCAGGGGGGCACCAACTTTGCTTTGGAGGACGCTTCCCTGGAAGGAAGGGACGCTCTCACCGCCTTTTTGATACAATATTATTCCCGGCACGAGATCCCGCGGCAGATCATCACCGAGGACTATTGCGAAAAGGAATTGCTCGAAGAGTATTTTTCTTCCCGTGCGGGCAGAAAGGTGGAGATCGTGCTGCCCCGCCTCGGCGCCAAGAGCGAACTTCTGAAAATGGCGGGCAGGAACGCCGAGGAATATCTTGCCAAGAACATCGAAAAGATACGCCACAAGGACGACATGACCAAGAACGCCTGCGAGCGGCTGCAATCCCTTCTGGGGCTTTCGCGCTATCCGCGGCGGATGGAATGTTACGACATTTCCAACATCTCGGGCGTGGACAAGGTGGCATCCATGGTCGTGTTCATCGACGGCGAGGCGGACAGGATGAGTTACCGCCGGTTCCGTATCCGCACGGTTGAGGGAGCGGACGATTTCGCTTCCATGCGGGAGACGCTTTTCAGGCGTTTGCGCAAACTCGGCACGGCGGAAGAGGAAAAATTCCCCAAGCCCGATCTCATCGTTATCGACGGCGGCAAGGGGCAACTCTCCGCCGTGGAAGAGATATTCAAAGAACTGAATATCGGGGACATCGACCTCATCTCCCTTGCCAAGCGCGAAGAGGAAGTTTTCACGCTCTCTTCGCCCGAAAGCGTGAAAATCCCGCATCGGGACTATGCCCTGAAAATGCTCCAACGCCTGCGCGACGAGGCGCACCGTTTTGCCATCGGTTATTTCCGCAACCTGCATTCCAAGCGCAACCTTGCTTCCGTTCTGCGCGAGATCGAGGGGGTCGGACCCAAAAAGCAGAGGGCGCTCATGGAAAAATTTTCCACGCTCGACCGCATTTTGTCGGCGGATGAAAAGGAACTTGCCGCCGTCGAGGGCATCGGCGGGGAACTCGCCGCGCGGATACGGAAATATTTCGACGAAAATTTACGGGGATAGTTTGATTTCGCTGTCTGCCGCGTCAAAAAAGACGCTTTTCGCACGGCGGAAGGGATGAAAAATACAAAGGAGAAAGACGGATGCAATACAAACTGATTATTTCCGATTACGACGGCACCTTCCGCCATCGGGACAACACCGTGGGGGAAAGGACGGTTTCCGCCGTCAGGGAATATGTCCGCCGCGGCGGGAAATTCGTCATCTGCACGGGACGGATGCCCTCGTCCATCCGCCCCGTGCTGCTGCGGTATGTGCCGGACGGGCTCTATGTCGCCTATCAGGGGTCGATCGTCGCCGAAACGGGGAGCGGAAAGATTCTCCGCGAGAGCGGGTTCACCAAGGAACAGGCGCTGCGCATTTGTGCGGTCATGCAGGACATGGGGCTGCGCATCCATGCCTATGACCGCGACGACTGTTTTGTGAATTACGAGGATCGGGACCTCGGTTTGTATGAAGAGGTCTGCGCCATCCGTTCGGTGCGCGTGCCCGACATCAGCCGCTGCATCGAAACGTCGCCCCGTCCTTTTTTCAAACTGCTCGCCATGGTGAAGCGGGAGGAACGCAACGCCGTGCGCGACGCCCTGCGGGAACGGCTGGGCGCGGAGGAATTTTTCATCAGTTGCAGCGCTTCCACGCTCGTGGAAGTAACGGCGGTCGGCGACACCAAGGGCGCCGCGGCGCAATTTCTCATGTCGCATTACGGCGTGAAGAGAGAAGAAGTGCTCGCCTTCGGGGACAACCAGAACGACGCCCCTCTTTTGGCGGCGGCGGGGCACGGGGTCGCCGTGGCGAATGCCGATCCTTCGTTGAAATCGGTCGCCGACGAGGTGAGCGAAAAGACCTGCGACGAGGACGCCGTCGGCGATTACATCGAAAAATTGCTGCTTGCATAAGCGTCCGCCGCGCGGCATTTGCGGCGCACGGTCGGCAAAAAAACGGGAAAAACGGGAGAGTTTTCCCGTTTTCTCTTGCCAAAGGCGGGCAAAGATGATAGAATAAACGTATGTATGAGATTTTAGCCCCCGCGGGGAACAGGGAATGCGCCCTCGCCGCCATCGACAGCGGTGCGGACGCCGTATATTTGGGCTATGCCGCCTTTTCGGCGCGGGCGGGTGCGGAGAATTTCGACCTGACCGCGCTCGGAGAGATCATTGCCCGCGCGCACCTTTTCGGGGTAAAGGTCTATGTCGCCATGAACACCCTCGTCAAGGACGAGGAAATGCAGGAGTTCCTCTCCTGCCTCGTCCGCGTGCACAATCTCGGCGCGGACGCCGTCCTGTTGCAGGATATTTTTCTGGGCAAATTCATTCATGAACGCTATCCCGACATCGTGCTGCACCTCTCCACGCAGGCGGGCGTCAACAACGTGTACGGCGCGCGGCTCGCAAAGGAGTGCGGCTTTTCCCGCGTGGTGCTCGCGCGCGAGACGTCGCTGCGGGAGATCGAAGAAATTTCTTCCGTCATCGAAACGGAAGTCTTCGTGCAGGGTGCGCTCTGCACCTGTTTTTCGGGTCAGTGCTATCTCTCTTCGTTTGCGGGCGGCAATTCGGGCAACCGCGGCCGCTGCAAACAGCCCTGCCGCAAAAAATATCGTTACGATGCGGGCGGGGAAAAACTTTCCTATGCGCTCTCCCTGTCCGATCTGTCGGTCGGGGAAAAGGTGCACGCCCTGGCGACGGCGGGAGTGTATTCCTTTAAGATCGAGGGACGGATGCGCCGCCCCGAATACGTCGCCGCAGCGGTGCGGTACTATAAAAAACTCTTTGCAGGCGGCGACGCCTCCCGTGAATTTTCCGACCTCAGGCGCACCTATAACCGCGGCAACTACACCGCGGGGCTTGCGTTCGGGCAGGACGGGCGCCTGCTCTCCCCCCTCGTGCAGGGGCACATCGGAGAAAAGGTCGGCGTCGTCAAAGTCGTCGGGGGGAAATATTACGTTCCGAGCGCCTTCCGCCCGCAGGCGGGGGACGGGTTCAAACTCCTGCGGCAGGGGGAGGAAGTCGGCGGCGGCAGTTTTCTTGCCGCGGACAGGCAGGGTTTTTACCTCTCTTCGCGCGCGCGGCTGAAAAACGGCGACGGCGTGTTTCTGACCACCGATACCGCGCTTGCCGCGCGGCTTTTGTCCGAGCATCGGCAATATCCTTTGGAAGCGGAAGTCTTTGCATCGGAAAACGCGCCCGTCCGCGTGCGGTGCGCGGGGCGGGAATTTTGTTCGGATTTCGCCCTGCAACCGGCAAAAAGCAGCCCCCTGCGCGCCGAGGAACTGCGGGAATGTTTCCGCAAAACGGACGGTCTGCCCTTGGACGTAACCGTCAGCGTCCGTCTTTTCGGCAATTGTTTCGCGCCCAAATCGCAACTCAACGCCTTCCGCCGCGAATTCTTTGCCGCCGTATGGCGCATGCTGACGGCGAGCGGCAACACACTTTACGAATATACCCCAGCAAAATTTGATTTGATACCGCCCATGCCCGCAAACGAAAGGAAAAAGCGTGCGGTCATCGGCACCCGTTTCGACGGGATACGGGCAGACATTTACATCTGCAAACCCGCCGATTATTCTTCCGACGAGGCATATGATTTTTCGACGGAAGCAGGGGAAAAGTTTTTATATCTTCCTCCCTTCATGTCCTCGGACGATCTGCGCGCCGCCGCGCGCAACGCCGATAAATTCGACGGGATCTATGCCGAGGGGACTTACGGCGTCCTCTGTGCGCGGGAGTGGGGCAAAAAACTCTTTGCGGGGACGGGGTTCAATCTTACGAACGCCTGCGCCGTTGCCGCCGTCGCGGCGGAAAAGGGGTATTATGCCCTCTCCAAAGAACTGAGTTTTGCCGAACAAAAGCCGCTGGCGGGGCAGAACGCTTTCGTGCTTTCGGCGGGGAGCGTCAAGGTCATGGACCTCATCTACTGTCCCTTTGCAAGGAAGTGTGCCGATTGCGAAAAGCGGGAGTTTTACACGTTGACGGACGAAGAAGGGCGCAGGTTCCCCGTGCGGTGTTACCGCGCCGCGGGCGCTTGCCGCTTTGAGGTGTTCAATTGTGCGCCGCTCGCCGCCGCACAGGATTTTGCAAACGCATTGACGGACATTTCCGCACTGCCCATGCCCGTGTCAAAGGGGATAACGGCGCATTGTTTTGAACGGGAATCGCTCAAAGAACTTTTGCCGCAGAGCACCGCGGGACACAGCCGCGGCGGCGTGCTCTGACGGGGCGGCGCCGTCGTGCGTCGAAAAAAACAGAAAAAAGAAAGGATCGGTGCGCCCCGAACGGCGGGACCGACGGACGGATGAAAGATATGGATCAAACGGAAAACAAATTGGAACTGAATAAGATCCTCGCGCTCTGCGCTGACTGTGCCGTGCTGGACGGGACAAAGACGGCTCTGCGCGCCTTTTCGCCCGTGCGGGACGTGCGGGAAGCGGAAGAACTGCTTGCGACGACGCAGGAGTGTTCCGTTTTGCTCTATCGCTTCGGCGTCGGAAAGGTGGAGTATTTTCCGCCCCTTTTGGAAGAACTCGGGCGGGCGGAGAAGGGCTCGTCGCTTTCCTGCGGCGAACTTCTGGGCATGGCGGCGCTGCTGCGCGCGGCGCGTCTTGCCGAAAAGTGCACGGCTGCCGCGGCCGATTATCCCGTGCCGCACGTCGCGCGGCTGACGGCGCGGCTGGTCTTTGACCGCCGTCTGGAAGAGGAGATCCAAAGCGCCGTACTCAGCGACACGCAGGTCGCCGACACGGCAAGTTCCCGCCTGTATTCTCTCCGGCAGGAGATCCGCCTGCTCAACGAGCGCATCCGTGCGCGGCTGGGGGAATATCTCACGGGCGATACGGCGAAATATTTACAGGAAAACATCGTAACCATGCGCGGCGACCGATATGTTCTGCCCGTGCGCACGGAATACAAACGGAGCGTGAAGGGGTTCGTGCACGACAAATCCCAGACGGGCGCGACGGTTTTCATCGAGCCCGAAGCGGTGCTGGAAATGAACAACGAACTGCGCTCTTTGATGATCGACGAAAAGGAAGAGGTCGAGCGTATCCTCGGCGAGTTTTCCCGTCGCATCGGCGCCATGGCAGAGGGGCTGCGCGCGGACATGGATGCGCTCTGTGAGTTGGACGGATTTTTTGCGCGCGCCGAATACGGGTATAAGACGAAATCCGTTCGCCCCGCCGTCAACGGAGCGGGCAAGATCGAGATCGTGCGCGGCAGACATCCGCTCATCGACCCGAAACAGGTCATTCCCGTTTCTTTGTCGCTGGGCGAAACTTATGATTTTCTGCTCATCAGCGGACCCAACACGGGCGGAAAAACGGTTACGCTCAAAATGACGGGGCTCTTTTGCCTGATGGCGGCGTGCGGGCTGTTCGTGCCTGCCGCCGAAGGGACGGAACTTGCCGTGTTCGATTCCGTTTTTTGCGACGTGGGCGACGCGCAGAGCATCGAGGAGAGCCTTTCCACCTTCTCCTCCCACATCAAAAACATCATTTCCATCACCCGCCGCGCGGGGAAAAACAGTCTGGTGCTCATCGACGAACTTGGCGGCGGCACCGATCCCGAAGAGGGGCAGGCGCTTGCCCGCGCGGTTACCGAATATCTGCTGAAAAAGGGCTGTAAGGGCATCATTACCACCCATTATACGGGACTCAAAGAGTATGCCTATGCCGTCAAGGGCATCGAAAACGCATCCATGGAATTTGATGCGCATACCTTGCAGCCGTTATATCAAATCCGAATAGGCATGCCCGGGTCGAGCAACGCTTTGCTCATTTCCCGCCGCCTGGGGCTGGACGAGGAGATCCTGGACGCCGCCATGCGCAATCTGTCGGGAGAGACGCGGAGTTTTGAAAATATTCTCCGCTCCGCCGAGGACAGCCGTCTGTCCGCCGAGCGGGAACGCGAGGCGGCTGCCGCCGTCCGACGGGAATGGGAGGAAAAACTCGCGCTTTTGGAGTCCGAACGGGAGAAACTGCGCAAGGAGAAGGAAAACTTTTCGGCAAAAGCCCGCACGGAAGCGCGCCGCATCGTCAACGAACGCACCGCCGAGGCGGAAGAACTTCTTTCGCAGATCGAGGGGATATTTGAAAAGGAAGAGATCTCGCAGAGCGACCTCATCCGTGCCCGCACGCTCAAAAACCGCCTTGCCGACAAGGCGTTCGAGAGCGGCGGCGCCGAACCCGTGCGTCCCCAATACGTCCCGCTGCAAGGGGATCCGAAAGCGGGGGAGCGGGTGTATGTTCCCGCCATGGGCGCCGAAGGCACGGTGCGTTCGGTGCGCCCCGAAAAAAAAGAGGCGGAGGCGGAAGTCAACGGTCTGCGGCTGCGGCTGAAATTTTCCGAACTTCTGGGCATCGACGCGCCCGCGGCGCAGGCGGCGGGCGGACGGGGAAAGAGCGGGAAACAGGCAAAGCGCGCGGGCGGCGCGGAGGACAACGTGCGCGTCGTCAAAAATCTCCGTTCGGGCATGGCGCCCAAGCGGGAGATCAACGTCATCGGACTGACCGTTGCCGAGGCGATCGCCGAGATCGATCCCTTTCTGGATGCCGCCGCGGTGTCGGGGATCGAGGAAGTGAAAATCATTCACGGCTTTGGCATGGGCAGGCTCAAAAAGGGTATCCATGAATATCTTCGCACCCACCGCGGGGTGGAAAGTTTCCGCAGCGGGGCATACGGCGAGGGGGAAGGCGGCGTTACGATCGTGCGGCTGAAATGAGCGCGGGTGCCTCTGCGCGCCTGCGGCAAACGTTTTTTTCGGGAAAGTTTACCACGCGGGCGGAATACAAATAATATGTATTCTTGTTTTGAGGTAAACTGATTTTGTCTGGAAAGAAGGATCGATCGGACGGAAGAAAATTTTTTATCGGCTCCAATCTCGCGCTCTTTCTTCTCGCGCTGTTCGTGGGCGTCGTCTGTCTTTACCCGGCGGCTGTCCCGACGGCGGCGGGGGACGGGGTATACCGCCGCGGCGCGGAGGGGAGCGACGGCGTGTCCCTGCTCGTCAACGTGTATTGGGGGACGGACGAGGTATACGGCATGCTCGACACGCTGGACGAATACGGGGCGAAAGCCACCTTTTTCATCGGCGGGGCGTGGGCGGACGACAACGCGGACTGCCTTCGGGAGATCGTCTCGCGCGGGCATGAGATCGGCAGCCACGGTTATTTTCATAAAGATTGCACAACCTTGACGGAGGAGCAGACGGCGGAAGAGATCAATCTTTCGCGCCGGCTCCTGCTGCTGACGGCGGGTGTGGAAGTCGGGCTGTTTGCGCCGCCGTCGGGCGCGTATAACCGGACGACCGTGCAGGTGTGCGCCGCCCTGGGGCTCAAAATCATTCTTTGGAGCCGGGACACGGTGGATTGGCGGGATAAGGACGAGTCGCTCTGCTATCGGCGCGCGACGGAAAACGTGAGCGGCGGGGATTTCATACTCATGCACCCCATGCCCGCAACGGCGCGGGCTTTGCCGCGGATATTGCAATATTATCGACAAAACGGTCTTCGGGCGGTAACCGTTACGGAGAACATTACATACGGAGGATGATTTTCATTTTTTTCTTATGGTCAGACAGCATACTTTTCACAACGGACTGAAACTGGTCGTGCGGCGGATGGACGGACTTCTGTCCGTCTCCATGGGCATTCTGGTGGGCGCGGGCGCGGCGGACGAATCGGCGCGGGAAGACGGCATTTCCCATTACATCGAACACATGCAGTTCAAGGGTACGCCGACGCGCAGCGCGCGGGAGATCTCGGATGCGTTCGACAACATCGGCGCGCAGGTCAATGCCTTTACGGGCAAGGATATGACCTGCTACTATTCCAAGGCGACGGCGTCTCACGCCGAAGAGGCGTTCGGACTGCTCGCCGACCTCTTTTTGCACGCTTCCTTTCCCGAGGAAGAGGCGGTGCGGGAAAAGGAGGTCATCTGCGAGGAGATCTCCATGAACGAGGACACGCCCGAGGACCTCTGTCTGGACGTGCTTTCCCGCGCGGTGTACGGTGAAACGGGGTACGGACGGAATATCCTGGGTCCGGCGGAAAACGTGCGCTCGTTCACCAAAGCCGCGGTGGACGAATACAAAGCCAGGCTCTACCGTCCCGAAAACATCGTCGTCAGTTTTGCGGGCGCCGTTTCCTTCGAAAAAGCCAAAGAACTGACGGAAAAATATTTCGGCGGGATGGAAGGGGGGCGTTTCCGCCCGCAGGACAAGCCCGTTCTCTCCCTGCGCCGCAGCCTTTTCAAAAACAAGCCGATCGAACAGGTGCATCTTGCTCTCGCCTATCCCGGCATCAGCCGCACGGATAAGCGCGTGGAAGCCTTGCAGATCATGAACACCGTCATCGGCAGCGGCATGAGTTCCCGTCTCTTTCAGGAAGTGCGGGAAAAATTGGCGCTTGCCTATTCGGTCTATTCCTATCCTTCTTTTTACCGCGAATGCGGGCATCTGACGATCTATGCGGGCGTCAATCCGAGGAACGCGCAGAAGGCGTATGAAGCCGTTTGCGGCGTTCTGTCGCGGGCACTGAAAGAGGGGATCACGCAGGCGGAATTTTTCCGTGCGCGCGAGCAGATCCGTTCGAGCGGCATCTTCTCCCAGGAGAGCACGTCTTCGCAGATGCTCTGGTATGGCAGGAACCTTCTGCACGACGACCGCATCGACAGTTTCGAAGCACAGCAGGCGCGCTATGACGCCGTAACGCTCGACGACGTCATGCAGGTGCTTTCGGAAACGTTCGGCGGAGAAAAGCGCGGCGCCGCGATCGTGGGCGACGTGCAGGCGCCCCTTGCGCTGTGAGCGCGCAGAAAAACGCGGCTCCTTTGCGCCGTCCGCCGTCTGCCGCGGCGGGGCGTTACACCAAGGCGGAGGGGTTTGCCCCCGTGTTCGACGCGCACAGCCGCGTGCTCATCCTCGGCAGTTTTCCCTCCGTGAAGAGCCGCCTGACGGATTTTTATTACGGCAACCCGCAGAACCGTTTCTGGAAAATGCTGAGCGAATATTTTCATGCACCCATGCCCGCAACGAACGAGGAAAAGCGACGCTTTGTCCTCGGACACGGCGTGGCGCTCTGGGATGTCGTGATGTCCTGCGACGTCATCGGGTCGAAGGATGACAGCATCGCAAACTACGTCCCCGCGCGGCTTGAAGAGGTCTTTGCAAACGCGCCCATCGGGCGGATCCTTCTCAACGGCCGCCGCGCCGCGGCGGTGTTTGAGGAGAATTATAAAAACTGCGGCATACCTTATTTTGTCCTGCCGTCCACTTCGCCCGCAAATCCCCGTTACCGCTATGAAGCGTGGAAGGAGGCACTCGATGGAATATTCGGCGTTCGTTCGTGAACTGTATTCCCTGCGGGATGAAAAATTTGCGGCGTTTCAAGCAAAGATCGTGCGTCCCCGCGCCTTGAAGATCATCGGCGTGCGCACGCCGGAACTGCGCAAACTCGTAAAAAAGTACCGCCAAGAGGCGGACGCGCTCTTTTCCTTTCCGGACGAATATTACGAAACCGTGTTCATCCGTCTCAGCGTCGCGGCGCTCCTGCCGTATGACCGTTTTCTCGGCCGTTTGGACGGCTGCGTCCGTTCGATCGAAAATTGGGCACTCTGCGACACCTTCAAGCCGCGCTGTCTGGAAACGCATACGGGCGATTTTCTGCCGTACATAGAAAAATACCTCGGCGGCGGGGAATTTTCGCAGCGCTTTTCTTTGGTAACGCTGCTGGCTTTCTACATGAAAGAGGAATATCTCCCCGTGGTGTTTTCCGCTCTGCGGCGGTGCGACACGGCGTTTTATTATACCCATATGGGGGCAGCGTGGCTGCTTGCCGAAGTGCTGGTGCGGTTTTACGACAGCGGCTGCGCCTTTTTGCGGGAGAACGCTTTGGACAAGCGCACGCACAATCAGGCGATACAGAAGGCGCGCGAGAGTTTCCGCCTGTCCGCGGAGCGGAAAGAAGCCCTGCTTTTGCTGAAAAGACGGTAAAACGGGGCGCAATCCGTTGACAATCACGGGCGGATGTATTACAATAAGAATAACAAATCCAAATTGCAAGGGAGACAAGACCATGTTTGAAAAAGTATGCGCGCTTCTGGCGGATCAACTCAACATTCCCGCCGATTCCATCAAGCCCACCGACAACATCACCGAGGATCTGCACGCCGATTCCATCGACGTCGTGGAGATGCTTATGAATCTCGAAGACGAATACGGCGTCAAACTGCCCGAAGATTCCTTCGACAGCATCAAGACGGTGCAGGACGTTGTGGACACGCTGGAAAAACTTGCCAAATAAGAAGCAAAAGCAAACAACGGCGCGCCGCCGCGGGGTCTTCCGCGGCGGTGCGTTTTTGCGCATCGGGGCTGAACGTTGCCTTTAGTTTCAGGCGGCATAAATCAACGTTGAAGCGGGCTTTCCGCCCCGATATCGGTTATAGGATCAAAAAAACGCAAGTCGGATGATGTCGACTTGCGTTTTTTTGGTGCCGCTGACCGGATTCGGACCGGTACGGAGGGTGAACTCCGAGGGATTTTAAGTCCCTTGCGTCTGCCGGTTTCGCCACAGCGGCATAAACGGCCGATGCCGTGATCGGATGTTTGGAAAGGGGCGTCTTAGGGGAGAGCGCCGCGGAAGAAAACAAAAAGCTCCGTTGGTCTACGGAGCTTCGGTTGGAGGCGCCACCCGGATTTGAACCGGGGAGTCAGGGTTTTGCAGACCCTTGCCTTACCACTTGGCTATAGCGCCGTGCAATCCGTTTTGGGCAGTATATGCAAAAATAAAAAAAATAGTGCGGAATTTCGTTTGGAGCGGGAAACGAGATTCGAACCCGCGACATTCACCTTGGCAAGGTGACGCTCTACCACTGAGCCATTCCCGCATATATTCCGCACTATTTTTGGTGGAAGTTATAGGGCTCGAACCTATGACCCTCTGCTTGTAAGGCAGATGCTCTCCCAACTGAGCTAAACTTCCTTGCTCATTCAAAAGCTTTATTACTATACCATATTCCTCTTTATATTGCAAGCGTTTTTCATCTGATTTTCAAAATTTTTTTCAGTTTTTTTCTGCCGTCCGGAGAAAGATCCCGCACGGGGCGGACGAGGATTTTGCGGGATAACGGTATAAATTTTTTCCCGCGGGGCAATACATCATGGCGGAGGCAATGAAAATGAAAAAAATCTGTATACTTTTTCTCGGGTTCGTCATAATAATTTTGACGGCGTTGGGCGGCGCCGTCGCCGCGGGGGAAAATGCGGGCGCGCCGAGCGAATTTCTCCGCATCCACATCCGCGCCAATTCGGACAGCGCCGCCGATCAGGCGGTGAAATATCTGGTGCGCGACGCGATCGTCGAAGAGATAACGCCGTGGGTCGCGGGGTGCGCCGATCGGGCGGAGGCGCTCGAAGAGACGAAGGTGCACCTCAAAGAGATCGAGCGGACAGGGGAAGCCGTCCTGCGGGAAAACGGATTTTCTTACGGCGTCAGGGCGGCGGTGCGGCGGGAGACCTTCCCCACGCGCGTCTATGAGGAATATACCCTGGAAGCGGGCGTCTATGACGCGCTCATCGTCGAACTCGGCGCGGGCGGCGGACAGAATTGGTGGTGCTGCATTTATCCGCCTCTGTGTTTCACGAGCGTCAGCGGCGCGAACATCGTCTATCGTTCCAAGATCCTGGAAATCATCGATCGTTTTTTCGCCGCCTGAATGTTTTGCGCGTCGGGTGCGTCGGGCGCGGCGGAACGGGACAAGCGGGCGTTACATAGGAGGAATCAAGAGGAAAAATATGAAGAAAGCATTCAGAATCGGCGCGGTCGCGCTGGCGGTTCTCGCCGTCGGGCTGATCTATGCGCTGTTTGCCGTTCAAAGCCATATCAAACCCCTTCCGCCTGCGGCGCAGGACGTCCTTTTGCCTGCGGCGGTGCTGCGGCAGGGCGCGCGGGGCGGCGAGGTCAAAGAGGTGCAGCGGCGGCTCAAACAGTGGGGATATTATACCGGCGCGGTGGACGGTATTTACGGCAGCCGCACCCGCGAAGCGGTCAAAAAGTTTCAAAAGAAGAACAACCTGACGGCGGACGGGATCGTCGGGCTCGCCACTTTCCGCGCGCTGGGCATGAACGCCTCCGCGGCGGTGTTGGAAAAGGAATACAACGTAACGGGCGGGTCTTCCGGTGTTTCCGATTACACGAGCACCGATCTGTACCTGATCGCAAAGACCATCCATGCCGAAGGCAGAGGGGAACCGTATGTCGGACAGGTCGCCATCGGCGCCGTCATCTTGAACCGCGTCAAGAGCAGCGACTTCCCCAATACCGTTGCGGGCGTCATCTATCAGAAGGGGGCGTTCACCGCCGTGGACGACGGGCAGATCAATCTCGAACCCAACGATACGGCGTACAGCGCGGCGCAGGACGCGCTCAACGGCTGGGATCCGTCTTACGGCTGTCTGTATTATTACAACCCCGCGGTCGCCACGAGCAGTTGGATCTTTGACCGCCAGACGGTGACCGTCATCGGCAAGCATGTATTTGCCATTTAAGGAGAGGAATATGGAAGAAAAGAAAGGCAATCAGAAGGTGGGCGTGAACACGTCGAGCGGCGCGCGCAAGGTGCGGCGGCTCGAAGAGGAAGGACCCGTGTCCGAAGCAAAGCGGTCGGTAACCGTTCAGGCGGCGGCGGAAAACGCCGCCGCGGCGGAGCGGATGGAGAGCGCCAAGGCGCGCGCGGAGCGCAAGAGAAACAAACAGGAAGCGCGGGCGGACGAACGGCGGACGCTGGAAGAGGAGCGCATGGCGGCGGAAGAGCGTGCCCGGGAGCGGCGCATGCAGTCGAGAGAGCGGGCGCGGGAACGCCGTGCGGCACGCGCGGCGCGGCGGGATATGCTGCGCAACGAAACGAAGGTGCAGCGCATGGAACGCAGGGAACGGGAGCGGCAGGAGAAAATTGCCGCGGAAAGACAAAACAGGGAACTCAAACACGAACTTGCCCTCAAACGCAAGGAAGAGCGTATGCAGAAACGCCGCATGGCATCGGAAGAGCGGCGGCATAAGCGGGAACAGGCTTCCAAGCGCCGTTCCGGGCGCGGCGGGGGCATCGGCGGCTGGCTGGCGGCGGTCATTTCGCTCGGCACGGTCTCCCTCATCATGCTCACCGTCATCACCGTCGGCGGCGTGAACATGAGCAACATGAGCGCCATGATGAGCGCGGGATATCAGAGCAATTTGTATGAGATCACCGAACTGAGCGAGAATCTGGATGCCGCGCTCGGCAAACTCCGCCTTGCAAGCGGCGCGGGCGAACAGCGCCGTTTGTTGATTGACATTCTCGTCGAAGCCGAACTCATGGAAGGTGCACTCGAACGCTTGCCCGTGGACATGGTTACCACCGTCAACATGGCGTCCTTCGTCAACCGCACGGCGGCGTTTGCGCGGGAAGGGCTGACTTCTTCCCGGACGGGGCGCACGCTTGCGGGCGGCGAGGAAACGATCGAATATATGTACCGCACCAATGCCGCGATTTTGAAAGAATTGCAGACATTGCGCAATACCATGTCGGCGAAAGATTGGGAAAAACTCATCAAGGACGGACAAAAGGGACGGATGAACGACGGCTTTGAAAACATCGGTTCCAACGTCATCAAAACGCCTTCCGGCATTCAGGACGGACCCTTCTCGGAGAACAAGGAAAAGGTAAGTCCCAAGAGTTTTTCCGACACCGAAGAGATCACGCCCGAACGGGCGGCGGAATTGGCGGCGGCATATTTCGACGATTATGCCGTCCGTGAGATCGAGCATGCGGGGGATGTGATCCGCGACGGCATGACTTTTTACAACTTCACCCTCCGCGACGAGCGCGGCAGGGAGATGTATGCGCAGATAGCCAAAGCGGGCGGCAAACTCGTCATGTTTGACAGTTATGAAAAGTGCATGGCGAACAATTTCTCGCAGGAGGAATGTGTGGAGATCGGGTCGGCGTTCCTGCAAAAACTCGGCATGGAGCATATGCATGCCGTCTGGTTGCAGGAGAACGGCACCACCGCCAACATCAATTTTGTCTATGAACAGGACGGCGTGCTGTGCTATTCGGATCTGGTTACCGTCAAGGTGTGCGAAACCAAGGGCAAAGTCGTGGGCATGGAGGCGCTGCCTTACTATCTCAATCATTGCGAACGCACCGTCCGCGCGGCGGGCATCTCTTTGGAAGAGGCGGCGGACGCGCTCGGCAGATTCAGACCCGCCACGGGGCGGCTCGCGCTCATTCCCTATGCGGGGAGCGAAGCGCTGACCTATGAATTCAGCGGCACTTATGAAGGGGATGAATATTTCGTCTATGTCGATGCCGACACGGGAGAGGAGTTGGAAATGTTCGTTGTGCTCGACACGCGGCAGGGACGGCTCCTGCGCTGAACGGGCGGTTGCCGCGTTCTCAGCGCGCGGGAGAGTGTAAACGGTATAAAAGAGATGAACGGGCAAACACCCCCGCCGAAGGAATTTCCTTCGGCGGGGGTGTTTTGCCTCTCGGCGTCGCCGCAAAGGGGCAGGAGGTATGCAGGCAAGATGTGTATGGGCAAGGGGACGGGGTTCGTCATGCGGCGCGGAAGATGCGCACGGCGAGGACGGTCATGTCGTCCGAAGGAACGCCGTTCGTGCGGCGGAGCGCGGCGTGCAGGATATCGTCCGCCAGCGTCTGCGGGTTGAGCGGGTCGAGGGTTTTGAGGTAGTCGAACAGGTCGGAAGAGGAGCCGAACGCATCGGTGATCCCGTCCGAGAAAAAGACGAGGATATCATTTTCCTGCAACTGCACGGACAGCGTGGCGGGGCGCAGTTCGTCCAGCATCCCGAGGGGCAGGCTCTCCCCTTCGAGGACGCGGATGGTACCTTCGGAGAAAATGCAGCCGAGCGGGGAGCCGACCTTGACGACGTCCGCCCTGCCGCTGTCCAGATCGACGGCGGCGAGATCGATGCAGGCAAAACTCTCTTCGCGGTTGAAGGTGAGCAGTTTGTTGACGGTGGAAAGGATGGTATCCCCGGGCATGCCCGCGCGGTAAAAACTTTCCAGCAGGGAAAGGGCGCTTTCGGAAATGCGCTTTGCGGCGGGACCGCTGCCCATGCCGTCCGACAGGGCGGCGAGAAATCTCTTTTCGTCGATGCGGATGACCGAATGGGTGTCGCCGCTCTGGCTTTCGCCTTTTTTTCTTGCGGACGCGACGCCGAACGCCGCGTCGAAATACGGTTTTTTGCGCAGCGTATAACAGAATTTATCTTTGGAGAGGACCAACTTTTCCCCCGTCATTAAGGGCATGCCCAGGACTTCCTCGGCGGCTTTGACGATTTTGGCGCTTTCGCGGGCGCCGAACACGGTCAGGGACACGAAGATGTTTTCTTCGTCGCCGTAGACGAGGATCTCCGAACAGACGATGCCCTTTTTTGCGAGGGCGGCAAAGAGTGCGCGTTCCTTTTCGTCGCAGACGCTCAGCGGCTGGCTCTGTTCGAGCGCGATGTTTTTGAGTATCTCGCCGACGCCCTGCGCCTGCGACGCCATCAGCGCCCTGCCCGAGCGGGCGTTTTCGGCTTCCAGGATATATTTGCGGTATTCCGCGAGTTGTTTGTTCAGGCAAAAGAGCACGCCGCCCGCATTGGTACAGTTGGCGCTGAGCACGGCGGGCAGGTCGATGAGCCCGGCTTTTCCCTTGGCGCACCCGACGGCGATGAGCATATCGAACGCGCTTTCCATTCCCAACCCGCGGCATTTTTCAAGATTGGGACAAGCGGCGCACAGTTCCGATCCGATGCGCTC
>CALVZM010000013.1 GCA_944372515.1 uncultured Clostridia bacterium
TCATTGCCCTGCACGGCTCCATCGAACTTGCGCCCGTAACGGGACTTTCGGACGTCATCTTCGACATCGTGCAGACGGGTTCCACGCTCAAAGCCAACGGGCTGGTCGTTCTGGAAGAGGTCTATAACGTCTCCGCGCGGCTCGTGGCGAACAAAGTCAGCCTGAAAACAAAGGCGGACGTGTTGCTGCCGCTCATCGAAAAGATGCGCGGGAAGGTATGAGATCATGATCGGGATTTACGATAAAAACAACTGCGCGCCCCTTCTTGCCCGCGGCGGGTTTGAAGACGAAAAGCGCGTTGCCGCCGTCAGGGAGATCGTCTCCGCCGTCCGGACGAGGGGGGACGACGCCCTCTTTGCCTATGCGCGGCAGTTCGACGGCAGCGATCTGACGGGGGAAACGGTGGCGGTCTCTCCCGCCGAGATCGAAGAGGCGTATGCCGCCGTGGACAAGGAATTGCTTGCCTCTCTGCGGCTTGCCGTCAAAAATATCCTCGGCTATCACAGCCGCAACGTCATGCAGAGCGACGTGCGCAGCGACGGGGAAGGCAGGACGACGGGTTACGTCGTGCGTGCCGTCGAACGGGCGGGTATCTATGTCCCCGGCGGCACCGCGCCGCTCTTCTCTTCCGTCTGCATGGGCATCCTGCCGGCAAAGGCGGCGGGGGTGGAACACATCTACGTCGCAACGCCCGCCAAAGAAGGCAAGGTCAGCCCCGCCACGATCGTGGCGGCGGCGGAGTGCGGCGCCGAGAAAATTTTCAAGGTCGGCGGCGCGCAGGCGATCGCAGCCATGGCTTACGGCACCGAAAGCATCCCCAAAGTCAACGTCATCGCAGGTCCCGGCAACATTTTCGTTACGCTTGCCAAAAAAGAGGTCTACGGTCAGGTCGGCATCGACATGCTGGCGGGTCCGAGCGAGATCCTCATCCTCTGCGACGACAGCGCCGACCCTGCCTATGTCGCCGCCGACGCCCTTTCGCAGGCGGAACACGACCGCCTTGCCCGTTCCATCGTACTCACGGACAGCCGCGCCCTGGCGGAAAAGGTGCGCGCGGAGATCGAAAGACAACTGCCCGCGCTTTCGCGGCGGGAGATCGCCGCTTATTCTCTGGAACATAACGGCGGCATCGTGGTCCTCGGTTCGCTGGACGAGGCGGTGGCGCTCGCCAACGAAGTCGCCCCCGAACACATGGAGATCTATGCAAGGAACGCCGAAGAACTGTTAAAGGGCGTGCGCAATGCGGGCGCCGTGTTCCTGGGCGGCTACACGCCCGAACCCGTCGGGGATTATTTTGCGGGACCCGATCACATCCTGCCCACGGGGGGCAGCGCCAAATTTTTCCAGGTGCTCAATCAGGATATATTCCTGCGGAAAATGTCCGTCATCCGCTATGAAGGGAAGGCGCTCGGACAGGACGGGGCGCACATCGTCCGCCTGGCGGAAAACGAGGGGTTGACGGCACACGCCAACGCCGTGAAGATACGTCTGAAAGACCGCGGCTGAAACGCCGCGGCGGGAATCGGAACCGATCCGGAAAGGAGCAAAAGCATGAGAACGGCAACAATCGAACGTAAAACCAAAGAAACGCAGATCGGGCTTTCCCTCTGTCTCGAAGGGGGCGAGATCTCCGTCGATACGGGCGTGGGATTTCTGAATCATATGCTCGATCTTCTGGCGGTGCACGCGGGGTTCGGCTTGCAGGTGCGGTGCAAGGGGGATGTCGAAGTCGATTTCCATCACTCCACCGAGGACGTGGGCATTGCGCTGGGGCTGGCACTCAAAGAAGCGCTCGGCGACAAGCGCGGCATTGCCCGTTTCGCCGACAGGGTGGTGCCCATGGACGAAACCGCCGCCCTCGTCGCGCTGGATATCGGCGGCAGACCCTTTCTCAATTTCGATTGCGGCGGGGCACTGTCCCGCGGCAAGATCGGCGATTTCGACGCCGAACTCGTGGAAGAGTTCCTGCGCGCTTTTTCCAACAATGCGGGGCTCAACATCTATGTAAAACTCCTTGCAACGGGCAACAGACACCACGAGGCGGAAGCCGTCTTTAAGGCGCTGGCGCGGTGCCTGCGCGCGGCGACGGCGATCGTCTCCGACGAGATCCCTTCCAGCAAGGGTGTTTTGTGAACGGGACGGCGCAAGGATAGGGCAGTCCGACGGCATAAAAGGATGATTTTCTTATGACAGGCATTCTCGATTACGGCATGGGGAACGTTCGTTCCGTGCAGAAGGCAATCGAATATCTCGGGGAAAAAGCCGTCATCGGCGGCGATTTTTCCCTGCTTGACCGCTGCGATCGGCTCATCCTGCCCGGCGTCGGCTCTTTCGGCGCGGGCATGGCGGAACTGAACGGGCGCGGGCTTGACGGGTATCTGCGGCTGCGCGCCGACGACGAAACGCCCGTGCTCGGCATCTGTCTCGGCATGCAGTTCCTGCTGGAAAGGTCCTTTGAGGAGGGCGAGCATGCGGGGCTCGGGTTCTGCAAAGGGGAGGTCGTGCGCTTTGCAAAGGGCAAGGTGCCGCAGATCGGCTGGAACAACGTCTTTTCCCTGCGTTCCCCGCTCTTTCAGGGCATTCCCGAAAATACATATTTTTACTTTGTTCATAGTTACCATGCCCGCACGCAAGCGGAATTTTCCATTGCGACCTGCAACTATTTCGAGGACTATCCCGCGGCGGTGTGGAACGGAAAAAGCGTCTACGGCACGCAGTTCCATCCCGAAAAGAGCGGGGATGCGGGGCTGGCGCTTCTGCAAAATTTCCTCAGGCTTTGAACGGGAGAAACGGACATGATTTTATTCCCCGCCATCGACATTCTGGAAGGGCGCGCCGTGCGCCTGTTGTACGGCAGAAAAAACCAAGTAACGGATTACGGCGATCCCGTCGACCGCGCGAAGGAGTGGATAGACTGCGGCGCGGAATTTTTGCACGTCGTCGATCTTTCGGGTGCGTTTGACGGCGCCGCCCACATCGAAGGCACGTTGGAAAAGATCGCGAAATTGGGCGTTCCCGTGCAATCGGGCGGGGGGCTGCGCTCCTTTGACGCCGTGCGTTCCCGCCTGGATGCGGGTGCGGCGCGGGTCGTGCTCGGCACCGTTGCCTGCACCGATCCCGCTCTCTTTGCCTCGTTGGTCGGGACCTATCGGGAAAAGATCGTGGCGGGCATCGACGCCAAAGACGGCAAACTTTCCATCAAGGGCTGGACGGAGTTTTCGGACGAAACGGCGGAATCCTTCGGTCGGAAAGCCGCGGGCATGGGTGTGCGCTATGCGGTATTCACCGACATCTCTAAGGACGGAGCGATGCAGGGCGCGAGCATAGAGCCGACGCGCGATTTGCAGGAAAAGACGGGGCTTTCCGTCATTGCGTCGGGCGGCATTGCATCCTTGAACGATCTTCTCCGCCTGAAAGAAGCGGGATTATACGGTGCCATTCTCGGCAGAAGCATCTATACGGGCGCCGTCAACTTAAAAGAAGCCATCCATGCCTGTAAATAGAGGGGAAAACCTATGTTATGCAAACGCATCGTCCCCTGCCTCGATCTGCAATGCGGACGGGTGGTCAAGGGGATCAACTTCATCAACCTGATCGACGCGGGCGATCCCGTGGAGTGCGCGAAGACATATAACGCCTTCGGCGCGGATGAGATCGTTTTTCTGGACATCACGGCGAGCGCCGAGGGGCGGGGGACCGTCTTGGACGTCATTTCCCGCGCTTCCGAACAGGTCTTTATCCCGCTCACCGTACGCGTGGGGATCCGCACGGCGGATGATTTCAAAACCCTTCTTTCCTGCGGTGCGGATAAAATTTCCCTCAACTCGGCGGCGATCAAAAATCCCTCTCTCCTCACCGACGCCGCGATGCGTTTCGGTTCGCAATGCGTCGTGCTCGCGGTGGACGCCAAGCGCAACGCAGGGGGGCGCTGGGACGTATATCTCAACGGCGGCAGGGTCAAAACCGATTTGGACGCGGTGGAATGGATCGTGCAGGCGGAAAAATTGGGCGCGGGCGAAGTGCTCCTGACCAGCATGGACTGCGACGGCACCAAGGCGGGGTACGATCTGGAACTCACGCGGCAGGTTGCCGAAGCCGTCAATATCCCCGTCATCGCATCGGGCGGCGCTGGCACGAAAGAGCATTTTTACGACGTGCTGACGGCGGGCAAGGCAGACGCCGCTTTGGCGGCATCCCTCTTCCATTACGGCGAACTCGGAATGGGTGAACTGAAAGCATACCTTTCATCGCGCGGCGTGCCCGTCCGAAAAACAGATAAGGAGTAAAAGAAGTATACCATGACCGAAAATAAAGGCAATATCAAGTTTGACGAAAAAGGTCTTGTCTGCGCGATCGCGCAGGACATAGAGAGCGGTGAAGTGCTCATGCAGGCATACATGAACGCCGAGGCGCTGGCGTGCACCGAAAAGACGGGCTATGCGCACTATTGGAGCCGTTCGCGGCAGAAACTCTGGAAAAAGGGCGAAGAGAGCGGGCATTTGCAGGCAGTGGTGTCCATGCACTTCGACTGCGACCGCGACTGCGTGCTTTTGAAAGTCCGCCAGACGGGCGCCGCCTGCCACACGGGCGCCTATTCCTGTTTTTTCGACTTTTTGCAGGGGGACAAGGAGCGCATCGGCGCGGAGATGCTCGGCAAATTGCAGCGCATCGTGCTGGACAGAAAGGAACACCCCGCCGAGGGGTCGTATACTTCCTATCTCTTTGAAAAGGGGATAGACAAAATCGCCAAAAAGGCGGGCGAAGAGGCGGTGGAAATGGTCATCGCGTCCAAGAACGAGGACAAAGAGGAACTCATCGGCGAGTGCGCCGATCTCCTGTATCACACGCTGGTGCTCCTCGCCGCGCGGGGGATCAGCCTCTCGGACGTCTGCACCGAACTTAGCAGACGGCACAACGGATAAAGCCGAAGAAAAAACGGAACAATCATACATGGGAGGGCTATTTTTATGGCGGAAACGGGAAATCTTTTATCTTTTCGGAAAAGCATCCGCGTCGTCGATGCGACGCTGCGCGACGGCGGGCTGGTCAACAACTTTGCATTCTCCGATGATTTCGTAAAGGCGCTCTATGCCGCCAACGTCGCCGCGGGCGTCGATTATATGGAATTCGGCTATAAAGCCGACAGGAGCATTTTTCCCGAGGACAAATTCGGCAAATGGAAGTTCTGCAAAGAGGACGACATTCTGGCGGTGGTCGGCGACAACAAGACCAACCTCAAAATCGCCTGCATGGCGGATGAGGGGCGCACCGATTATCGGCGGGACATCGGCGAAAAGGCGAACAGCCCCGTCGACATGTACCGCATCGCCACATACATCACCGCCATCCCTTCGGCGATCGAGATGATCGAGCACTGCCATAAGATGGGCTATCGGACGTCCTGCAACGTCATGGCGGTATCCACCGCGACGGAAAAGGAGATCGCCATCGCGCTCGACATGCTCGGTCAATCTCCCGTGGACGGCATCTACATCGTGGACAGTTACGGTTCCTTCTATCCCGAGGAGATCCGCATGCTCGCCGATCAATATCTGGAATGCGGGGAAAAATATCATAAGTTCATCGGCATCCACGCGCACAACAACCAGAACCTTGCCTTTGCCAACAGCATCGAGTGCATCGCGCGGGGCGTGGACTATGTGGACGCCACGGTCAATTCCATGGGACGCGGCGCGGGCAACTGCGCGCTCGAACTCATGCTCGGCTTTCTGAAAAATCCTTCCTATAAATTGCTGCCTGTCCTGAAATTCATCGAAAAATATATGCTGCCCCTGCGGGAACAGGGCGTCGTGTGGGGGTATGACGTGCAGTATATGCTCACGGGCATGCTCAACCGCCATCCCCGCGCCGCCATCGATTTCACGGCGAAAAAGCGCACCGACTACGCCGACTTTTTTACCGATCTGATGGACCGTTAAAAAGGACGGGGACGGACGTTTTTCTCTCTTTCTTTTCCCATTGAAAAAAATCGGGGCTGTTTTTCCAAAAACAGCCTTTTTTCGTGCCGATTCAAGGAAATACGACCGCAAAAAGAAGGTATACTATTGACCGAAAAGGAGCGGAGTATGGCAAGGAAAATCGTTTTTACTTCGGGCAAGGGCGGCGTGGGCAAGACCACGGTGGCGGCAAACATCGGCGCACAACTCGCCCTCAAAGGCGAACAGGTCATTCTGTGCGACACCGATTTCGGGCTGAACAACATCGACGTGGTAACGGGCATCGAAAAAAACATTACATATGACATCGCCGACGTCATCGAGGGTCGCTGCCGCGCCCGTCAGGCGCTCGTGCAGCATCCGAAATTCAAAAATTTATACATTCTCGCCAGCAACCATTCTTCCCCCGATAAATATATCTCCCCGCAGTCCGTGCGGCTCGTCCTTGAAAATCTCTCCCCGCAGTTCGATTATATCCTCATCGACTGTCCCGCGGGCATCGAAGAGGGCTTTCACCGCGCCGTGGCGTCGGCGGAAGAGGCGGTCGTCGTAACCACGCCCCATCTTTCTTCCCTGCGCGACGCGGACAAGGTGATCTCCGTGCTGAAAAGTTATCGGCTCAAAAGCGTGCAACTCATCGTCAATATGGTGCGCGGCGACATGCTCCTCAACGGGGACATCCTCTCCCCGCACGCCATTGCCGACATTCTCAAAATCCCGCTGCTCGCCGTCTTGCCCGAATCGGACGAGGTGTATCTGAACACGCTGAGCGACAAGCGCCGCATGTTCCGCATCGCGGCGGGCAACCTTGCGGGCGGGAAGATAAAATATTACGACGCGACCAGACATTACAGCGGACTTTTGGGACGCATCCGCATGGGATTGAAGAGGGGATCATGAAGAACAGGACACGGGCAAAAAACGAAGAGAACGCACAGGCGGTGTTTGACCGCGCCAGCCGCGTCATCGGTGCGGACAAGGCGCCTATGAGCGAGGAATGCCGCGCGATCGCCCTGCGCGATTTTGCGCACGTCGCACGGGAATATTTCGACCTTGCGGCGCCGCCGGAACTGAAAATCGAAGCGTGCGAGGGCGGTTTTTGCGTCAGGCTTACCTTCCGCGCCGATCGGGTCAAAACTTTTTATCTGTTGCAGTGAACCCGTCCCGTTTTGCCGTAGATACGGCACGGAAATAGGAGAACCACGCGGAAAAATCGTCCGAAAATATCTTTTTATGCCTTCAATTTTATGGACTTTTTCCCGCGTTTCGTGTATACTGTTAAGAGGATGCGCCCCTTCGCGGGCAGACGTCCGAGAAGAGAAAACGGGATGTGTGCTTCCGATTGCGCGAGCAAGAGGAAAAAATAACTTTATCGGGAGTATACAAGACACATGGAAAGAAAATTTGCGATCGTAACCGATTCCGCCTGCGACATGCCGGAGGAATACTATGCTTCTCACGACGTGGAATGCGTCCGTCTCGGCTTTTTGATGGACAGCGTGCTCTATGGCGGGGAAGACGGAGAATCCATCGACACGCACGTATTTTATGAACGCATGCGCAACGACAAGGCGATGCCCACGACCCACCAGGTCAACGTCGAATGCGCCAAGAACCACATCGAAAAATTCCTTTCTGCGGGCAGGGACGTGCTGGTCGTTGCCTTTTCAAGCGGGCTTTCGGGCACGGCGAACAGTTTTTTCGTCGCCGCCAAGGAACTTTCGGAAAAATATCCGGAGCGCAAAGTGCTCGTCAGCGATTCCCTCTGCGCCTCCATGGGCGAGGGGCTCTATCTCGATTACGCCGTCAGAAAGGCGGATACGGGCGCCTCTTTGCAGGAAACGTATGACTATCTGGAAAGCATCAAGCCGAACATCTGCCATTTCTTCACGGTGGACAATCTCTTTCACCTCAAACGCGGGGGCAGGGTCTCCGCCGCCGTGGCGGTCGTCGGCACATTGCTCTCCATCAAGCCCGTCATGCACGTGGACGATGAGGGGCACCTCATCCCCATCGGGAAAGCCATGGGCAGAAAAAAATCCATCAAGGCGCTCTTTGATAAGATGCGGGAAACGCAGGATATGCAGGCGGGCGACCCCGTCTTCATCAGCCACGGGGATTGCATCGACGATGCGAACGACCTCGCCGCCATGATCCGCGGGGAGTTCCCGGGGCACGAGATCTCCATCAATTTCATCGGTCCCGTCATCGGCGCGCATTCCGGTCCGGGCACACTGGCGCTCTTCTTCAAAGGCAAACACAGATAAAGACGGTAAAAAGGGTCTTCCGCTCGTCGCGGCAGGCTCTTTTTTATTGCGATGTCAAAAAATATCGGCAGACCATGCCCGCAACGAAAGGGGAAAAGGAGATGGCAAAAATTCCCGTACGGATACGGTTGACTTTTTGAAAAAATGCCCTTATAATGAAAGAAAAAAACAGGGGAGTTTTTTATGGAAAAATATGCAAGAGTGAAAGCGCGCATCCGTGCGGGCTTGTGCAGAAAGTGCATCAACCGCGAATTCGATCTTTTTTTGGAACCGCGGGACTGCCTCTATTATACCCGCCGCCGCGACGGGCAGACCGTCTATCTGCGCCGCAACTGCCCGCAGTGCCGTCAGGTTTCGCACATGCTCGGCGGCGTGCGGCTGTCAAGGCGCTATAAGGTATGGTTTCAAAGCGGAGAAAAAAACGGCACGGACGGCGATTAAAGGGAAAGACGGTCCCCATCCGTTTGGGCGCCGGCACGCCCCGTGGCAAAAGGAAAAGGGCACAAAAGGCGTTTTCGCTGTGGCGGGGACGTCTTTTTTTGTAAAATGTTACAATTTTTTTGCAAAAATAAGATAAAATATTTACAGCCCGATGCTATAATAAAATCGCAAAGGGAAAAAGGGGCGTTGTTTCCGCCCTCTTTTTCCGCAGCCGATGCAGCGTTGCCTTTTGCAAAAATATCCTTTCCTTCCTTTTTTGCCCACACGAAAAGTTTTATCCTTCTGTAAAACTTTTCCTTCTCAACCCGGGGCCGCCGTTTATAAAACGGCGGCTCTTTCCCGTTTTTTAAGTCTCTGCCCCGCTTTTTTCTCCCGCCGAGGGAAATTTTTTTATTTTTCTCATTTTTCCTTAAAACGCGGGC
>CALVZM010000014.1 GCA_944372515.1 uncultured Clostridia bacterium
GGATTGCAAAGGGAGCGCCTTTGCCGAGGGTGCGGGAACGGCGTTCCCGCGAAAAGGGACTTAATCTTCAAGGGGCGCCGCCCCTTGGTAACCCTGTTCAAGGGACATTGTCCCTTGAAAATCCCGAGCAATGTCCTTTGAAAATCCCGTTTGGGTGCAAAACTGCACTTTTTAAGGAGGGGGAGAACATGAAACATAAATGGCTTTTGTGGTCGCTCTGTATCGCGGTCTATCTGATGCAATTGCCGTTCGTCGGGTTGATCGCGGCATTGCTGGTCGATACGGACGGGGTACCCGATACGGCAGTCGTCGCCGTTGAGATCGTCTGTCTCGGGTTTTGCATTCTTGCCGTCTTACTCTGTTTTGCCAATCTGGCGGCGGCGATAACGGGCATTTTCAAAGAATTGCCCGCGCCCTATCGGACGACGGCAGCGGTAAAAATTGCGCTCATTCCCTTTTATGTGCTGAATTTTTTTATCTGGGCAATTCTGATCGTCGGCACGCTCAATCCTTTTTTTCTCGGCGTAGCCGTCGTTTTCCTGGTTGTTTCGCTCCTTTCCACCTATGTCTTTATGCTGGCAACGGGTGTGCATAATATTGCCCGACTTCTGAAACGGGCGTGGGAAGAAAAGGACGTGAAAGAAGTGTTTTGGATCATTCCGCATTTCATCTATTTCGCCGACGTCGTTGCGGCGATCCTGCTTTGGCGGCGGGAAAAGAACCTGGCGCCGCCTGCCGTTCCGCCCGCGTACCGGGAAACGGAGACGGCGGAAGAAGCGTGATAGAGCGCGGCAGCGTTGCAAGGACATACCGCGTCGAGGATTTTTAAGGACATTTCGCTTGGAATACCTTTTATTTGTTTTCGGCGCGGAGGTGATTTTTCCGCGCCGTTTTGCTTCCCGCAGGCGGGGAAGAAGAAAACAAGAGGAGCATGCCCGTGTTTGACAGGCGTTATACGGCAGATTGCCGCATTTACAATATGCTCGCCGCCGCGCCGCGGCACCTTTCGTTCCATACCCCCGGGCACAAAGAGGGCAAGTGGGACATCACCGAACTTTCCTTTTCGGACAACCTCGCGTGTCCCGCGGGCGTACTCAAAGCGGCGCAGGAAGACGTGGCAAAGATATTGGGCGCGGCAAGAAGTTTTCTTCTCACCGATGGCAGCACCTGCGGCGTGCACTCCATGCTCTATGCCGCGGGCGTCAAAAAACTCGTCTTTTCGGCGGCGGCGCATAAGAGCGTATACAACGGCTGTCGATTGCTCGGGATAGAGCCGATCGTTCTGCCCGTGCGCTATGCGGGGAGCGTCCCTTTGCAGCCCTCGCCCGAAAGCATCGCCTTTGCCCTGCAAAACGCGGGCATGGAGCGGGGGAACGGGTCGGTCGGCGTGTTATTGACTTCCCCCGATTATTACGGCAATATTGCAGACTATGCCGCGGTGCGGCGGATCTGCGAGGCGTGCGGGGCGCTGCTTCTTTGCGACGGCGCGCACGGCGGACACCTGCACGGCACGCCGCTGTATGCGGGGGGATATTGCGACCTTTGGGTGGACGGCGTGCACAAGAGCCTGCCCGCCTTCACGCAGGGCGCGGTGGTCTCGGCGCGGACGGAAGCGCTCGGGGCGCGGCTCGCCGCAAGCGTGGATATCTTCCGCACGACCAGCCCGTCTTATCCCGTCCTGGCAAGCGTGGAATATGCCGTGAAATATCCGCGCAAACTGCAATCGGAGCGGGCGGCGGAGCGGCTCAAAGAGCGGCTGCATGCCCGCAGCAACGCCGATTGGACCAAGGTCGTCGTCTGTTACGGCAAAAACGCCTTTGCCGTGCAGGAAGCGTTGGAAAAACAGGGGATCTATCCGGAGTTCTGCGACGGGGAGAACATTCTGTTTTATCTATCGCCCGCGCAACCGCTGCGGCAGTTCAAGGCGCTGGAACGGGCGTTGCAATCCTTTGAAGGCTTGCGCGTAAACGAGCAAAATGAAACGCCCATGCCCGCGTTTACGGCGGGAGAGCGCGGGGAGAAAACCGAATGGATCCTCCTGCGTGAAAGCGCGGGGCACATCTGCGCGGGGGATGCGGGGCTCTTTCCTCCCTGTCTGCCCGTCGTGCGGGAAGGGCAGGTCATTGAAGGGGAACACATTGAAAAACTATCCGCCGCGAAGAGCGTTTACGGATTGATCGAAGGAAAGATAGCGGTGTACATATGAGAGGAAAACTGATCAGTTTTGAAGGCTGCGAAGGTTCGGGCAAGACGACCAAACTGCGCATGCTCAAAGAATTTCTGGAAGCGCGGGGCATTCCCTATCTCTACACGCGCGAGCCGGGCGGCAATCCCGTGTCGGAAAACATCCGCGCGGTCATTTTAAGTCCGGAAAACGCCGCCATGACGCCCGAGTGCGAGGCGCTTTTGTACGCGGCGGCGCGCGTGCAACTCTTGCACGACGTGATAGAGCCGGCGCTTGCGGCGGGGAAACTCGTCGTCTGCGACAGATACATCGATTCGTCGCTTGCCTATCAGGGCGAAGCGCGGGGGTTGGGGCAGGATTTCGTGCGTCGGATCAATTCCTATGCCTTCGAGCGATACCTGCCCGATTGCACGGTATTTCTGGACATCCCGCCCGCGCGCGCCTTCGAGCGCAAGCACGGCGCGGACAGGAACGACCGCATGGAGCGGGAAGGGCTGGCGTTTCACAACAAGGTTTATGCGGGCTACTTGAAGATCGCGGCGCAGGAACCCGAACGTTTCGTCCGCATCGACGCATCGGGCACGAAACAGGAAACGTTTGAAAAAGTTCTGTCGCTTTTGCAGTCCCGCGGCATTTTGTAAGTTTTTCTTGCGCGCCCGCGCAAGATTTCGGGCTTGCAAAGGGAGCGTCTTTGCCAAGGGTGCGGGAACGGCGTTCCCGCGGGAAGGTGTCTGATGGGCGGAGCGGCTTCGCGCCGCGCCTCATCGCCCGTTCGGGCGATAAACGCAAGGCAAAAGCCTTGTTTGATAAAAGTTAAGAAAAATCAAGGGGCGCCGCCCCTTTGAAACCCCGTTCAAGGGACACCGTCCCTTGAAAATCCCAAATCCCGCGTTGCGGGAACACGGGATTGCAAAGGGAGCGTCTTTGCCGAGGGTGCGGGAACGGCGTTCCCGCAGAAAGGGATTTATAGGCGGAGCGGTTTCGCGCCGCGCCTCATCGCCCGAACGGGCGATAAACGCAAGGCAAAAGCCTTGCTTGGTAAAAGTCAAGAAAAATCAAGGGGCGCCGCCCCTTGGGAACCCCGTTCAAGGGACACCGTCCCTTAAAAATCCCAACTCCCCGCGTTGCGGGAGCGAAAAAAAACATAAAGACAAGGGAGAAGGTGCGTGGAAACCTTGCTGCGTTCGACAATTGCATATAAAATGCTGGCGCGGGACGCGCGGGAAGAGCGGCTTGCCAATACCTATCTGCTCCTGATGCAGGATGAGGACAACCTGCGCGACGCGCTGAAAGTCTTTGCCGCACTGTTCTTCGACGGACGGGCGGAAACGGCGGCGCGCATTGCGCGGGAGAATCATCCCGATTGCCTCTTTTTTCCCGCGGCGGGAAAGGCACCCGACAAGGACGTGGCGGAAGCGGTGGTCGAGGAGAGTTGTCTGCGGCCCGTGGAGGGGAAGCGGAAACTCTTTGTT
The DNA here is from genome assembly GCA_944372515.1 of uncultured Clostridia bacterium. Classification (GTDB taxonomy): domain Bacteria; phylum Bacillota; class Clostridia; order Christensenellales; family Borkfalkiaceae; genus RGIG4074. The sequence goes on from CALVZM010000014.1 coordinate 3,658, forward strand.
CTGGACAATATGCACCGCGCCAATGCGGTGATGCAGAATAAATTGCTCAAAAGCCTGGAAGACCCGCCCGAGGGGGTATACTTTCTTTTGGGTGCGGCGAGCGAATTTCCCGTATTGCCCACCGTCCGTTCCCGCGCCGCGCGGTTGGAGATCCCGCCTTTTTCGGAAGAGCAGATTGCCGCTTTTCTCGAACGGAAATATCCCGGCTGCCGCGGTGCGGCGGCTTGCGCCGCGGTGAGCGACGGGTGCCCCGGCAGGGCGCAGCGGTTTTTGCAGGGCGGGAAATATGCCGAACTTTCGGCGGCGGCATATGCCTGTGCGGCGGCGGAAAGCCGGGACATCCCCGCGGTGGCACGGGCGCTTGGCGGCGTGAGCGAAAAGACGGAGTTTCTCTCCGTCCTGCGGCGGATATATCGGGACATGCTCTTTTGCCGCACGGGGCAGCCCTGCGCCCTGCACGGCGAAGAGGGGGCGAAGATCAGGGCGCTGTCCGCGCGGTTCACGCCCGCCGTGCTGGTCTTTGCGCTGGACGTTTTGTCCGAGGCGGAAAAACAAATCACTTTCAATGCAAACCTTTCCCAATGCGTCGAAGTGGCGCTCTGGAAGATCGATAAGGAGAAACGCAAATGCAACAAATCGTAGGAGTCAAATTCAGGAATACGGCAAAAATATATTATTTCGCGCCCGCCCCGGGCGAGGAGTATTCCCGCGGGGAAACGGTGATCGTGGAGACGTCGAAGGGGGTCGAATACGGAACGGTGATCATCCCCGCAAAGAGCGTGCCGGACGAGGAACTGACGGCGGAACTGAAACCCGTTTTGCGCCGAGCCAACGAAAAGGACCTTGAACGGATCCGCAACAACGAAGCGCGCCGCCCGGAAGCCATGCGGATCTGTCGCGAACAGATCGAAAAGCATAAGTTGGACATGAAACTCATCGACTGCGAATTTACGCCGGACGGCAGCAAAGCGGTGTTCTATTTTTCCGCGCCGACGCGGGTGGATTTCCGCGAATTGGTGCGCGATCTGGCGGGGGAATTTCATCTGCGCATCGAACTCAGACAGGTCGGCATCCGCGACGAAACGCGCATCCTCGGCGGCATCGCGCCCTGCGGCAGACCTTGCTGCTGCTCGTGCGGGCTGAGCGATTTCAAGAAGGTTACCATTAAAATGGCAAAGACGCAGGGGCTATCCCTCAATCCCGGGAAGATCAGCGGTCTTTGCGGCAGACTGATGTGCTGTCTGGATTATGAAAACGATTACTATGCGAGCGTATGCAAGCAGATGCCCAAGATCGGCGCGGAAGTGATCTCGCCCGACGGGCGCGGCTCGGTCGTCTCCGTCAATATGCTGAAAATGGAAGTCAAGGTCAAGATAGAGACCGGGGAAGGGGGCATGAGTTATAAGGACTTCCCCGTGTCCGCGCTGCAAATCAAGCGGAACGGCCGCTTTGAAAAGGACGGCGTGCCGGTCGAAGAGCCCGTCGAGGACGCCATAGACGGGGAAGAGGAGGTGAAAGAGTTTTCGGGAGAACCGTCCGCGCCCGCGGCGGGCGCCCTTCCGGAAAATCAAAGATCCGCCGCAGGGGAGGGCGAACGTCCCTTCCGTCGGGAACGCGGGGGGCACGGCTCTGCCGACCGCCGCGGCGGCGAGGGAAAAAACCGCCGCGACCGCGGCGCGGGCGGCGGCAGACAGGCGGACGCGGCTTCTTCACCGCAGGGCGGCAGGGAGCGCAGGCGCAACCGTTTTGACCGCAACCGCGGCGGGTCCGATCGCGGCAACCGCGAGGGACGGGAGCGCGAAAATACCGTCGGCGGCGGCAAGAACGAACGCAAAGACGGCGGCGAGCGTCCTGTGTCGCGTGAGCGGCGGGACGAGGGTGTGCCCGCCCGGACGGAAGAGTGAATTGATTTTTGTGTGTTTTTTCAAAAATATAAAAAAAATTTTTGCAAAAACCATTTACTATTTGCTCGATTTGTGATATAATACAAGGAACCAAATCAGTAAGGGAGGTGGCGAATCATGGCTCATACCGTTTCCGATGAATGCGTTGCTTGCGGCGCTTGCGCGGACACTTGTCCCGTTTCTGCGATCGAAGTTACCGATAAGGCTGTCGTTAATCCCGACACCTGCATCGATTGCGGCGCCTGCGAGGACGTGTGCCCCGTCGGCGCGATCAAGGCGGAGTAAATTTAAGCGGCAAAGAAAAGGGCGCGGAAGGATCCTCACGAAAGAACTCTTCCGTGCCTTTTTCATATCTTCCGCCCGCTCGGTTCGGCGGCGGAAAAGGTCGCTTTTTTTTGGAAGCGTATTTCCCGATGATTGCGGGCATGGGTATCGGGGATTTTTATTTTTGAACGGAGGAGGACGGATGCATGGCGGAGAGGGAAAGGGCGGAAGAACTGCTCGTCGGCGGCATGAAGATCTTGCAGAGCGCGGCATATTATCGTTTTACGTCCGATTCCGTGCTCCTTTCGCGGTTCGCGCGGTGCAAGCCGCAGGAAAAGGTCGCGGATTTCTGCGCGGGCAGCGGCATCGTGGGGCTGCATTTTTACGCCCTGCACCCCGACGGCGTGCGGGAGATGACCTTTTTTGAAATGCAGCGGGAACTTGCCGACATGAGCCGCCGCAGCGTCGCGATGAACGGGCTGGAAGACAAGATCACCGTGGAGAACTGCCGCATTCAGGACATTCCCGCGGCGTATACCGCCCGTTTTTCCCTGATCTTATGCAACCCGCCCTATGAAAAGGGCGGACTTGCCTGTTCCGATCCCGCAAAAGCCGCCTGCCGCAAGGAGATATTTCTCTCTCTTGGCGAACTGTGCGCGGCGGCGGCGCGCTGTCTGCGCTTTGGCGGCAGGCTGGCACTCTGTCATCGCGCCGACCGCCTGGCGGAAGTTTTTTGCCGTCTGCACGAGGCGGGGCTGGAACCCAAGCGTCTGCAACTTGTTGCGGGACGGGCGGGCGCAAAGCCCTATCTCGCGCTCATCGAGGCGGTGCGCGGCGGCAAGGCGGGGCTGACCGTTCTGCCGACCTGCGAAAACACGCAGGCGGCGGGCAATTCTGCGTTGTGAGCCGCGTTGCGGCGGCTTGCGGGCATTTTTTCTTCCCGCCGCGGGCGGGAAAGAAGTCAAACGATATCGAGGTAACGACATGGTAACTTTTGTGGCGACGCCCATCGGCAATCTCAAAGACATCACGCTGCGCGCGCTCGATGTCCTGCGGGGCGCGGACGTTATTTTTTGCGAGGACACACGGCACACCTTGCGGTTGCTGAATGCCTACGAGATCAAAAAACCGCTCTTCGCCTGTCATAAATTCAACGAGGCGGCGGCGGCGGAAAAGATCGTTGCCCGCGCCCGCGCGGGCGAGGAAGTGGCGATCCTTTCGGATGCGGGCATGCCCGTGATCTCCGACCCCGGGAACGCGGTTTGCCTGGCGCTGCGAAGCGCGGGCATCCCCTACACCGTCGCCCCGGGGGCGACGGCATTCGCCTGTGCCCTCGTGCTTTCGGGCATGCCTGCGGATAAATTCACCTTCCTCGGGTTTCTTCCCAACAAGAAGAGTGAAAAGATGCGGGTTTTGCAGCGGTATAAGACGCTGGACACCACGCTGCTCTTTCACTGTGCGCCGCAGGACGTGGACGACGACATCGCCGCCATGGCGGAAGCGTTCGGCGACCGCGCGGCGTGCGCCGTGCGCGAGATCACCAAACTCCACGAAGAGAGCATCCCTTTCACGCTGGCGGCGGGACTGCCCGGCGAAAAGCGGGGGGAATACGTCCTGGCGGTCGCGGGAGCGGCGGAGGCGGAAAATCCGCTCAACGCGCTCTCTCCCGCCGAACATATCCGCCATTACATGGCGCAGGGGCTGGACAAGCGGGAAGCGTTAAAGCGCGCCGCGCGCGACCGCGGCGTTTCCAAATCCGAACTCTATCGCTATACGATAGAAGAGGACTGACTCCCCCCTCGGGCGGGCATTTTTGCCGATGCGCCTGTTGCAAAACCGAAAAAGACCGCCGAAGGCATTGCACGCCGCGGCGGTCTTTTCTTTGGAAGGTTTTTATCGGTTCTATAATAAATGTTGGGGTGAGGGAACTCGCTTCAACATTTTTTATCTTTGTTTTTTGCCTCGGAACGCGCCGACAAAAACGCGGACGGCGGGCAGAAACGCGGACAAAAGTAATTGCCCCGCTTCCAACCGTAAACGAGGCAATCACAATATGATAAGGGGGAAAATGATGAGCGTATCAAGTGGTAAAACGGTCGCAACCGATTTACATGGCATATTATAATACGCCTCGAAAAAAAAGTAAAATAAATTTGCGAAAAAAATCGAAAAAATTTTTTTCTGTATATTTTTCACAAAAAATTAAAAAATTTCTCACAAATTCACAAAATACGGCAAAAAAAGCACCCCAGCACGGCGGCGGCGAGGGAGGAGACGAGGGAGATCGCCGTGGCGGCGGCGAGGCGTTTTTCTTTGACGGCGGAAAAATAGACCGCGCCGATGTAGAACACCGTTTCGGACGAACCGTAACACACGGCGGCGCAGCGCGCGATATAACTGTCCGCGCCGCAGGTCTGCACGATCTCCGTGAAAACGGCGGTGGCGCCGCTGCCCGAAAAGGGCTTGACGATCAGAAGGCGGATGACTTCCCGCGGCACGCCCGAAAATTCAAAGGCGGGGGACAGAAAGTCGCACACCTTGTCCGAAAGCCCGCTCTTTTCAAAGAGTTCGGTCAGCATGAAGATGGCGGCGAGATAGGGAAAGATGTTCGCGATCAGGGGGACGACGTTTTTGACGCCCTGCGTGAAGGCGTCGTAGACTTTTACCTTTTTGACCGCCGCCGCGATGAAAACGCCGAGAAAGAGCAGGGGGACGATCAGGGCAAGGCAGTGCATGGCTTCTCCTTGCGGATAAAAACGATCACGCCCGCAACGCCCAAAAGAGTGCTCACCGCCGAGGCGAAAAGGGAGGGCAGCAGGATGGAATAGGCGTTCTGCGCGCCGTAAGAGAGGAGTAGCCCGAGCACGGTCGTGGGCAAGATCTGCACGCTCGTCGCGCTTAAAACGAAGAGCATGGATTGGTTATAGCGCGCGTTTTTTCCCGCGGAAAGCCGCTCTGCGGCACGGATGCCGAACGGGGTCGCCGCGCCCGAAAGTCCCAGCATATTGGCGGAAAGGTTCATGGACAGGCATTCGACGGCGTTTTCGTCGTCCGTGGCGAACAGTCGCCGTACGACGGGCCGCAGTCCGCGGGAGAGGCGTCTGTTCAGCCCGCAGGCTTCCATGACCTGCAAAAGCCCCATCCAGACGGCGTACACCGCGACGAGAGAGAGGCAGACGGTCGCCGCTTTCTGCCCGCCCGCAAGGAGCGCGGGCAGGAATCCCGCGGGGTCGGAAAGGATGAAATATGCCGTGCAGAGCAGGAATATCGCGAAAAAAATGCCGTTCATGCTACAATTTTATGCGGTTCTTTTTTCGGATATGTCCCGCAATCTTATTTACAATTATCGGGAAATGGGGTATAATGATAGAAAATTTATCTTGAAGTGCGAAGGGAGAGGACGCATGAAAAGAGAGAAAACACCCGAGAATTTTCTTGAATCGGACGGGGTCGTGTTGCACGGCGAGTTCGAAAAAATCATCGTGCCGATGGAGAACGTCCTCTCTTTTACGATGGATGGCGAGGATTTTCGCTTGTTTTTGTGTCGGGGCAGGGATCGCTTCGATCGCTATGAACTGGTTTTGCGTACCTATGCGCAAGCGGAAGAGGGCGAAGCGGATCCTTACCATGAAACCTATCCGCACATCTTTGCGGGGCGCTGGCTGGACAAGATGGAGATTTTTTTGCAGGGGAAAAGGTATGTCTTTACGGAACTTTTGGAGAACGGAGCATACTGGACGCTTGCACAGCGGGTAACGCGCAGGGGAGACACCTATATCTATTCCTTTGACCGCGCCCGCCGTCCCGTTTATTTTTCCACGCCGGAGTTCGAGTTGGATGTGAGTGCAATGCTGAATCTGCCGCACGACATATCCCCGACGGAAGCGGACGCGGCAAAGATTGAAGAGATAGAATTGGACGACGATTTGTTCGGTTCGTTCCGGGAAGAATATTTGCATGATCTGGCGAAGTTGCCCAATCTCAAATCTCTGTCTTTTTGGGGCGTGAATTATATAGATGGATACGCTGGGTGGGGCGGCGACGGCGGCAATGGTGGCGATGGAATCAACGGCACTAATGGTAGTTTTTCCTTTATTGAAACTAGTATAAATATTAATTATGCAACGAATGGCGGTAATGGCGGCGACGGTGGTGATGCTGGTGCAAATGGGACGGGCGGTAAAGGTTTAGATTATTCACAACCTAGTCGAGGTGGAAACGGTGGCAACGGCGGAAATGCTGGGAATGGATTCGGAACCAATTATCTACAACATAATCCATGGGCGGGAGAGATGTATCAAAATTATGCATATAGCGACCCGGGAACCGCTGGACATGGAGGAAACGGTGGCAATGGTTGTATTGGCGGCAATGGTGGTGATGGCGGCGACGGCGGTGATGGTCGAGACGGGGCAGATGCCGTTTGGTTTGGAATCAGTGGGTCAAATGGCGGGAACGGAACAGCTGGAGGTAATGGCGGAAACGGTGGTAACTCCACAGATAGCGTGCATGGTGAAACAGGTGAAGGCGGTCTCGGTGGAGAAGGCGGAAGTGGAGGAGAAGCCGGACAAGGTATTTTTGCAACATACCATGACGGAACTTCAGGTGCAAATGGTGCATCGGGGAGAGATGGCTCTTTCATTTAGGCAGAGAAGGAGTAATAAGAGAAGGAGTAATATATGAAAAGGTTGTTCGAAAATTTGAGGTATGCTACTTTAATATTTTGTATTTTTTGTTTAAACGTTATGTTGTTTGGGGCTTGTGCTCCAAACAACAATTCAGATAGACAGCGTGTCGAAATAGTAGCTTTTCATCCAATCAGCAAAGAAAGAGTAGAAAATTACGGATGGTATGAGTTGAACTATACAGGCGCGCCTCAAAGGTTTACCGTTAAAGTATTGTCTTTATCTAGAAACATATATTTAGATAACGATGAACTATCAATTGAAGGGAAAAGTCTGTTGTATTTCGGTATTCGTACCGACGGGAATCCTGCATTTACTGATGAGGGAATTGACGATTGGCCGTCGGAGCGTGGATTATATGATGTAATAATTAGTTTTAATGATGATCCTTTGTGTGAAAATTTGGAATATTATTCCGCATCTTTGGTATTTACCATAAAAATCGTTTAATGGCTTGACTCAGACGGAAGTTCCTTTTGATGAGGCAGGCATGCGTCGTCTGGGCGAAGCGTGTCCGTGCGTGGAGATGTTGGAGATAGGAGATTACATCGAAATCGATCCGCATGGGTTGGCGTATTTTCCCGCGTTGCGAACGGTTAGGACAGGTATGCTGTCCGATCGGGCAAAGGCCATTGCTGCCCAACTACGTCGGTTTGGCTCTTCGTTGCTTGCAGAACGGATCGAGCGCGAGGATTACGGCGAGTGCGTTGTAGAGGAACATGAAGCGGCTTGTGAACGTCGTTTTCGCGATGCGGCGTTGACGGAAGCGCAAAGTCTTTTTGAGGAAGGGTTGCTGACTGCGGTGGAATATGCGCGTTCAATGGAAAACATTGAGCGGCGATATGCTGAATTGCGGCGGTGCATGCCCGGGACGAGCGGAGAACAAAAGAGATAAAGAGAATAAACGGACAAGGAGAGATAAAAGAGCCATGAACAAGAAAGGGAGTTATTATATCACCACGGCAATTACTTATACATCGGGCAAACCGCACATCGGCAACACCTATGAGATCGTGCTCGCCGACGCCGTCGCGCGGTTCAGGCGCGCGCAGGGGTACGACGTATATTTTCAGACGGGTACCGACGAGCACGGGCAGAAGATTGAGGAGAAAGCCGCGGCGGCGGGCGTTTCCCCCCAAGAATATGTGGATAAGGTGTCCGCCGAGATCCGCCGCATCTGGGATCTCATGAACACGTCCTATGACAATTTCATCCGCACCACGGACGAATATGACGTGCGGCAGGTACAGAAGGTCTTCCGTAAATTTTACGAGCAGGGGGATATCTACAAGGGGGCTTACGAGGGCATGTACTGCACGCCCTGCGAATCCTTCTGGACGGAGAGCCAACTTGTCGACGGCAAGTGCCCCGACTGCGGCAGGGAAGTCAAGCCCGCCCGCGAAGAGGCGTATTTCTTCAAGATGGGCAAATATGCCGACCGCCTCATCGAGCACATCGAAAAGCACCCCGAATTCATTCAGCCCGTCTCCCGCAAGAACGAGATGATGAACAATTTCCTGAAAAAGGGCTTGCAGGATCTGTGCGTGTCCCGTTCCTCGTTCAAGTGGGGCATTCCCGTGGACTTCGATCAGAAACACGTCGTCTACGTCTGGCTGGACGCCCTCGTCAATTATATCACGGGCATCGGGTTCGACGCCGACGGCAACCACGGGGAACTGTATAAAAAGTATTGGCAGGAAAACGGCGGCGCCGACCTGCACGTCATCGGTAAGGACATCATCCGTTTTCATACCATCTATTGGCCCATCTTCCTCATGGCGATGGGGCAGCCCCTGCCCAAGCAGGTATTCGGGCATCCCTGGCTCTTACAGGGCGAGGGTAAGATGTCCAAGTCCAAGGGCAACGTCGTCTATGCCGACGACATGGCGCGGCTCTACGGCGTGGACGCCGTGCGCTATTTCGTCCTGCACGAGATGCCCTTCGACAACGACGGGCAGATCTCCTGGGAACTGATGACCGAGCGGTACAATTCCGACCTTGCCAACGTCCTCGGCAACCTCGTTTCCCGCACCGTCGCCATGAGCAACAAATATTTCGGCGGCGTCGTGCGCAACGCGGGGGCGGCAGAGAGCACGGACGGGGAGTTCAAGTCGTTCGTTGCGGGCGCGAAAGCCAGGGTCGAAGAGAAGATGAACGCGCTGCACGTTGCCGACGCGCTGGGCGAGATCATGAACGTGTTCCGCCGCGCGAACAAATATATCGACGAGACCATGCCCTGGGTTTTGGCAAAAGACGAAAGCCGTTTTGACCGTCTTGCCACCGTACTTTATCACCTCTCCTGCGCCATCATGACGGGGGCTTCGCTGCTGCAAAGTTTTCTGCCCGAAACGGCGGAAAAGATCGCCGCGCAGATGGGAACGCCGCTGAAAACGTTGGAAGAGTGCGCCGTGTTCGACATGGCGGACGGATTTCAGGTAACAAAAACTCCCGTCCCGCTCTTTGCGCGCCTCGATTTCAAGACGCTCGAACCGGAGATCGAAAAGATCGCCGCCGCGCAGAAGGCTTCCGTCGCCACTGCCGCGCCCGCCGAAAAGGGCGGGGAAGCGCCCGAAAAACTGCCGCCGATCACCATCGACGACGTTTCCAAAGTGGAGATCCGGGTGGGCGAAGTCGTTGCCTGCGAACGGGTCAAAAAATCGGACAAACTGCTGCATGAAACGGTGCGGTTCGGCGATGAGGTCCGTTCGGTCTGTTCGGGCATCGCGGGACAGTACGCGCCCGAAGATTTGATCGGCAAAAAATTCCTCTTCATCACCAACCTGCCTCCCCGCAAGATGTGCGGCATCGTCAGCGAGGGCATGATCCTGGCGGCGGAGGACAAAGACGGAAAAATTTCGCTCCTCTCCCCCGAGCGGGACATAGAGAGCGGTTCTTTGGTCGGCTGATCGGGGAGTGCGGGCGGTATGTATATCGACGTGCACGCACACCTGACGGACAAGGCGTTTTTGGGCGAGGCGGGGGTCATGTCCGCGATCAAAGGCGCGGGCGTGGGGCTTGTGATCTGTTCGGGCTATGACGTGGATTCCTCCCTTGCCGCCCGTTCGCTCGCCGAAAAATATGATTTCGTGTATTTTTCCGCCGGCTTTCAGCCGCAGGAACTGCACAAATACAAAGAGGGTGATCTCGACCGCCTGCGCGCGCTGTGGCGGCATGAAAAGTGCCTCGCCGCGGGCGAGATCGGGCTGGATTATCACTATGAGGACAACCCGCCCGAATCGTTGCAGAAAGAACTGTTTGCCGCCCAACTCCGCCTGGCGGACGAAGCGGGGCTGCCCGTCGTCATCCACAGCCGTTCCTGCGCGGCGGACACGCTTTCTCTCCTGCGCGAAAATCGTCGATATCTCAGGCATGGCGGCGTGTTGCACTGCTATTCTTATGCCGCGGAGATGGTGGCGGATTTTGAAGCGCTGGGGCTGTATTTTTCCTTTGGCGGCACGTCGACGTATGACGGGGCGAAGAAGGTGCAAAAGAGTGCGGCGCGCGTTTCGCCCGCGCGCATCCTGACCGAAACGGACAGCCCGTACCTCACCCCCGTGCCCCTGCGCGGACAGTTCCCCAACACGCCCGCCAACATTCCGTACATCGCGAAAAATCTGGCGCGGCTCCGCGGGGAAAGCGAGGCGGAACTTGTCCGCCGGGTATGGGAGAACGCGGCGCGGCTCTTTCAAAAACTGCCGTCCTCGCTTTGCCCGGACGGCACACGCAAGTGAGCGCTTTTTTTTTTTTGTTGAACCGTGCGGCGGCGAGAGGGCGCAAGCGGGCGGCAAAATGATTTTCGGCAATTGAATCCCGCCGCCCCGCAAAACGATTGACGGAGCGGGCGGAATGTTGTATAATGAAAGAGCGGGAAAGATGGGAACTCAAAAGATAAAATTCAAGGATGGTGGCATTCGGAAATGATTACGAATCTCAAAGAAATCAAACTCTTCACGGGCAACGCGAACAGACCCCTCGCGGAGAAGATCGCCAAAAAACTCGGCGTGCGGCTCGGGGATATCGAACTGAACACCTTCTCCGACGGAGAGATCAATTGCAACATCAAAGAATCCGTGCGCGGCAGAGACGTCTTCATCATTCAGTCCACGGCGCAGCCCGTCAACGACAGTCTTATGGAACTGCTCATCATGATCGACGCCATGCAGCGCGCCAGCGCGGGGCGCGTTACCGCCGTCATGCCCTATTTCGGCTATGCCCGTCAGGACAGAAAGGCGCGTGCGCGCGATCCCATCACCGCAAAACTCGTCGCCAACCTGCTCGTCGGCGCGGGTGCGGACAGGGTGCTGACCATGGACCTGCACGCCGACCAGATCCAAGGCTTTTTCGATATTCCCGTGGATAATCTGCACGGCGCCCCCATCTTAATGGATTATTTCGCGGCGAAAGGGGACGTGGAATGCGTCGTTTCGCCCGACGTGGGCAGCGTCAAGCGCGCCCGCAAGGTCGCCGAAACGCTCGGCGTGCCGCTCGCCATCATCGACAAGCGCCGTCCCAAAGCCAACGTCATGGAAGTCATGAGCATCATCGGCGACGTCAACGGCAAGAAATGCTTGATGATCGACGACATGATCGATACGGCGGGCACCATCTGCCAGGGCGCGCAGGCGCTCAAAGAAGCGGGCGCGACGGGAGTCTATGCCGGCTGCACGCACGGCGTGCTCAGCGGTCCCGCCATCGAACGGCTGGAAAAATCCGCCATCGATCAACTCGTGTTCCTCGACACCATCCATATCCCCGCCGACAAAATGCTCAAAAAGTTCAAGGTGCTCTCCACGGCGGACATCTTCTCCCGCGCCATCGATACCATCTATATGGACAAGCCGATGAGCCGTCTTTACGATTAAAAAACGGTAAAACGTTATATACCGCCCGCCTCGCCGCCCCGTTTTCGGGAAGACAGGGGCGGGCTTTTTTCTATGCCGCGCGTCCGCGGCGGCGGGCTTTTTTTCTATGCCTCGCCCTGCGTCCCGCCGCCCTTCCGCCTCCGTTCGTGCCCGCCGCCGTGAAACACTGTGAAACAGTCGTGAAACAGGGGGCGCAGAAGTTCCATCCGGTAAAATTTTTACCGGATTGCGGGTGAAAGGCGGATGAAAAATACGGGAAAATTGGTAATACTTTACGAAAATGCTTGAAAAAAGTTACTGTATATGGTACAATGAACGAAACGGAATGGCAATACTGATAGTATTGTATTTTTTCGTCGCCGCGGCAAGGCGCTGCCGCCGCGGTCCGGTTCTTTATCAACGAAAATCAGTGAAGGAGTATAAATTTGAGTAAGCGTTCTAAAATCATACTTGCCGTTGTTTCGGTCGCGCTGATCGCCATCCTCTGCTGGATCGGGTTCTCCATGTTCTCCAATCGGGCGCAGGAGATCAATTTCACGCAGTTCAGCAAGATCGTCATGCGCAGCGGCAACGTGCAGGCGACGGACGAAGGCACGGGCGATACCGAGGAAGAAGGCGCGCAAAGCGGGGAGCAGAGCGGCGCGAGCCAACTGAACGCCTCGGACGGTACGCAGTCCGGGGACGGCGAGAAAGACGACCTGCAAAACGTCGTTTTTGTCCGCATCGTCGTGGACGGGTACAATTGTTACGGCTATGAAGAGGGCGAGCGGAGTTATACCTATTACAGCACGGGTCCGACCCCGCTGGTGTCGTCCGTAACTTTGCAGGAGTGGAGCGACACGGGCGTTCCGATCGAATACGAAGACCCCAACGCGGGTTCCATCTGGTCGAGCGTCATTTCCATGCTCGGCATCGTGCTCATTGCCGTCATCTTCTGGGTGATCATCAGCCAGACGGCGGGCGGCGGCTCCAAAGCCCTCAGTTTCGGCAAGACCAAAGCCAAGATCAGCACGAACATCAAAGTGCGTTTTTCCGACGTCGCGGGAGCGGACGAGGAGAAGGCGGAGTTGCAGGAGATCACCGAATTTCTGAAAAACCCGCAAAAATTCTCCGATCTCGGTGCGCGCATCCCCAAGGGCGTGCTGCTCGTGGGGCCGCCCGGAACGGGTAAAACGCTGTTTGCGAAAGCCGTTGCGGGCGAAGCGGGCGTGCCCTTCTTCTCGGTGTCCGGATCGGACTTCGTGGAAATGTATGTCGGCGTGGGCGCTTCGCGCGTGCGCGATCTCTTCGACATCGCCAAGCGCAACCAGCCCTGCATCATCTTCATCGACGAGATCGATGCCGTGGGCAGGGAACGCGGCGCGGGGCTCGGCGGCGGCTCGGACGAACGGGAACAGACCCTCAACCAGATCCTCGTGCAGATGGACGGGTTTGAATCCAACGAGGCGGTCATCGTTATGGCGGCGACCAACCGTTCGGACGTGCTCGATCCCGCGCTCATGCGTCCCGGAAGATTTGACCGCAAGATCATGGTCAACCTGCCCGACGTGAAGGGCAGAGAGGCGATTTTGAGGGTGCATGCCCGCAACAAACCCCTCGCTTCCGACGTCAATTTCAAGACGGTCGCGCGCATGACGAGCGGATTTTCGGGCGCCGATCTTGAAAATCTTTTGAACGAAGCCGCCATTTTAACGGCGCGCGAGGGCAAAAAACTCATCGGCAACCTCGAACTGTACGAAGGCATCAACAGGGTCATCAGGGGGCCGCAGAAGAAGAGCCACGTCGTTACCGAATCGGACAAACGCTGCACGGCATATCACGAATCGGGGCATGCCATCCTGGCGCAGGTCTGCCCGCAGTGCGACCCCGTGCAGGAAGTTTCCATCATCCCGCGCGGCAACGCCGCGGGTTACACCCTGACCCGTCCCGATACGGACGATCAGGACTATTCCAAGAACAAACTTTCCGACCTGATCTGCATGATCCTGGGCGGGCGCGTGGCGGAAGAACTCGTGATAAAAGACGTTACGACGGGCGCGTCCAACGATTTGCAGAAGGTGTCGTCCATTGCCCGCCGCATGGTAACCGAATGGGGCATGTCCGAAAAAGTCGGCTTGATCTCCTATGGTGAAGGCAAGCCCGTGTTCATCGGCAGGCAGATCGGCAGTACGCAGGAATACAGCGACACGACCGCCGCGCTCATCGACGAAGAGGTGCACCGCATCATCTCCGAACAGCACGAACGGGCGGTCCGCATCCTCACGGAAAACCGCGCCGTGCTCGACAATATGGCGCGCGTACTCGTCGAGCGGGAGACCATTTACAACGAAGAAGTCGTCATGCTCATGAAGGGCGCGGACGCCAAGGAAGTCCTCGCCGCCATGGATGAAAGCGATAAAAAATCAGGTGAGAACCCGTTCACGCGCTTTGAAAGATCGGCAAAACACCGGCAGGACGGGAACAAAGAGGCGCAGGAAGGCGACCTGCGGGAAGGCGGCACGCCTGATTCGGTGCCGACCGAACCGCAAGCCCCGACTGAAAGTGCCGCGCCTTCCGAGGCGGAAGCCGATTTTACCGCACCTTCCGATGCGGCGGACGGGAAGGCGGACGGACGGGAGCAAGCGCCGTCGGACAAAGAAGATATAGGTCGCTTCTGACGCCGCCGCGGGGGAGCCGCGGTACGGGAAAGGAGCGCAAGGGCAAAAGGCAAAAGAAAAACGTGAGGGGATAAGACAGTATGGGAAAGGTCATTTCGTTCTCCAATCAGAAGGGCGGTGTCGGAAAAACCACCTCCTGCGTCAATTTATCGGCGTACTGCGCCGCGGCGGGCAAAAAAGTCCTGATGATCGACATCGACCCGCAGGGCAACGCCACCACGGGGCTCGGGTTCGCCAAGAGCACGCTGAAAAAATCGGTCTACAACGTCCTCATCGACGACGAATCCGCCGAAGAGAACATCCTGCCCACCGCCATCGAGAACCTGTTCATCCTGCCCGCCAACATCGATCTGGCGGGTGCGGAAGTCGAACTTGTCTACAAGCGCGGGCGGGAGCGGGTGCTGCGCAACGCGCTCGAATCGGTGCGCAAACAATATGATTTCATCTTCATCGATTGTCCGCCTTCGCTGGGGCTGCTCACCATCAACGCGCTCGTGGCGAGCGACGCGGTCATCATCCCCATCCAGAGCGAATATTACGCCCTCGAAGGGCTCACGCAACTCATGAATTCCATCTCGCTCGTCCGCCAGTCTCTCAACAAGGGGCTGAAAGTCGAAGGGGTGCTCCTCACCATGTACGACGGGCGTTCGCTCATTTCCCGTCAGATTTCGGCGGAGATACGGAAATATTTCACCAAAAAAGTCTTTGAGATCGTCATCCCGCGCAACATCCGTCTGGCGGAAGCGCCTTCCCACGGCAAGCCCGTCATGCTGCACGACGGCAAGTGCATGGGTGCGCGGGCGTACAAAGCGTTTGCCGAGGAGTTTTTGTCCAAACAATGAACGCGGGCGGGCATTGCGTAAGAAGAAAGGTATAAAAAATCGACGGCGCGGCAATCTTTTTTCCTGCCGCCTTTGCCGTCGGCAAAAGATATCGGAGGTATGAAGAAGTATGGCAACGATCGGTTTGGGCCGGGGACTGGCTGCGCTGTTCTCGGATACGGAAGAAGCGTATGAAAACGCGCAGAACGAAGGCGCGCGCACCGAGCGCGGCGCCAAGAGCGGGGCGGACGAACTGCCTTTGGACAAGATCTATCCCAATCCCGACCAGCCGCGCAAAGTGTTCGACCAGAACGCGCTGAGCGAGTTGGCGGCGTCCATCCGCGAGCACGGCGTCATCATGCCCATCGTCGTCAACCGCGAGCCGGACGGACGGTATATGATCATTGCGGGCGAGCGCCGTTTCCGCGCTTCCGCGCTGGCGGGCCGCACGACCATTCCCGCCATCGTCAAGGAATACACCCCCCGTCAGATCGAGGAAATTTCCCTCATCGAAAATTTACAGCGCGAAGACCTCAACCCCATCGAAGCGGCGTCGGCGATGAAGCGGCTGATGGAGGAATATCACCTCACGCAGGAAGACCTTGCCGAACGCATCGGCAAGTCCCGTCCCGCCATCACCAACACGCTGCGCCTTCTGAGCCTGCCCCAGGAGATCGTCGAGTTGGTGCGCACGGGCAAACTGTCCTCGGGGCATGCCCGCGCCCTCATCACGCTGCCGCAGGACGTGCAGTTGCAGTTTGCGCGCAAGGCGGTGAAAGAGGGCTTTTCCGTCCGTCAGATGGAAAAGATGGTCAAGGATTACATCAATCCGCCCGAAGTTTCGCAAAAGAAAAAGGACGAAATGGCGGCGCGCGCGTCCGTGGAGTTCAAAAACCTCATCGAGCGCATGCGCTATAATTTCCGCACCAAGGTCTCCTTCATCGGTTCGGAAAAGAAGGGGCGGATCTACATCGACTATTATTCCCGAGACGACCTCGATCGTATTTTCGAGATTTTGGATATTTTGGAGAGACAAGAGTAAAAAATTTTATGCAGTTTGAACGCCTGACCGAAGACAGTATAGCAACGCTGACGCCCTATTTCAGGGCACAGAAAACGCGCATGAGCACTTACTCGGGCGCGTATCAATTCATGTGGAACAAAGACCTTTTTTCGCCCGACTATGCCATTGTCGGGCGTTGTCTCGTTTTCAAGGGCGAGCGGGGCGGACAGATCTATTTTTTCTATCCCGTTTCGCTGACGGGCGATCCCGCCGAGGAGTTGGACGCCATTGCGGAGATCGAAAAGTACTGCCGCGCGCATTACTATAAACTGCACTTTCTGAACGTGCCCGAGGACAGGATCTGCCTTTTGTGCCGCCGCTACACCTCGGGCATGCACGTGGAGAACGTGCGCACCTGGGACGACTATCTCTACAATGCCGAGGATCTCAGGAGTTTTGCGGGCAAAAAATTCAGCGGTCAGCGCAACCATGTCAATAAGTTTTACCGCGCTTATCCCTCCGCCGTGTTCAAGAAATTTCTCCCGGGCGACGAGGAAAAGATCCTGGCGTTTCTCGATGAATTTGAAAGTACGCAGTTCTTCAAACAGGACGAGGTGGCGGTGCGGGAAATGCAGATGGTGCGCCGTCTGGTGCCTAATTTTGTCCGCTTTGACCAGTGCTGCGGCTATATGGAGATCGACGGGAAGATCGTATCGGTGGCGGCGGGCGAGGTCTGCGGGGACACGCTCATGGAGCACGTCGAAAAGGCGCTGCGCGAGTATGAGGGGGTCTACCCCGCAACGGCGCAGGCGTTTGCGCGGATGTTCGCCCTCGACGGCGTGCGGTATATCAACCGCGAAGACGACGCGGGGGACCTGGGACTGCGCAAGTCCAAACTGCAATACAACCCCTGTTCCATGGTCCGCAAATATTCTTTGGAAGTGGACAAACCATTAAAGCGAGTTGCCGCTCCGCCCGTTCTCCGCACGCCCCGCCTGCGCATTTCCAAAATCGCCGAACGGGACAAAGCGGCATACCATGCCCTTGCTTCCGACGTTGAACGCAACCGCTGGTGGGGATATGATTACCGCGAGGATTGGACGGGGGAAGCGGGGGAGGTGCCGCCCGCCGACTATTTTCTGCACATCGTGCGCCGCGATTTTCGTCTGCGCAACGAAATGGCGCTGGGGATCTATCTCGGCGGCGCGCTGATCGGGGAGGCGGTCCTGCACAATTTCAGTTATACGGGCGATGCGGAAGTGGGTGCGCGGCTGTTGCCGGCTTACGAAGGTCATGGCTATGCGCGGGAAGCCGTCCGCGCGCTCAGCGACTATGCCCTGAGCGTGTTGGCGGTGGAGCGCATCCAGGCGAAGTGCTATAAGGAAAATGCCCGTTCCCGCGCCATGCTGGAAGGCGCCGGTCTGCGTTTTTGCGGCGAGGACGAAACTTTTTATTACTTCTATCGCACCGCCGCCATGTGATGTATCCCCGCTCTGCGGGAACACGGGATTGCAAAGGGAGATGCTCCCTTTGCCAAGGGTGCGGGAACGGCGTTCCCGCGGAAAGGGTATTTATTTCAAGGGGCGCCGCCCCTTGGTAACCCCGTTCAAGGGACAATGTCCCTTGAAAATCCCAAGTATCCCCGCTCTGCGGGAACACGGGATTGCAAAGGGACGTGGTCCCTTTGCCATGGGTGCGGGAACGGCGTTCCCGCGGAAAGGGATCTTATGAGCGGAGCGGTTTCGCTCCGCACCCGATCGCCCATTTGGGCGATAGACGCAAGGCAAAGCCTTGCTCGGTAAAAGTCAAAAAAATCAAGGGGCGCCGCCCCTTGGTAACCCCGTTCAAGGGACACCGTCCCTTGAAAATCCCGAGTGGCGACCCTTGCAAATTCCCGTAAGGGAGAGCGGAGGCGCAAAAAAAAGAGGCGCGGGCATGCCTGGCATGTCCGACCTCTCCTTCTTTTGTCGCAACGCGTTGTCAATCAGAGTATGTGCGGGCATGGTGCCCGTTAAACGAGGAAAGTTATGGAAGATTTACAGGGACTGCTTGCACGTTACGGCTTTCGGTTCAAAAAACAGTTCGGACAGAATTTTATTTCGGACGGCAATCTTTTGCGTGCCATCGTCGATCTGTCCGGGATAGACGAACAGACGACGGTCGTGGAGATCGGCTGCGGTGCGGGTACGCTCACCCGCGTGCTGGCGAAAAAGGCAAAGCGGGTCGTTGCCTATGAGATCGACCGCGCGCTCCGTCCTGTGCTCGCCGAGTCCCTGCGCGGGTGCGAGAACGTCGAGGTGCGGTTTGCCGATTTTGCAAAGACCGATCTTTCCGCGCTCGAAAAGGAACTCGGGGCGTATGTCGTCGTTGCGAATTTGCCCTATTACATCACCACGCCCCTCATTGCCCGTTTCCTTGACGAGGGGGAAAAGGTTGCGCGGCTGGTCGTCATGGTGCAGGAAGAGGTGGCGGATCGGCTTTGCGCGGAAGCGGGCACGCCCGCCTACGGCGCCATCACCGCCGCGTTGGCGTTGCGTGCAAGCGCCAAGGTGGTCAAAAGAGTGCCCCGCACTATGTTTCACCCACGCCCGCAGGTCGATTCGGCGGTCGTGCGCATCGATTTCGAGGACGGAAGGCTGCCCGTTCGGGACGCGGCGACTTACCGCCTGACCGTGCGCGCTGCTTTTTTGAACCGACGCAAGACGTTGGAGAACAATCTCATGCACACCTTCGGCTTTTCGCGCGAAATGGCGCAGGACGTCCTGCAAAGCGCGGGGGTGCCCGATAAGGCGCGGGGGGAGACCTTGTCGCCCGAACGGCTTGCAGAGTTGTCCGATATTATCTTTGCCCGTCTGCATTGACGGGCGTTTTTTTGTTTTTTCGGAAAAGACACGGGCGCGGCATCGATGCCGCGCCCGTGTTTCATGCCGCCGTAAAGACGATGCGGATATTGCCTATGTCCGTCTGGGCATGGATATATTTCTGCGTCGAGCCTGCCTGGTCGGCGAAGTTGCATTCGCCGAAGTCCGTCTTGCTCGTCAGTGTATATTCGTTCTTTGCGCCGCGGCATTCCACGTCGATCTCGCCCGTCCCGACGGCGAACGCGGCTCCGTCAACGGCGACGTCCCGCCCTTTGATGTTGCCGGTATCGGCGGCGGTCCGCAGTTCCGCCAGCGTGCAGGCGTTGAGATCGATGTCGCCCGCACCCGTTCGGATTGCGGCAGTCTCCGCCGTGCAGTTTTCCGCGGCGGCATTCCCGCCGCCGAGCGTTATCTGCAATTTTTTAGCGTTCAGCGCTTTGCAAAACACATTGCCCGCATCCAGAGAAACCGTTACTTCCTTCTTTGTTCCCGCGGGCATGGTTATCACCAATTCGCCGCCGTAAGCGTTCAGGAAAGAGGGGAGTCTCACCGTCTGCGAAACGGTCAGCGTCCCTTCCCATTCGACGCACGTTACCTGTATGTTTCCGTCCGTGAAGTAATCGACGGAAGTTTTTGCTACGTCGGCGGTGCGCAAAGTGATGCGCCCCGCTTCCGCCTCTATGGCAACGGTTTCGATGTTCCCCTCGGCGGTGTAGGTCGTGTTTGCCGCCTTGGCGGTCGTGCCGAGGTTGCCGTGCAGGGCAAAGCCGCAGTTTACGCCCGCCACCAGCCCCGCAAGGATGAGCATGACGCCCAGCCCCGCGCCGATGAGTATGTTGCGCAATATTTTTTTGTTCTCCCGGTTCATGCTTTTGCCTCCGTCAGCAGATTTTTATAAAATTTCCGTACCGCCCAAATGACGCCTTTGCCGATATATTTGATCGCGTAATATACGGGCACGGCGAGCAGGACGAATATGCCCGAAACGATCAGCCCCGCCGCAAGGGTCGCCGTACCGCCCAGCAGCAGCGTGATCCCCATGGCGAGCAGGGCAAGTTCGCCTGCAAGGACCGAACCTGCGATCCCGAGGGCGAAACTGCCCAAAAGAAACGCCAGCGCCGCCGCGCCGAGCCCCGCGATGAGTTTGGACCTCGGGATGAATAAGACCCCGTCTTTTTTTTCGCTTTTTTCTTTTGCCGGGGTGCCGTTCTTTTCGGGCATGCCCGCCTTTATTTGCCCGTTTTCGCCCGTTTCGGCAAAGTTGCCGAGGATCTCTGCCGCCGCATGTGCGGGGGAACCCAATCCGGAAAGTATCTCCGCTTCGGACATGCCCGTCTCCTTTTCGTCCGAATATAATTCTTTGTAAAACTCCGCCGCCCGCTGCCGTTCGGCAGGGGGAAGGGCGGCAAGATGCTCTTCCAGCGCACGCAGCCATTCTGTAAAAGTCATTTTATCCGTTCCTCCTCAAAATGAAATTCATGATTTTTTCCATCTGCGGCGCCGACGTTTTGAACTCCGCCAGCCGCCGCTTGCCTTCGCCCGTGATCAGATAATATTTTCTGAGCCGCCCGTTGAACGCCCGCGAATAGGTCGTCAGCGCGCCCGCGCTTTCCAGCCGTTTGAGGATGGGGTAGAGCGTGGACTCGGAGATCTCTACGATCGGCGACAGGTCGGAAATGATCTTATAGCCGTAACTCTCCTCCTGTTCGATCGCCGCCAAGACGCAAATTTCCAGCAGCCCTTTCTTTAACTGTACGTCCATGTCATACCTCCTTTCGCATAATACTATACAATACATAGTATACATTTGTCAAGGGTTTTTTCAAAAAAAGTCAAAAATTTTTTGAAAACGGGGAGCAAAGGGGCGAGGGGGAAGGGAAAAAAGAGAAAGGGGCGGGCGCAATTTTGCGCCCGCCCTGCGGGGAAATAAAAGGATGAGATGCCGTCCGGGTTTTCGATCGCACGCCGCCGAACGCGTGCCGTCTGCCTGTATCAGTCGTCAAAGCGGTGAAAGTCCTTATACCTGCCGTCGGAAAATTCATAGCGGCAGACTTCCTCTCCGTTCTCGTCGACGGTTACATAGGCGGTGAAGGAGACCGTTTTGCCGTCGGAGCGAGCGGTTACTTCGATGATGCGGGTGTTGCCGCGGGATTCTTCTTCAAATTCAAAGACGTCCGTCCTGCCGTCCTTGCGCACGGTCATTTTGACTTCCCGTTCGCCGCGCTCTTCTTCGAGTTCGAGGGTGGTCTCTTCGGTGATGCCGTTCATGCGGACGGTGCAGACGAGTTCCTGCTCGCTCTCGCCCTGTTCGTTTTCCGTTTCCTGTCCGATGCGGATGAAGTTGCCCTCGCCGAGGTCGGCGCGGAACCATGTCTCGTTCTCCGTCTCCTCTTCGCCCCGTTCGCTCTCGCTTTCGGCGGACTTCATGCCCGAAACGGGATATTCCGTCCCGTCCACGAGCAGCACGCCCGCAAGGCGGAAGACCTCTTCGCTCTCGTCGCGGTCGTATTCGGCGGCGATGAGTTCTTCGTTATAATACACCGTATAGGAAACGCTTTCGCCCGCCATGTCGGTGTAGGATACGACGTGTTTCACGGCGTATTCCGTCCGGTCGGAAGGGAGCGTTTGAGAGGAAATGCCGCTCTCGCCGAGCAGACTGTCTGCCAGGGCGATGTATTTGTTGACCGTGGCGAGTTGCCCGTCGTCTGCGGTCTCTGTCGCGCCGCTTGCGTCTTCGCTTGCATTGCCGGACGGGGCGTCCGTTTCGCTGCCTGCGGGGGCGCTGCCGTTTGCGGAAACGTCCTGTGCGGCGGGGGCTTCCTGCGCGTCG
Organism: uncultured Clostridia bacterium; assembly: GCA_944372515.1. GTDB lineage: Bacteria > Bacillota > Clostridia > Christensenellales > Borkfalkiaceae > RGIG4074. Next base: position 25,545 of record CALVZM010000014.1, read on the forward strand.
GCGGCGTCGATGATGCTGCCGATCGAGGCGGCGCTGTAAGCGTAGAACCCTTCCTTTGTCCGCAGCAGTTCGGCTGTCGTGCCGCCGCTCTTTCCGTCTTCGGGGGCGCATGCCGCGAGCCCGATGCAAAGCGTTGCCGCCAAAAATAAACCTGCCAATAACTTTTTCATGTTTCGATCCTCCTTATCGGAAATAAAGTTTTGTTTTTCTTTGCCGCGGGTCGCGCGGCGGGGGAGTGTGATAGCGTCTGTTTGTTCGAACACCTCTATAACCGCCGTGCGGTCGGTTTTGTTGGTAAAAATGCAAAAAAAGTCAAAAAAAATTTTTAAGGCGTCCGCGCAGGTTTGCGCGGACGCCTCTTTTGTCCGTTTTTTTACTCTCCGATGCAGGTCAGTCGTCCTCGTTGTCGGGGCGGTCAAAGTCAAAAATTTTCTCGTCTACGGTATAGATATAGTGGGAATTGCCGTTTTCGCCCGCGGCGATCTCCACGGTGAAGGCGACTTGTTTTCCGTTGATGCTGCCGCGTGCGGCAAGGCGGAATACGCCGTTTTCGGCGCGGTTGGCAAAGCGGAGCGACAGTTCCTGCCCGCCGCGGCGGACGGTCATTTGCAGTTCGGTCTCTTCGCCTTCCCGCTCATATTCGAGTTCGGCGGACTCTATGGTTTCGCCCTGCTCGGTGAGGGTATACACGAATTTCTGCTCGGTCTCGCCCTCTTCGCTCTCATATTCCCGTTCCACGCGCAGGGAAGCGTCGGAACCGACGTCGGCGGTGAAGGACAGTTCGTTTTCGCTCTCGTCCTCTTCGATCTCGATCTCCTGTTCCCCGCGCACGGCATAAGCCGCATCGCCGATCACGAGCACCCCTTCGATGGAATATTCTTCCTCACTCTCGCCCTCTTCGCTCTCGAAAGAGAGCATTTCCTTATTATAATACATATAATAGGTGGCGGTCTGTCCCGTCATGTCGGGGCAGGAAACGCTCATGCCGTAGGCATATTGTCCGAATCCGTCGGGGACGGCGGTTTCGGCGTGGACAATCGTTCCGTCGCTGAGCAGTTCTTCCGCCAGGGGCATATAGCGGTTCAGAAGTTCAATGTCCGTTTCGTCAAGCGAACCGCTCCGCCTCGGCGCGTTTGCCTTCGTGCGGGAGGCAAAGGGGGTGGCGGTCGGGGCGGTGTAGGCGCGCGTGCCTGCCGCAGAGAGTCCGGAAGAGCGCAGCAGCGTGCCGACGGACGCGGCGCCGTAGGCGTAAAAGTCCTCGGTGGTGCGTATGGCGGCAAATTTATCGTTCACTTTGCCCGGTTCGGGCAGAATATTCGTTTTCGGCAGCAGGGAGAGGATGATGGCGACGACGAGCAGGACGGCGACGGCTGCCGCTGCCCAAAGGGCAGGCAGGGGCAGGCGGCGGCTGCCGCGGGCGGGGCGGACGGGTCTGCCGTCTGCCGCCGCGGGGGCAAAGGCAAAGTCCTCGCAGGGCGACGGCGCCGCGGCGGGCAGGTCGGCGATGCCCAGGTCGCGCTTGATCTTTTTTTTCGTTTCCTCGGAAGGCAGCAGGGATGCCGATTGTTCTTGCAGTAATTTTTCAAGTTCTCTTTTTTTCATGTTCCCGCCTCCTTATTTTTCTTTTTCCAGATGTCGTCTGAGTTTTTTGAGCGCTTCGTTGTTCTTCCAGGTTACCGTTCCGACGGGCAGGGCGAGCATGGCGGCGACTTCCCGCCGCTTGTAGCCCGCGACCTGGCAGAGCATGAGTATCTCGTATTCGTCCTCCGCCAGAATTTCCTGCGCCAGCGCAAACAGCCAGGGGATCTCGGGCTCCTTGGCGGAAAAGCGGAACTCCTCTTCCTGAAAATCGGTCTGCACTTCCCGCTTTTTCTTTTCGATGAAATTGAGCGCGAGGTTTCTGCCGATGCGGGAGATCCAGGCGAGGAAATCGGAGCCGGGGCGATAGGCGTCCAGGTGTTGCAGGGCGCGCAGATAGGCGTCGTGCAGGATGTCCTCGGCGTACATTTTGTCGCGCACGATGTAGAGGATGCGGAAGTATACGGCTTTGTACGTCATGTCGTAAATGGCGTCGAAAGCCTCGCCGTCCCCCGCTCTGTATGCTCTGATTTTTTCTTCAAGCAAGTCTTTTTTCATGGTCTTCCCGTATATATAACAATGTACGCGCGCGTTTTGTTGGCGCAAAGCAAAAAATTTCAAGAAAATTGGTTTTTTGCCGTCTGTGGCGTTTCCCTCAAAAACAACAACATATTGCCCGCAAAAAGCAATATATTGCCGTTATAATTTCCATTGCCGTTTTCTGCGGACGGGCGAGGCATCACAGATCGATATATATTTTTTCTCCGCGGCAGGGAACGGCGATGCGGGTGAAGCCGATGTCTTTGAGCGCTTTTGCCGTTTCCGCCCGTCCTTCCGCCAGGCGCGCCGTTTGGTGCGCGTCCGAGGCAAAGGAGATGTCCCGTCCGCCCAGCGCGTGATACCGGCGCAGAATGGCGGGAAAGGGCAGGAAGGGCGAAGAGGAGCCGAAGGCGCAGGTGTTCACTTCCAATATTTTTCCCCGCGCGATGATTTGGCTCAGGATGTCGTCGAGCAGGGCGGAAAATTCGGGTTCGTCCATGCGCTTGTCCGCATAGGGGGCATACCTTGCGGGATAACCGAGGTGTCCCACGACGTCATAGGGATAGTCGGCGTCCAGGCTGTCCCGCACGAGGGTGAGATATCTTAGGTACGCCGTCTTTTTGTCCTTGCCCGCAAAGGGCGTCTTGTAATAATAATCCCCCGTTCCGTCGGTGTGCACGCTGTTGACGATGAAATCGGGGCGGTATTTTTCGGCGAGCGCGCGGTAGAGGGGGGCGGCGGCGGGGTTGCGCGTGAAGCCGAATTCTCCGCCGACGAGGATATGCACGTCCCTTTCCCGCGCCTGCAAGCCGCGTGCCGCGGCAAAATATTTTTCGGGATCGGTGAAGGTCGCGCCCTCTTCCCCGAAGGGGATGCCGTCCGTGAGATAGTCGTAATCGAAGTGCTCCGCAATGCCCCAGAAGGCGAGGGGGAGTTCCTTGGCGCGGGCGAGCATTTGCAGGATGTCGCTCTGTCCGTCGGGGGAAAATGCCGTGTGGGTGTGTACGTCGGTTAAAATACTCATGCCCACAGTATACCGCATCCGCCGCGTTTTGTCAATGCCCCGTCCGTTTCCGTGCGGGCGTTTCGGGGGAAAAGGCGGCTCTTTTTTCGCGGCATAAAAAGGGGGAAGGGCAAAAAGCGCCTTCCCCCTTTGCCGCGGGCGGGTCAGATGTGCACGACGCGGCGGGATTCAAGGTAATATTTCCACCGCTGCGCGGAGATCTCTTCGATCTTGCAATAATCGGACGCGGTGTGCAGGATGAGATTTTCGCCGAGGTACACGGCGACGTGTCCCACCCGTTCGATGCCCGTTTTATAGTAGCGGGAAGAATTGGTGAAGAACATCAGATCGCCCCGTTGCAGGCTCGCCTTGGGCACGTGTTCGCCCTGCACGACCTGCGTGCGGGTGGTGAGGTCCAGCAGTGTGCCGCTGCCTTGGTAGTATATGTATTGGGTCAGCGACGAGCAGTCGAACTTTTGCAGGGAAAAGCCGCTCAGTTTCTTCCCTTTTCCGTCGTGGTAGCGGACGGCGCCGTAGACGTAGGGCGTGCCGATGATCTTCGTGCCCTCTTCGATCACCCGTTCGATCGTTTCCGAGGCGGGCTCCATCTCGTGCAGGCGGGTGTAGTTGCTCCCGGCGGAGACGTATGCCTCTTTTTGGCGGTAATAGGTCTTGTGGAATCCGTTTTCCGTGCCGAGGTAGAGCATGCTCATGTCCTTGTCGACCTGTCCGAGAACGGAGGAAGAGGCGGAGGGCTTTGCCCGCACGTTCAGTCCGTTCGTCAGGATGCGTATGTAGCGTATGTTCTGCCTCTCTTCTTCCGCTTGCCCGGGGTCTTCGCCGTCTGCGTCGGGGGCTTGATCTTCCGTTCCGTCGGAGCCCGCGCCTTCTTCGGGCAGGGCGGAGCCGATGTTCTGTTCGGGCGGGGAACTGTTTTGTCCTTCTCCGCTGCAAGCCGCCATCGTGATGAAGAGCGCCGCGCACAACAGTGCGGCGATCGGTTTTACAATCGATTTCATGTTTTTTCTCCTTTTTGTTTTTTTACTGCCTGTATTATCGCACAAGGCAAGCCCCGCGCGCAATGCAAAAAATTTTCCGCCGCAGGCAGGTTCTGCCGTTTCGCGCGGCTTTTCGCCGTAATTTTTCCGTTTCTGCCTGCATTTGCCTCCCTTTTGCGGCAAAAAAAGAAAAGCGCCCGCCTTCCGAGGAAGACGGGCGAAAGATCGCGATATGAAATTGCGGCGCGAACGGGCGTTTTTTGCAGGTAAAAAGGCGACGCCTCGGCGCGGCACGACTTTTATTTTTTCGGTTTTTACGGGCATGCCCCCGTTGAAAGGGGCGATCGGGCGCGTCAGTCCTTGTTCCCGCGCGTAACCTGTTGCAGGCGGAAGCCCTTAAAAATGAACTTCCCCGTGCCCTCATAGGTGAAATAGAGGGCGCGCTTGCCGTTTTCCACGTGCATGGGCGCGTAGAAATCGGTGAGTTCCTTGCAGGGGGTGAGGCGGATCTTGGCGAGCGCTCTGCCCGTCGGCGTTTCGGAGACGATGAGTTTGCCGTGCGGGTTGCCCTGGATGGTAACCATGATCTGGTTGGCGCCGTCAAATTCAAAATATTTGAACCCTGCGGTGGCACCATGCCTGAAATTGGCTATGTATTGGGCGGGGGTATGGTTTCTGTCCCTGCCCGATTGGGTGAAATAGGGGTGGATGCCCTTGCGCAGTTTCAAAACGCCGTACTGCTTAGCGCCGCGGCGGGAATAGAGGTGGCAGGCGATGCGCGCCTTATAGGCGCCGATGCCCCTGAGCGGTCTGCCGTTGAGCCCGCAGGAAGTCAGTTCCGCCTGCAAAAATTTCCCGCCCGAATAGCGTATTTCCTCGGCGCATGCCTGGCGGGAAAACTGATTGCGGTTGGTCTGGCGGTGATAAAAGACGTAATATTTATACCGTATCTTGATCAGACTGCCGTGGGTGTTGCCGAGGTAGTTGAGGGGCTTGGTGTTGCCGTTGATGCCGATGTCGCCGATGGACACGAGGGTGCCGCCGAAGCGGAATCCTTCCGTCGGCTTGTTGCTGACGGCGTAGCACAGTTCGTGTCCCTGCACGGAAGAATAGATAAAGTAATACCGTCCGTTGAATTTGCGCATGGAGGGCGCTTCAAAAAATTCGTGTCCTTCAAATCCCGTGCCGGCGCTGTTTTTCACCGTGGCGCAGATGTAGCGGATGTCCCCGTTCACGGTGAGCATGTCGGGGGCGAGTTTCATGACCATGGCGCCCTTTTCGGCGGGGGCATGTCCCTGTAAAAGGAATTTCGGATATTTTTCGGGCGCAAAACCCGAGTACAGATATGCCTGTCCGTCGTCGTCGACGAACACGGCGGGGTCGAACTGCATCGGTTCGCCTTTGGCGCCGAGGAGGGTGCCGTCGGGATAGCGGACATAGCCGAGAAAGCGATATTGTCCCGCGGGCTTGTCGCACACGGCGACGCCGATGCGCGAGGTATAACCGAGGGTGTAATAGAGATAGAACTTCCCGTCCGTGCCGCGGGCGACGTCGGGGGCATAGAGGGTGTTCACGAGGGAGAAGAGGGGGGCTTTGGGGTCCTGGCGGCGGCGGTAGATGACGCCTTCATAATCCCAGGCGGACAGGTCGTCCACGCTCGCCGACCAGCAGACGTAATCCCCGCGGCAGAAGGAAATGCCGTTGAATTTGTCGTGCGAACCGTATAGGTACACGCGGTCGCCGAAAACGTGCGGTTCCCCGTCGGGAATGTATTCGTAACTGGGAAGGAAGGGGTTGACCGCCTGCCGTGTTCTCATCGCAGATTCCTCTCTTTTTTCTTTGTTTGTATGGTTTCCGTATTATTATAGCACACATCCGTTAAAATTGCAAGAGCAAAGGGGAAACATTCCGTTTGGTTTGTCTTTGACAAGTTTTTCTTTTTCGCACCCGTTTTTTTCGCGCTCGTTTTTTGTGCCGCGCTTCATGCGACCGTCTGTTTTTTCTCCGCTCCGTCCGTTTCGTCCGTTCTCTCCGCAGGGGCGGATTTGTCGCTTTTCTCGGGCATGGTGCCGTCCGGCGTAGCCGTTTCTTCGGCGTTTGTTTCGGGATCCGTCGGGGGACAGACGGGCACGGGATCGGGCGTGAGCCCGCTGTCGCGATCGGGCGGCGTGCCTGCCGCCGCGGCGGAAAGCAGTCCTTCGGTCAGGCGGTAGGAGCGGACGATGCACTCTTTGATCAATTTATCTTTGAGGTGTCCGTCGATTTCGAGCGCCATCCAGCCGTTGACCAGTTTGCTCTGATATTTCATGATGCATTCGTCGTCCGCTTCGTCGGTGCGCACGGTGATGCGCAGGGCGTCAAAGTCGTTGGAGATCTGCACGAAGGGCAGTTCTCCGATGTAGAATTTGATCTCGGTGCCGTTGTCGAAGGTGCGCATCTGGAAGTCGTCCGTTTCTTTCAGCGAGGCGCAGAACGCCACGCTTTCATCGAACCCGAGGTGCTCTTTGGAGAGGTTCAGAAGATGGAAGAGGGCGAACACGGCGTTGAGGAAGATGCCGACGAGAAGCCCCAGGCTCATGCCCTTGAACTCCGTTCCCGCAACGACGATGGACATTTTGGAAAGACCGGCAATCAGCACGGCGGCGGTGAGGAAGAGGTTGGTGATCTTGGAATAATCGACCTTGGCGTCGACGAGCATCTTGATGCCGGGTGCGGCGATGATGCCCATGAGCACGAGGCTGAGCCCGCCGAGGACGGGGTCGGGGATGGATTGGATGAGTTGCAGAAGATTGCCGTTGAAGGAGAGCAGGGCGACGATGAGAGCGGCAATACAGAACTGATTGGGGCGCGCGTCGTTGTTGATGCGCATGACGGCGAGGTTTTCGGCATAGAGCGTGAGGGGCACGCCGCCGAACGCACCGGAGAGGACGTTGGCGAGCGCGTTGCCGCCCATGGAGCGGAAGAGCGATACGTTTTTGGGCTGTACGGTCGTGATCTTGCCCTTGAAAAAGCCCGCCTGTAAATTTTCGATCATGATCTTTCTGCCGATGTGCTCGCAAAAGAGGATGAGCGTGGGCGGAAAGACCATGACGGCGATGTTCGGGGAAAACTTGGGCAGCATCACCCGAAAGGCGGGCGGCTGAAAGACGGGTGCGGAGAAGACGGGGGCAAGGTCCCAGATGCCGACGCCGACGGCGACGACGCTTGCGATGACCACGCCGAGCAGAATGGAAGATTTTTTGAAGATCGGGCGTCTGGTAACCGAGAGGATGACGACGAGCGCGATGGTCAAAAGCGCCACGCCCGAACGGATGTTGAGCCCTTCTCCCAGCCCCGCCTGCGTCGCCGCCTGGTCGGAAAGTTCCAGACCGATGAGGGAGATGGCGGGACCCATGACGGCGGTCGGGATGATCTTATTGATGAAATTCATCGTCTTTTCGTTGGATGCGTTGCCGATTTTGCATAAGAGGGACAAAAGGAAGAGGAACCCGCCCGAGCAGATATAGGCGCCCATGACGTATGCCATGACGTCTGCGGGCGAACTGTTTTCCGCCTGCACCATGGCGGCGATGTAAGAGGACACGCCGATGAAGGCGAAACTCGAACCGAGATAGCCGGGCAGCCTGCCGCCCGTGAAGGCGAGGTAGAAGAGGGTGGCGATGCCCGTGAGGAAGAGGACGGAAGCCACGTCGAAGAGGGTGAATCCGACCGCCGCGTTGACCATCAGGGGCATTAAAATGGTGGAAGGGAACATGGCGAGCACGTTGTCGAGCGCCGCAGAAAAGGTGTTGTTCGACCAGAACTGTTTGAATTTTTCCGGGAATTCTTTGCCCGCCTTTCTGATTTTTTCCGATAGATTGCTCATTTTGCTTTTCCTCTTTTGTCTGTGCAGTGTTGTGTTCTTCGGCGCGCGGCGAGAACGATACGATAACATAGGACAGTATAACATAAATTTTGCCGCCTGACAATAGCGTTCGGGCAAAAAAAGGGGCAGATTTGCGGAATTTTTTCAAAAAAGCGGGGCGGCGGACAAAAATCGGACGGGTGATGCCTTATCCCCCTCTTTTGCGCCATGCCGCAAAGAGGAAACGCCGCCTACGCTCAAATCGGAAGAAAGCGGTGAAAAATATGATTTTTATAAGCCCGAACGGTTCCCGCCGCAAGCGCGCCCGCGCTCTTTTTTCCCCCGCCCGAACCAAAAAGGGGGATTGACGCCCCGTTGCTTTTATGCTATAATCGAAACAAGGAGGGGAAAAAGATGGATGAAAGAGCGGTCTTGCAACAATTGGAATCGTGGCTGCGCGCGCAGGGCAGGGAGACCCTTTTTGCCGAAGAAAACGGGCTGCGGATCTTAAAGACTCGCCTGGCGGGGCTCGGCGGCGTGGACGGCACGGCGCTTTCGGAGATATGTTTTTTGCCGCAAAGCACGGTTTTGCAGATATTCACCACTTTTGCAAGCGGTATGGACGAGAACAATCTCGTCCCCGCCATGGTCGCCTATAACACCCTCAACCTCACCTGCCCCGTCGGGTCTTTTCAGGTGTTCACGGGGCAAAAGCAGGCGTACCACAAATATGCCGTGCCCCTCACGGGCGACGGCGAAGCCTGTCTTGCGCAGGCGCTTGCGGCGGTGCGGACGGCGCTGGAAACGCTGAACGCCCTCTTTCCGCAGGCGATCGTCATTGCCGACGACGCCCGCAATTTCAAGGGCTGATTTTTTTGAAGAATGCGCTTTTTCGGCGGGGGCATGCCCGCACGGATCGAAGAAAGGATGTTTTTCCCGCGGCGGGGCATGCCCCGCCGCAAAAAAGGACAAAAAAGCGCCCGAGGCTTGACTGCCTCGGGCGCTTTTCACGCTTTTTTGTTTTCCCCGTCCCTTACATGGATTCGTGAATGGTACGGGCAATGACGTCGTCCTGCTGTTCCTTGGTCAACTTGTTGAAGTTGACGGCATAACCGGAAACGCGGATGGTCAGTTGGGGATATTTTTCGGGGTGCTTCTGCGCATCCAGAAGGGTCTCGCGGTTGAACACGTTGACGTTCAGGTGATGTCCTCCGTCCGCAACGTATCCGTCCAGCATGGTTACCAGATTATCGACTTGCGTGTTTGCCATAGCAATCATCTCCTTTCAAAATCTATTCTTTATTGATATTATATCCTAATTAAATAATTTTGTCAACCGATTCCGGACAGAAAATTTAATCTTTTTTGCCCAGGGACTGAGGCGTGATGGAGAAGGTGTTGGAGATGCCGTCGCGGGCGAACTCATAGGGGAGTTTGGCGACCGATTCCAAAGAGGCGAGGGCGCCGTTGTGATCTCTGCCGTGCATGGGGTTGGCGCCGGGCGCGAGCGGGGTGCCTGCCTTTCTGCCGTCGGGCGTGTTGCCCGTCTTCTTGCCGTAAACGACGTTGGAAGTGATGGTCAGAATGGACATGGTGGGGATGCTTTCACGATAGGTGAAGCGCGCCTTGATCTCGCGCATGAAGGTCTTGACCAGCCACACGGCGATCTGGTCTGCCCTGTCGTCGTTGTTGCCGTATTTGGGGAAGTCGCCTTCGATGCGGAAGTCGACGACCACGCCTTCTTCGTCGCGGATGGGATAGACCTTGGCGTACTTGATGGCGGAGAGGGAGTCGACCACGCAGGAGAGCCCCGCGACGCCCGTCGCGAAGAATCTTCTCACCTTGGTGTCGTGCAGTGCCATTTCCAGCGCTTCATACGAATATTTGTCGTGCATGTAGTGGATGAGGTTGAGGGTGTTGACGTAGAGCCGCGCCAGCCAGTTCATCATGGTCTCGTACTTTTCGATGACTTCGTCGTAATCGAGGGGACCGTCCGAGGTGATGGCTTCAAACTTGGGGGAAACCTGCAAGTGTTTGCCGGTAACCTTGTCGCGCATCAGTTCGTCCTTGCCGCCGTTGATGGCGTAGAGGAGGCACTTGGCGAGGTTGGCTCTCGCGCCGAAGAACTGCATGTCCTTGCCCACGCGCATGCAACTCACGCAGCAGGCGATGGCATAGTCGTCGCCCATTTCCACGCGCATCAGATCGTCCGATTCAT
>CALVZM010000015.1 GCA_944372515.1 uncultured Clostridia bacterium
GACCGCGAAGGGGGTGTTGTACCACGGCAGACCGTTTGCCATGAATACCGTGTACGGCATTTTGAAAAATGAAAAATACATCGGCAGTTATACATGCAACGGGGAACGGATAGAAAATATGTATCCGCCGATCGTGTCAAAGGAGATATATGAACGGGTGAGGGGGATCGTAGAAGCCAACAAGCACGGAAAGCGTAGCACGGAGGTGGTGTATCTTCTGCGGCATAAACTCCGGTGCGGCTATTGCGGACAGTCGATCATAGCGGAGAACGGTACGATGCGCAACGGAAAGAAAAAGTACTATTATAAATGCCGCGGGAGAAAGGCGCGGGTAAACGATTGCAAAAAGTCGCCTGTGGCAAAAGAGCCGTTGGAAAAACTTGTGATCGATTGCATCGTCGGAGAATTGACAAGACCGGAATTGACGGATAAGATGGTGAAGGGGCTTTTGGCGGAGCAGGAGCGGGTGAACAAGGAAAACTCTTCTTTGCTGGCGTTGGAGCGGGAACAGCGGCAAAACGAGATCGCGCTGGATAATCTTCTTTCCGCGGTGGAACGCGGGGTGGTGAATAAGACGACGAGCAAACGCATGGCGCAGCTGGAGGAGCGGCAGGCGGGACTGGAAGAACTGATCGCAAAGGAGAAAAGCAGGCAAAAGATATTACTGAGCGAAAAGGAAGTGCGGGAATATTATGAACAGGCGTTGCGGCTGGAATCGCAGATGCTGATCAACTATCTCGTGAAAGAAATCGTATTGTTTGACGATAAGATAGAAATCTACTTTAACAGTCCGATAACGAAAAGCCCTGACGACGGTCAGGGCTTTTGCTTTTATGCCGATGTAAAAACTATCAATAAACAACCGATCATAATCAGAATGTACGCATGAAAAAAGGATGAAAAAGAGAAAAACCTAAACCGTACACACTCGCAAAGGAGTGGTTCGATTTAGGTTTAACGTGGTGACCTTGCCGGGAATCGAACCCGGGATTGCGCCGTGAGAGGGCGCCGTCTTAACCTCTTGACCACAAGGCCATGAAAAAATCAGCGTGTTTATTATAGCATATCCCCATTTTTATTGCAAGCATTTTTTCATCGTTTCCGAACAAAAACGGGGCGTGAAAATAAAAAATATCCGCCTGTGCCGTAAAAGGAAAAAGTGTTAACCCGCCTGAGCAGGTGGGTGCCGTGCGGCAAGGCATCTGACTTTCCGTATCAATACAGACCTTGCATATCCCTGCCGACTCCCGGCTCCCTGAATTACATTTTGTGGATTACGAGTTTTTCGCTCCTACGCACACCGCAGATATATCTTTATTATAATATGTACTTGTCGATTTTGGCAAGCATTCTGCGATGAAAAAAAGGGGAATATTCTGAAAATTTTTCCATGGTTTGAAAATCCGTCTGAAATACCTTGCTTTTTCCCGTCAAAAAGTTTACAATAAAATAGACAGAAATCTACCGAAAAGAGGAGAGAGCGATATATGACCATAAACGGAGAAGAGAGAAAGAGCACCATCGATTATGCCGAATTTTCCGCATACGTCGGGAAGGAAGTAACTGTGAAAGGCACGGTGCATTCCATCCGTGAAATGTCTTTCGGCGCTTTTGTGATCCTGCGCACGGCACGCGAGACCATTCAATGCGTCTATGATACGGGCGCGAACGACTTCCGCCTGCCCGACAATTTTTGTGAAAATGCCTGCGTCCGTCTGACGGGTATCGTCGCGGCGGGGCAGACCAAGGACGGTTCCGTGCGCTATGAGATCCAGATGCGCGGGGTGGAGATCCTGTCTCTGCCTGCGGCGGTACCGCCCGTCGTGATATCCAAAAAGACGGTACAGTGCGACCTTTCCACCAATCTGGACAACCGTCCCGTTACCTTGCGCAATCCCTCGCAGCGCGCCGTATTCAAGGTGCAGGAAGGCATTCAGCGCGGCTTCCGCGAATACCTGATGACGCAGGGCTTCACCGAAGTGCATACGCCCAAGATCAATTTCAAGGGCGCCGAGGGCGGCACCAACGTCTTTAAGTTGGATTATTTCGGCAAGCAGGTATATCTTGCGCAGTCGCCGCAGTTTTATAAACAGATGCTTGTGCCCGTATACGAGCGGGTGTTTGAGATCGCGCCCGTCTTCCGTGCGGAGCATCACGACACGTCCCGCCACCTCAATGAGTACGTTTCCATGGACTTTGAAATGGGCTTCATCGAGAATTTCACCGACATTATGAACATGGAAACGGGCGTGCTCAAATATATCATGTCCCTGCTCAAAAGGGAATACGCGCCCGAGTTGGAACTCCTGCATGTGCAGGTCCCGGAGATCACCGAGATCCCCTGCATCAAATTTATGGACGCGAAGACGGACGTCATCATGAAAAAATTCAAATATCAGCCCACGGACATGAAGGATTTTGACCCGCAGGAAGAGGAAATTCTGGGCAAATGGGCGAAGAAGCAGTTCAATTCTGATTTCCTGTTTGTAACGCACTATCCGTCCAAGAAGCGTCCGTTCTACACCATGGACGACCCCGAGGATCCGGAATATACGCTTTCTTTCGATCTTTTGTTCCGGGGATTGGAGATCACGTCCGGCGGGCAGCGTATCCACGATTACGGCATGCAGGTGGAAAAAATGAAGGAGAAGGGGCTCGATCCCGCAGAATTCGAGACCTATCTCATGACTTTCAAATACGGCGCGCCGCCGCACGGCGGGTTGGGGATCGGGCTGGAACGCCTGACCATGCACCTTCTGGGCTTTAAGAACGTCCGCGACGCCGCCATGTTCCCGCGCGACATCAACCGCGTTAATCCGTGATCGGGCGAGGTGCGGCAATGAAAAAGATCATCCGCGTGGAAGACCTTTGCTGCAAGCGCTGTGCCGTCCGCGCGGCAAACAAACTCACGCTTCTTGACGGCGTTCTGGCGGCAAAAGGGGATTATCGCAAAAACGTTTTGCTCGTATCGGTAACTTCGGACGTAACCGATGATATGCTCCGCACCGCAGTGGAAAAGGAAGGCTTTGTCGTGCTCGCCGTGGAGGAGCGAAAGGGATTGTTTTATTGAAAGAGATCGAAGGAGATTCCGTTTGATTTCGGTCGCGTCGACCCTGAAAAAATAAACCGAAAAAAATCCGCAGTGAAAAAATTTCGCCGCGGATTTTTTTGTCGTGGAAAATTTATTGCGGAAATTTTCTGTTGCAATTTTTTTTGTTGCAAATTTTTTGCGGTGTGTTTTGCAGATACTGAAAAAATCCGTCGGATTTTTTTGATTGTGTTTTTCCTTATGAAAATTCAATTTTGCACCTCCCGATAAAAACATCTTCCTTGCATCGGAAATTTCACGCAGAATGGAGAATTTTTTTCGCCCGTCTCAAAAAAGTCATTCTGTCTCATCGCAGTTTTAGCGACTTTTTTTGCTGGGCATTTTTCGGGGCAGGAGAGGGAGAAAAATCGTTTTTTGCGTGGGGCGTTGGAGCGAGCAGTGCGGACGGCGGTCGTCAAAAATAAAAGAGCAAAGACGAGGCGGCAGCGATAAAATTCCGTTTCATTGCAAAAGGCGCGCGCCTTTTGCCGGTAAAGAAAAGGACGGATAAAATTTTTTAAGATTTTCCTTTTTGGCGTTCGGGGTCGTATTATTTTTTGCAGGAAGAGCCTCGGCGAAGATCGGGCGGGCGGCTGCGTGTGGGGCGGAGCAATGTTTCGGCATTCGGGGAAAATTGGTTTTTGAATTATGTTCGCGGTAAGAAGAGGCAAAATGAAAAAGAGGAAAATCGGCGTCAACGGCATTGCAATGTGGGGAAAGTAAGGGCACAAAATCGACATGAAAAATAGAAAAAAAGAGAGGGGAGAAAACGTTGAGAAGGAACGGCAGGGACGGCGGGCAATTTTTAACCCGAACGAAAGTTTTTTCTTGGAAAATCAAGGGGAATTTTTATTCGCAAAGGGCAGTCTGCCTGCAAAGCCAAGGCAATTTTTTGAGGGGGAAGAGGGGACGAGAGAAATCAGAAAGCGATAAAAATGTTTTTTTCGAGTTTCTTTTCAAAATGAGCGTTTTACATCTGAATTGCATATACTTCACTTGTTTTCATAGTATTATGTCAGACATAGTACTATGAAAATGCAATAAAAATGCAGTCAAATGGGATAATTTTCGAGAATATTTTTTCGGGACGGGAGAAGATTTCGGACAACAAAAAAGCCGATTTCCAAAGAAAAAATCGGCGTTCAAAAACAGGGAGACAAAAAAGACGGACATCGGAAGGGCGGGAAAAAGCGTGTTTTCGGGATAAAATTTTTTATCCGTCCCGTTCTTCGGGGGCGATAAAAGGCTGAAAACGGGACGAAAGGTAAAAGGCTGAAAAACGGGGCAAAAGGCAATTGGCGGGGTGGGATTTTCTGTTGTTTTTTGTCTGCAAGCCAACCGATGAAGCGGCGGATTGGCGCGCGGGTGCCGCCGGTTTTTGTTCGTTTTGCGCGCTTTCGGGAAGAAAAAATCCGCTCTTTTCGGACGGCAAAAGGGCGGATAAAAGCAAAAAGCAAACAAGATCAGATAAAAGATAAACAAAAATCAGATAAAACACAAACAAAAAGGCGACATCGAACACAACCGTCAATGCCGCCTTTTTTGGTTGAGGCAACGGGACTTGAACCCACGACCTCTTGGTCCCTAACCAAGCGCGCTACCAAACTGCGCTATGCCTCAATAAAGATTGCCGTCGGAAGGAACACAAAGGAAAAGAAAAAATTCCCTCAAAACAGCATAAACAATTATATTCATAAATCCTGTCGCTGTCAAGCATTTTTGCTCTTTTTTCTTAAAATCTTTTCTTTTTCTTTGCCGCGTTGCGCCGTAAGCGGCTAATATTCGTCCTCGTCTCGGCATACAATAGAGGGCAAAGCAGGGTCGGCGGTCGCATCGGGAGGGCGCGGCTTACGCAGGAAGAAGGGCTTTTTGCGCCTTTTTCGGAGCCGTTCTCGGAACCGTCCTCAGAGCCTTTTTCGGCACGTTCCGCGATCGGGTAAGTCAAATCGCCTGAAAAGCGGGTAGTTCCGATCGTCCGAAGAGAAGAAAGCGAAAAAACAACGGAAAACAAAAACAGATACGGAGGCGCGTGTTTTGGAATTTTATCTGTGCGAAGGGGAAACCGTCCTCAAAACGCTCGGTTCTTCCCGCAAAGGGCTGAGCGAGCGGGAAGCGGCGGCGCGGTTGAAGACATACGGGGAGAACGCACTCACGGAGGAAAAGCGCCGCGGCGCGGTCGCGCTTTTTTTTGCGCAGTTCGGCGATTTCATGACCATTCTTCTGATGATCGCGGCGGGGATCTCGGCGGTTTTATCCTTCATCACGAAGGATCGCAACGACCTTGCGGACACCGTCATTCTGCTCGTCATCATTTTGCTGAACAACGTCGTCGGTTTTGTGCAGCAATATCGGGCGGACAACGCCATTGAAAAGATGAAAAATCTTTCCGTCTGTTTCGTGAAAGTGTGCCGCGGCGGCAAGGAGTGCCGCATCGACGGAAAACTGCTCGTACCGGGGGACATCGTATACTTTGAAGAAGGGGACCGCATCCCCGCCGATTGCCGCATTCTTTCGGCGAAGAACCTCAAATGCAACGAAGCGGCGCTGACGGGGGAATCGGCGGAGGTGGAGAAGTCGGAACAGACGATTTTGCAAACGGCGGCGCTGGGCGACCGCAAAGACATGCTTTACGCCTCGACGTATGCCGTGCGCGGCAGCGCGACGGCGGTGGTAACGGAAACGGGCATGCGGACGGAGATCGGCAGGATTGCGGGATTGATCACGCATGCGGAAGTCATCAAGACGCCGTTGGAGCGGGCGCTCGAACGGCTCGGCAAAATCATTTCCGGCTGCGTGGTCGGGATCGCGGCGTTCCTCTTTGTGTTCGGGGCGTTTTTCCGCGATGTCGGGCTTCTGCCCAATTTTATGTCCTCGGTGGCGGTGGCAGTGGCTGCCATTCCCGAAGGGCTTCCCGCGGTGGTAACCGTGCTCATGGCGCTCGGCGTGCAGAAAATGAGCCGTCATCGCGCCATCGTGCGCCGTTTGCAGGCGGTGGAAACGCTGGGCGCATGCGACTGCATCTGCTGCGACAAGACGGGCACGCTCACCGAAAACCGCATGACCGTGCGGGAGATTTTCACCTTGGGCGGCGATGCGGAGCAGCGATTGTTCGAGTGCATGGAATATTGCAACGCCGTCCGCGGGGAACGCGGGCGCTACATCGGCGACGGAACGGAGATCGCGCTCAAAAACTACCTTGCCGAGCGAAAGATCGTTCTGCCGTCGGCGGAAAAAAGGGACGAGATTCCCTTCGATTCCGACCGCAAGATGATGACGGTCTTTGTCGCGTCGGGCGCGGGAGAGATGTGTTATTCCAAGGGTGCCCCCGAAATCCTGCTCAAAAAATGCCATTATGTGCAGGACGGCGGCAGCGTTCGTTCCATGACGGAAGCGGACAGGCGGCGCTTTTTGCATACGTCCTCTTTAATGGCGCGCAAGGCGCTGCGGGTCCTGGGTTTTGCCTGTCGCACGGACGGGGAACGGAAGGAAGAAGATCTTGTGTTCATCGGTCTGTGCGGGATGTCGGATCCGCCCAAGAAAGGGGCGGCGGAAGCGGTGCGCGCCTGTCTTGAAGCGGGGATCGGCGTGGTCATGATCACGGGCGATCAACGGGATACGGCGCTCTCCGTCGCGCGGCAGTTGGGCATTGCGCAGTCCTTCGGCGAACTCGTAACGGGCGAGGAGTTGGACGGATTGCGCGGGAAGGCGCTGGAAGAACGTATTTTTTCCGCCCGCGTGTTCGCGCGCGTCAATTCGGCGCATAAGGCGGTCATCGTCAAAGCCCTGCAAAAGCGCGGCAAAACGGTCGCCATGACGGGCGACGGCGTCAACGACGCGCCCGCCGTTAAAAACGCCGACATCGGGATCGCCATGGGCTCGGGCACGGACGTTACCAAAAACGTCGCCGATATCGTGGTAACGGACAACGATTTTTCCACCATTGTCGCCGCCGTATCGGAGGGGAGACATATTTTTTCCAACATCCGCAAGACCATTTCCTTTTTCCTGACCACCAATTTAGGGGAAGTTCTCGCGGTGCTGGTGGTTACGCTCTTTCTCTTCCGCTATGATTTCCTCAATTCCACGCAATTGCTCTGGATCAATCTCATCACCGACACCTTCCCCGTGCTGGCGCTGGGGGCGGAAGCGGCGGAAAGGCGCAGCATGCACCGCCCGCCGCAGAAAGCGGAAAAGGAAATGTTTTCCAGGCGTTCGCTGGTACCCGTCCTGCTCTTCGGCGTGCTGCAAGCCGCGGCGGTCGTCGGGCTCTTTGTCTGGTCGCTGCATGCTTACGGCAACGCCGTCGCGCTGACCATGGCGTTTTTTGCCATGTCTTTTTGTGAACTTTTTTATGCACTCAATATCCGCACGGACGCATCCCTGTTGGGAAGGGCGTTCTTCGGGAATAAAGTGCTTTTGCTGACGATCGCGGCTGCCGTCGCGCTCAACCTGCTCCTGTGCGTGTTCGCGCCGCTGCGGGCGGCGTTCGGCATCGTGGCGCTGACCCCCGCGCAATGGGGCATCGTGTTCGGCGTTTCTCTTGCCGTACTGCCCTTGGGTGAGGCGTATAAATGGGGCTTGCGCCTGTTCGCCGCGCGTCGCGGCGGCGAGGCAAAAAGGGCGGTCGGTCCGATCATCGGGGGTATTGACAGAAAACCGCAGATGTAGTATAATACATATTACAAAAAAAGGGAAGGAAAATCGCGGCATCTTCCGTTGTGGCGAAAATGCCGCGAAGAAAACTGCAATGATCGATTTTCACACGCATATTTTGCCCTGTATCGACGACGGAGCGGCTTCTTTGGAAGAGTCGCTGGCGCTGCTCGGCGCGCTGGAAGCGCAGGGCGTCGGGACGGTGGTACTTACGCCGCATTATTACGGCAGAAAACGGGATGTGGAATATTTTCTCGAAAAGCGCGCACGGGCAGACCGCACGCTTTGCGAAGCCTATCAAGGGGGGATCAGGTTGTTGCAGGGTTGCGAGTGCAATCTCGACACCTGCGCCAACACGGACGTGAGTTCCCTGCGCCCGCTCGCGCTCGAAGGAACGCGCTACATCCTCGCGGAACTGTCCTTCCGCCCGCAATGGACGAAAGGCGACCTCTTTTTCAGACGGCTGAAAGAACTGAAAGAAGAGGAGGGGCTGACGCCCGTGATCGCGCACGCGGAATTGTACCCCGCTTTGCGGCATCGTCCCGAATGGGCGGCGGCGCTGATCGAAGCGGGCTGCCTCTTGCAGATCAACTGCGATTCGGTTATCAACGCGGGAAAGAGGGGGCTGGTGCGGGCGCTCTTGTCGCACGGGCAGGTGCATTGTCTCGGGTCGGATACGCACGATCCGCGTAAAAGACCGCCCCGCTACGGGGCAGCCGCGGCGCTGCTGAAAGAACGGAATGAAAATATTTGGGCGGGGATACAGGAAAACATGAGAAAGATCCTTGCCGACCTGCCGCTTCGCTTTGCGGCGGGCGAGCCCGTGAAAAAGACCGTGCTCGGTTACGTCTGACGGCGGCGGGGAATGAGAGGGGCGCTCTCTGCGCATACTGTCGGGCGGAATGATTTTATTGTATATTTTGCTCTCGGTCTATATCCTGGCGGTCAATCTTTATTCCTTCCTGCTCATCAAAAGCAGGCGCGTCGGCGCGGAAAGGGGAGAAAAGGAGAAAGATGCCCCCGCGGCACCGCCCGTGCGGGAGTGGGACGGAAAGATTTTGCTGACCGCTCTGCTCGGCGGCGCGCTCACGCTCTATGTGTGTATGTTCGTCTTCCGCTATCGGCTCAACAATCTTTTGTTGATGCTCGCTCTTCCCGTCCTGGCGGCGCTGAACGTCTATTTGTTCGTCGTTGCCTATCGTTCGGGGTTCGGTTTGACGATCGTATGAGAAAGATAAAAAATTTTTCCGAAAAGCATGCGGGAAATGATTGCATAAAGAGAAAAAATGTGTTATTATGTAATAGTTGCCGTGTGTGGTCGGATGTCGTGTGCGTCATCGGGAAAACTTTGAAAAAAGTTGCATAAAGTAATGTCAAAACGATTGACAATCCGCGTGAGCATTGTTATAATAGACAAGCATTGATGCGTATGCGGGTGTAGTTCAATGGTAGAATCCCAGCCTTCCAAGCTGGTCGCGTGGGTCCGATTCCCATCACCCGCTCCATTCAAACAATATAAAGTCATACTGCGATGAAAGGGGAAAGGTTGGTTTCTGATATGCGCCTGTAGCTCAGTTGGATAGAGCAACGGCCTTCTAAGCCGTGTGTCAGGGGTTCGAATCTCTTCAGGCGCACCAAATATGGCGGGCGTAGCTCAGTTGGTTAGAGCGCCAGATTGTGGCCCTGGAGGTCGTGAGTTCGATTCTCGTCGCCCGCCCCATTTTATTTTTTGGGGTGTCGCCAAGCGGTTAAGGCACCGGATTTTGATTCCGGCATTCGTAAGTTCAAATCTTGCCACCCCAGCCAATTTTTTTATACGGCCCATTAGCTCAGCTGGCAGAGCACTTGACTTTTAATCAAGGTGTCCCGGGTTCGAATCTCGGATGGACCACCACCATACAAATCAGCGGATCCAATCCGTTGTATATGGACGATTAGCTCAGTTGGTAGAGCAATTGACTCTTAATCAATGGGCCCAGGGTTCGAGTCCCTGATCGTCCACCACGAAAAAACGGCAGGTTTGTTCCTGCTGTTTTTTCGTGTGGCGGCGATATAGCGCAAAAGAAGGCTGTCGGGTTCGGAAAATCTCCGATTTTCTTTGCCGCGGAAGCGGCAAGCCCCCTGATCGTCCACCACGAAAAAAAACGGCAGGTTTGTTCCTGCTGTTTTTTCGTGTGGCGGCGATATAGCGCAAAAGAAGGCTGTCGGGTTCGGAA
>CALVZM010000016.1 GCA_944372515.1 uncultured Clostridia bacterium
AATGGGATGGAAACATATACGGTCAGAAAACTGGACGGGACGGCACCTTTGACGGCGGCGGTGCCCGGATCCAAAAGCATCACCAACCGCGCGCTTCTGCTCGCGGCGCTGTCGGACGGGGACTGCACGGTGCGCGGCGCTCTCTTTTCGGACGATTCCCGCGCCTTTTTGTCCTGTCTTGCCGCGCTCGGGTTCGATTTGCGGATCGATGAAGAAAACAAGACCGTGCGCGTCGGGGGAACGGGCGGCGCCGTACCGCGGCGGACTGCCGAGATCGACGTGCGCAGCGCGGGGACGGCGGCAAGGTTTCTGACGGTCATGCTCGCCTTTGCGGGCGGGGACTATCTGCTGCGTTCCTCGGCGCAGATGGAACGCCGCCCCATGGAGCCCCTTCTGCGCGCGCTGTCGGGCGCGGGCGTCAAAATCGAGTACCTCAAAGAGGCGGGACATTTTCCCTTCCGCCTGCATTCCGACGGGATCGGCGTAAGGGAGATGACCATCGACACGGGGACGAGTTCGCAGTTTGCCAGCGCGCTTCTGATGAGCGCGCCCATACTGCCGCAGGGGCTGACGCTGCACCTCACGGGAGAACGCACGGCGGGGTCTTACATCGGCATCACGGCGGCAATGCTTTCGCAGTTCGGCATACGCTATACCCGTGCGGGAACGGATTATTTCGTGCCCGCGCAGCGCTATTCGCTGCGGGAATATGCGGTGGAGCCCGATTTTTCGGCAGCCGATTATTTCTTTGCGGCGGGCGCTCTGCTCGGACGGAAGGTTACGGTCAAGGGACTTGCGCGCCGTTCGATGCAGGGGGACAGCCGTTTTCTGGACGTGTTGCGGGATATGGGCTGTGCCGTCGGGGAGAGCGCGGAAGGGACGTGGGTCATCGGACCCGAAAAGTTGCGGGGCGTGCGCGTGAACATGCGGGATTTTTCCGACCAGGCGCTGACGCTGGCGGCGATCGCGCCGTATGCCTCGACGCCGACGGTCATCGAGGGGATCGGACACATCCGCAAGCAGGAATGCGACCGCATCCGCGCCATGTGCGTCAATCTCTCGGCGCAGGGCGTGCACTTTGAAGAACGGGCGGACGGGATCACCGTCTACCCCTGCGCTTTCGTGCGTCCCGCGCGCATCCGGACCTTCGGCGATCACCGCGTGGCGATGGCGTTTGCGACGGCGGGGCTCAAAGAGGGCGGCACGGTCATCGAGGATCCCGCCTGCACCAAGAAAACTTTTGAAAACTTTTTCACCGTTTTGAACGGGCTGTATCAGGGTATAAAATAAACGGCATACATCGGAAAACGATGGACGGAGTATCTATGAAAACATTGAAATTGGCAGTGGTCGGCAAGGACGTTTCCCGTTCTTTGAGCCCGGCGATGCATACCTTCATTCTCAAAAATCTGGGCGTCGGGTGCACCTATGACGCGGTGTCCGTTCCCGAAAGCGATTTTGCCGCCGCCTTGCCGCGGCTCTTTGAACGGTACGATGCTTTTAACGTTACCATTCCCTTCAAACTTTCGGTCATACCGTACCTTCTTGAAGTGTGCGGGGATGCGGCGGTGTTCGGTTCGGTCAATACCGTGGACGCCGTGAACAGGAAGGGATATAACACCGACGGCATGGGCTTTTTGCTGATGCTCCGCAACAACGGCGTGGAGACGGCTGGCAAGCGGGCGCTCGTGCTCGGCAGCGGCGGCGTGGGCAGGAGCGTCATCAAAAAACTGCTCGACGCGGGGGCGGAAGTCTTTGCCTATGACCTCAACCGCGAAAATCTGCAAAAGGTGCACGAGGAGTTCCCCGCGTTCACCCCGCTGGAAAGCGTGGAAGCGAAGAAATACGACATCATCCTCAACTGTACGGGCGTCGGCATGCATCGCACGGAAGGCGTCTCGCCCGTCGGGGAAGATATTTTGTTCCTTTGTGAAACGGCGGTCGATCTCATTTACGTGCCTGCAAAATCCGAGTTCCTGCGCATCGCCGAGTCCCTCGGCAAGAAGATCGTCAACGGGGAAGCCATGCTCTTTTATCAGGCGTACTTTTCCGATTGCATCTATCTGGGCATCGAACCGTCGGACGAAGAGGCAAAACAACTGTTTGAACGATATAAGGAGAAAAACGCATGAAATTTCTGGTCATCAACGGCGTCAACCTCAACATGACGGGCAGGCGCGAAACGGACGTTTACGGCAGCGAAACGCTCGAAGAGATCAATGCACGGATCGCCGCGTTCTGCAAAAAGAACGGCGACGAGGTCGAGTTCTTTCAGAGCAATCTCGAAGGGGAACTGTGCGGAAAGATACACGCCTGCATCGACGGGCGGTATGACGGCATCGTGCTGAACGCCGGTGCGTTCACCCACTATTCTTACGCCCTGCACGACGCCATCCGCTGCATTGCCACTCCCGTCATCGAAGTGCCTATGTCCAACGTGCACGCCCGCGAAGAATTCCGCCACCGTTCGGTCATCTCTCCCGCCTGCAAGGGCGTCATCGCGGGATTCGGCAGGAACAGTTATCTTCTGGCATTGGAGAGTTTTCGGCTGTGAACATCGTGCTCTGCGGCATGATGGGCGCCGGCAAGACCGCCGTGGGCGAGGCGCTTTCCCGCCTGTCGGGGAGAAAAGCCGTCGATACCGATGCGCTCATTGAAGAAAAATACGGCAGGATCACGGATATTTTCGCCGCGCACGGCGAGGCGTATTTCCGCGATCTGGAAACGGAGACAGCCCGTCGGCTGGCGGAAGAGGACGGGCTCGTCATCGCCACGGGCGGCGGGTTCGTGCTGCGGGAAGAGAATTGCGCCCTGCTCAAAAGAAAGGGGAAAATTTTCTTTCTGCGCGCCCGTTTGCAGACCCTGCTTGCCCGTCTGGCAGGGGACAGTTCCCGCCCCCTGCTCGCAGGCGGCGCGGAGAAAAAACTGCGCGAACTTCTTCCCGTCCGCACGCCCGTCTACGAGCGCGCCGCCGATCACGTCGTCGACACCGACGGACGCACGCCCGAAGACATCGCGCGGGAGATACTCTCCCGCCTTTTATCAGACGGCGCGCCGTCGGGGCGGTGAAAAAACAGGCGGCGTATTTGCCGTTGTATGCGGGCATGCCTGCCCGCTTTTGCATTTTTAAGAATCCCGCCTCGGGCGGGGAAAGGCAGGTGAAAAGGGCATGAAACAGGTACTCATCACGGGCGGCGTGCGCGGCATCGGGCTGGCGGCGGCGCGGCTGTTTGCCGCACGGGGATATGCCGTTGCGGTCTGTTATTCTTCCGATGAAGAGAGCGCGGCGGCGGCGCGGCGGGAAGGGTTCCGCGTCCTGCGGGCGGACGTGTCCGACGAAGGACAGGTGCGTGCAATGTTTGCGGAGATCGGGCGGGTCGACGTGCTCGTGAACAACGCCGGCATTTCCCTTTTCGCGCAGATACAGGACACCTCCCTCGAAGATTGGAACAGGGTCTTTTCGGTCAACGTAACGGGCGCGTTTCTCTGCACGAAACATGCCCTGCCTGCCATGCTGAAAAGGGGCGAGGGGTGCATCGTCAACGTCTCCTCCGTCTGGGGGGTCGCGGGCGGAAGTTGCGAGGTCGCTTACTCGGCGTCCAAAGCCGCGCTCATCGGGTTTACCAAAGCGCTGGCAAAGGAAGTGGGCTATGCGGGCGTGCGGGTCAATTGCGTGGCGCCCGGGGTCATTTCCACGCGCATGAACGATTGCCTGCCGCCCGCGGAACGGGCGGCGCTGCGCGGGGAGATCCCCGCGGGCAGGGAGGGCACGCCCGAAGAGGTCGCCGCCGCCGTTTTGTCCCTGGCGGAAAACGAGTACATCACGGGACAGACGCTCGGCGTCGACGGCGGATTTGCGCTTTGAAAAAAATTTTTCATCAAAAATAAAGGATTTGAGAAAGTTTCGTCGAATATATAATAGGATAGAGCAAAAAAGGGAGCGGAAGAGAAAAAAAACGACGGCGGGAGGAAGAGCATGCAACCGAAGGAAAGGACGTATAAAATCGAAGAGACCTTTCTCTCTCCCTATGCCTGCAAATCGGAAGAGACCAAGGGCAGGCAGCGGGAAGAGACGCCCTGTTCCATGCGCACCGATTTTCAGCGCGACCGCGACAGGATCATCTATTCCAAGTCCTTCCGCCGCCTGAAAAACAAGACGCAGGTGTTTTTCTCGCCCGACGGGGATCACTACATCACCCGCCTCACGCATACCTTCGACGTGTCGCAGATCGCCCGTTCGATCGCCCGCGCCCTTTCCCTCAACGAGGACCTGACCGAAGCCATCGCTTTGGGGCACGATCTCGGGCATACCCCTTGCGGACATGTCGGAGAGCGGGTGCTGGATTCCCTCTGTCCGGAGGGGTTCCGCCACAACGTGCAGTCCCTCAGGGTGGTGGATCTGCTCGAAAAAGAGGGCAGGGGGCTCAATCTGACCTTTGAAGTGCGGGACGGCATCGTCAACCATACCTCTTCGGGACGCCCGCAGACGCTGGAAGGCGTCGCCGTGTCCCTGGCGGACCGCATCGCCTATATCAATCACGACATCGAAGACGCCATCCGCGGCGGCTTTCTGCGGGAAGAGGAACTTCCCGCCGCGCCCGTCGCCGTTCTCGGCAGGGACACGGGGGAACGGATCAACACCGCCATCACGGACATCGTGCAGAACTCGGAAGGCAAAAACGAGGTAACCATGTCCGAGGAAAAGGGGAAAGCGTCCGCCCAACTGCGGGCGTTCATGTTCGAGCGGGTCTATATCCGCGCCAACAAGGTCATGCAGGACCGCGCCGAGCGCATGCTGACCGCCATGTACGATTATTTCATCAAAAACACCAAAAAAATGCCCGCCTTATACCGTGCCGTCGCCGAGCGGGAAGGCGCCGGGCGGGCGGTGTGTGATTACATTTCTTCCATGACCGACCGCTATGCCATCGGCGTATTTGAAGATCTGTTCGTGCCTAAGAATTTTGCCGTCGGCGGGAGGGAGTGAGTATGCCGAAGAACGGTTTTTCCCCCGAATTCATGCAGGAACTGAAAGCACGCAACGACATCGTGGAAATAGCGGCGCAATATATGACGCTGGACAAGCGGGGCTATAACTATTGGGCTTGCTGTCCCTTCCACCATGAAAAGACGCCGTCTTTTTCCATTCAGGCGGCGGAGCAGTATTATCACTGTTTCGGCTGCGGCGTTTCGGGCGACGTCGTCAATCTGGTGATGGAGATGGAATCGCTCTCCTTCCCCGACGCGGTGCGCTATCTCGCTGCGCGCGCCAAGATGCCCATGCCCGAGATGAACTTCGATTCCGAGCGCACTGCCGAACTGAAAAAAAAGAAGGACAGGCTGCTCAAAATCCTGCTGACTTCCGCCAGGTTTTATTTGCAGAACCTCTACGGCGGACAGGCGCAGGCGCATATGGAATATATAGAAAAGCGCGGACTTTTGCCGACCACGGTCAAAAAATTCGGGCTGGGGGCGTCGCTGGACTATGATTCCCTGCCGTCGCTGCTCCTCGACAGCGGATTCACGCGGGAAGAGATCGAAGAGAGCGGGGTGTGCGCGGTCAATCCCCGCGGCAAACTCTTCGACGCGCAGGCGGAACGGCTCATTATTCCCATCATCAATTCCTTCGACGAAGTCATCGGGTTCGGCGGAAGGATCCTGGGCAAAAAGACCGACCGCGAAGCCAAGTACAAGAACACCAAAGAGACCATGCTCTTCAACAAGAGAAAGACGCTCTACAACGTCAATCTCCTGAAAAAATACAAGCAGAAAAACGCTCTGCCGTATGTCATCATGGTGGAGGGGTACATGGACACCATTTCCCTCTATCAGGCGGGCTTTTGCAACGTCGTTGCGTCTATGGGTACGTCGCTCACGCAGGAACAGGCGCGCATGCTCAAACGGTATGCCGAGAACGTGCTCATCAGTTACGACGGGGATTTTGCGGGGCAGAACGCCGATTTGCGGGGGCTGGAAATACTCAAAGAGGAAAACCTCGGCGTCAAAGTGGTGCTCCTGCCGGACGGGGAGGACCCCGACGACGTGGTCAGAAAGCGGGGCGCCGCCGCCTATCGGGAGTGCCTGGATAATGCTCTGCCGTTGGTGGATTATAAACTGCATTCCCTGGAACGCGGTTTCGATCTGGCTTCCGCCGAGGGCAAGCGCGCCTATGCGCGGGCAGCCATGTCCGTCATCGCTCAGTCGCCTTCCGCCGCCGAGCGGGAGGATCTGCTCAAAACGGTGCGGGACAAGACGGGGTTTACCTATCAGTCCCTTGCCCGCGACCTGGAAGAGTATACCGCGGGCAAGCGCGCCGCGCCCGCTGCTCCCGCCGCGCCGCCGCCCGCTGCGCGGGACAAGGGGGACAAGGTGCAGAAGGCTTGCCGTTTCCTGCTTGCCGCCGTGCTCTTCCGGCAGCCCTATGCCGAGCGTTTTTCCCTGCGGGAAGAAGACTTTCAAAACGACGTGCACCGCACCGTCGTGCGCTACATCGGCGCTTGCCGCGAGGCGGGCAGGGATATCCGCGTGAGCGACCTCTTTGAAACTTTCGGGGAGGATACGGCGGAATTCAACGCCATTTTGGACCTCAACACCGAAGAACGGCTCTTCGGCAGCGGCGCGGAGAAATATTTTTCCGACTGCGTGCGCACCGTTTCCCGCTGGCGCATCCAGCAGAAGATCGCCGCGCTCACGCAGCAGATCGGCGCCGAGCAGGACCTTGCCGCCCGCCGCGCGTTGACCGAGGAACTCACCGCCCTCACGGGGGAACTCAAAAACTACCAAAATTACCGTTCCTGATCTCTTTATAGCGACGGAACGAAGGCAGAAAAACAGGATACGGGCGGAACGGGAAAGAACTTTTTCGCGGAAAGACTTTTTCCGCCGCCCGCGAAGAAAAACCATTTATCGCAACGGAGGATAAATCAAAAATGAGCATCAGCGATCAGAAACTGACGGACATCATCAACGGGGTCATCAATGCGTATAAGATGAAGGGGAGCATCTCTTCCAATGCGCTTTTCGACATTCTCGAAAAGTATGACATCACGTCCAATCAGATGGATACCGTCTATAAATCGCTGCCCGAATCGGGCGTGCAGATCATCGACGAGGCGGAGCGGGACAAGGAACTCTTCGACCGCGTTCTGATGGACGTGGGGATGGACGATCCCGTCAAAATGTATCTCAAAGACATCGGGCGCGTGCCTCTGTTGTCCGGGGATGACGAGATCGAACTCGCCCGCATCATGCAGGAAGGGGCAGAGGAGGAGAAGGAAGAGGCGAAGCGCCACCTCTCCGAGGCGAATTTAAGGCTCGTCGTGTCCATCGCCAAGAGGTATGTGGGACGGGGCATGCTCTTTTTGGACCTCATTCAGGAGGGGAACATGGGGCTGATGAAGGCGGTGGAGAAGTTCGATTATCAGAAGGGATATAAATTCTCCACATACGCCACCTGGTGGATCCGCCAGTCGATCACCCGTGCGATCGCCGACCAGGCGCGCACCATCCGCATCCCCGTGCATATGGTGGAGACCATCAACAAACTCACCCGCGTTTCGCGCATGCTGTTGCAGACGACGGGCAAGGAGCCCACGCCGGCGGAGATCGCCGAAGAGATGGGCGTTTCCGAAGAGCGCGTGCGCGAGATCCAGCGCATCGCCCAGGATCCCGTTTCCCTCGAAGCGCCCATCGGCGAAGAAGAGGACAGCCATCTGGGCGATTTTGTGGAGGACGACAAATCGGTAACGCCGAGCGACAGCGTTGCCGCCACCATGCTCAAAGAACAGTTGCTGCGCGTGCTCGACACGCTGACCCCCCGCGAAGAGAAGGTGCTGCGCCTGCGCTACGGCATCGACGACGGCAAGCCGCGCACCCTCGAAGAGGTGGGCAAGGAATTCAACGTTACCCGCGAGCGCATCCGTCAGATCGAGGCGAAGGCGCTGCGGAAACTCCGTCATCCCAGCCGCAGCAAGACGCTCAAAGATTATCTGGAATAAGGAGCGGGGAACATGCCTTCCAAGCGCATCGAAACCCTCTGTTCCCTGCTCTTTCGGGCGGATACTTTTGCCGACATCGGCTGCGACCACGGCTATTGCGCGGCGTATATGCTCCGCCGCGGGCTGTGCCGGCGGGCGATCGTAACGGATATCAGCGCCGCATGCCTCAAAAAAGCCGAAGACCTGCTGCGCGGATACATCGAATCGGGAACGTGCATCCCCCTGTGCACCGACGGACTGCGCGGGGTGGACAGAAACACGGATCTTGTTTTGATCGCAGGCATGGGTGGCATGGAAATCGCGCATATCCTGACGGATGAAGGGGGATTCATCCCCGAACATTTTGTCTTGCAGCCCATGCGCGACGGGGCATATCTGCGGCGCGTGCTGCTTGCAAGGGGAGCGCGCATCGAACGGGATTTCACCTTTGCGGACGGAAAATTTTATGACGTCATCACGGGCAGCGCCGCGGGCGGCACGCCGCCCTATTCCGCGGCGGAACTTGCCTTCGGCAGGGAGAACCTGGCGCGGAGAGGAGAGGATTTCCTTCGCTTCCTGCGCGCGGAGATCGGAAAAAAAGAAGCCGTTCTTGCCCGCCCGCTCAAAGAGGAGACGCGGCGGAAGGCGGAAGCGGAAAAGGAATATTTACAAGGGGTGCTTTTAGGTGAGATCAAGTGATGTATACGCGGTATTGGAAAACTTTGCGCCCAAAGCGCTCAGCGACGAATACTGCCGAAAATACGACGGTTATGACAACAGCGGCATTCTCGTCGACGGCGGGAAGGAAGTGCATAAGATTTTGTTTTCCCTCGATTTTTCGGGCGCGGCGCTGGACGCCGCCGAAAGGGAGGGCGCCGACCTTCTCGTTACCCACCATCCCGCCGTATATGCGAAGATCGGCAGCATCCTTTCTTCCGACCCGCAGGGGAAAAATCTCCATCGCGCGATCGGCGGGGGGATCTCGGTCATCTCCATGCATCTCAATTTCGACTGTGCGGCGGAGGGCATCGACGAATGGTTCATGCGTGCCGCCGGCGGAAAGGCGGGCGGGGGAGAGATCTGCGAACGGCTGACGGCGCCGGGGTGCGGCTACGGCAGGGTCTTTGACCTTGCGCCCCTGTCGGCGGCGGCGTTGGCGGAACGCACCGCGAAAGCGCTTTCTGCCAAGAGGGTCTGGTGTTACGGCGGGGAAAAGCCCGTGCATCGCGCGGCGGTCTTTTGCGGCGCGGGCGGCTCGGAAGCGTGCGTGCGGCATGCCGCGGCGGCGGGCGCCGACTGCATCCTTTCCGCCGATTTCAAGCACCATGCGGTGTGCCTGGCGCTCGAATACGGGCTGAGCGTCGTGCAGTGCACGCACTATGCGCGCGAAGATTACGGGTTTCATCGGATTTACCGGACGGTAAAAGAACGACTGGACGCGGAGTGCCGTTATTTTTCCGACGAACGGCTGTTATGAGCGGAAAACGGCAAGACAGACAATTAAGATTTTAGCAATAAAGGAGAAAAGGGACATGTCAAATTTACAGACACTCATCGACTATCAGGCGACGGACAAGACGCTTCTGGACATCGAAAAGGCGCTTGCGGCGACCGAAGAGCGCAAAAAGTATATGCAGGCGCGCAAATTTTTGAAGGGCGCGCAGACGACGCTGGACGGCTACGAAAACAAGGCGGTCGCGCTGGCGGGCGACCTTTCCAGATTGGAAAAGCATTACGAGGAAGTGGCTGCCGAACTCAAAGAATTTTCCGACGTCGATTTTTCGGAGTTGGAAAACAGCGAGGGTGAAACGGCGTTTTTCAAAAAGAATGCGCAGGCGCTCTCCGACACCCTGCGCTCGCTCAAACGCGACCTTATTTCCGTGAAGGAGAAAATGGAGGCGGTTACCAAGGAATATCTCGACCTCAAAAAGAAAACGTTGAGCATGCAGAAGCAGTTCAAGGAATACAAGGAGAAATATGCCGCCGTCGAACAGGGGCGGGCGGCGGAGGTCAAGGAGATCCGTTCCAAACTCGCCGCCATGGAAAAGGATATCCCCGCCGACGTGCTCGAACGTTATAAGAGCCGCCGCAAGGAAGGGCTCTGGCCCGTGATCGTGCCCTTGAAGGAGAAACGATGCGGGTTCTGCCGCATGGAACTTTCCAACGCCGACAACAGCAAACTCAACGAAAAGGGCGCCATCGAGTGCGAAAACTGCCATCGGATCATCTATAAACAATAAGCCGTTCTTTTCGGCGGCAAGGCAGCCAGGGGAGGCACGGGAAGGATAATTTTCTTTGCTGCCTTCTTTCGGGAAAAAGAGGTTGATAAACCTGCGCGTCTTTGCATATATTGCAGTATGCAGGAAAATATAGCCGTGATATCGCTTAAAAATATCCGCCGCAACTTTATTGCGTTCAAAAAGAAGTTGGGTGCGGGCGTTCGGTTTTTTGCGGTCGTCAAAGCCGATGCTTACGGGCATGGTGCCGAGCGCGTTGCCGAAACGCTGGAAGGCGCGGCGGACGGATTTGTCGTCTCGTCGGTGCGGGAGGGCGTTTGCCTGCGCACCGCCGGCGTGCGCGGGGACATTCTCGTGCTGACCCCGCCCGTCGGGGAGGACGACGCCTTTTTCGCCGCGGCGCACGGTCTGACGCTCACCGTCTCTTCCTTTGCGACGCTGCGCTTTGCGGCGGCGGGCGCTGCGCGTTGCGGCAAGCGCGTGGACGTACATATCAAAGTCAATACGGGCATGAACCGCTTGGGGCTCTGCGGCGCGCCTTTGCGGCGGCTGTTTTCGGAGATCGGGAAAACGCCTGCCGTGCGGGTGCGGGGGATCTATTCCCACCTGTACGCCCCTACCGATTTGCGCGCGGCAAAG
>CALVZM010000017.1 GCA_944372515.1 uncultured Clostridia bacterium
AAGATTTTGAGATGGATTGCCGTGAAGAGGATGCGGCAATACCCGCCGTATTGCAAAGACGATGAACGGCAAGACGCACAAAAGATGCCGCAAAAGACGTGGTTCGTATTTTTCCCTTACAGTATAGGGAAGGAAACAAAGAGGTGGCTGTGAAATGGACCGCATACTGATCGCCGAGGACGACGAATCCATCCAAAGAGAACTTGCCGCGCTGCTTGCCGCGCACGGCTATCTTCCCGTTTTTGAACCGCCCTGCGAGTTGGCGCTTCTGGACGTCAATCTCCCCGGGGAGAACGGTTTTTCTCTTTGCCGTCGGCTCAAATCGGAATACAACGTCCCCGTCATTTTTCTGACGGCGCGGGAGAGTGCCGAGGACGAACTGACGGGTTTCGGCGCGGGCGGGGACGATTATGTGCGCAAGCCGTACAACGCCGAAGTGCTCTTAGCGCGCATGGAGCGCCTTCTGCACAAACCGCGCACGGTGTTTACCCTGCGGGAACTGACCCTCGACGAAGGGGCGTTCGCACTGTACTGCGGCGGCAGGAGCGTCTCTCTGACCAAGAACGAAATGCGCATCCTGCATTGCCTGATGCAAAAGGAACTCTGCACCAAGGACGAACTCATCGAAGAACTCTGGACCAACGGCTGTTACCTGGACGAAAACACGCTCTATGTCAACATCAACCGCCTGCGGGAGAAACTGAAATCGATCGGCGCCGACGATTATCTGCACACGGTGCGGGGCGTGGGGTACCGCCTATGAGTTTTCTGCGTTTTCTGCGCGCGCACGCGCTCTTTCTCGCCTTCGTCTGTTTTTTCCTGTGCGCCTGGTGCATCGCCGCGGCGTTCATGGGCGCGTTGTGGCTGCTCATCCTGCTGACGGCGCTGGCGGTTTTTGCGGCGACGGCGGTATATCTGGCGCTGGAATATTATTTCTTCCGCCGAAGGATGGAAAAAATCGGACGTTTGCAGCGGGAGATGCAGGAACTGTATCTCCTGGGCGAGGTGCTGCCCCGCCCGGTCAATGCGCTGGAAGAAGTGTATTTTGCGGTGATGAAAAGCGTTTCGCATGCGGCGGTGGACCGTGTTTTCGCCCTGCGGCGGGAATTGGACGAATACCTCGATTATGTGGAGAGTTGGGTGCATGAGATCAAGACGCCGCTGACGGCTTGTTCCTTGATTCTGGCGGGCGACGGAAACGTGAAGAAACTGAAACGGGAATTGCGCCGCGCGGACAACCTTGCCGAATCCATTCTCTTTTATGCCCGCCTGCGCACGGACGGCACGGACGTGCGGATGGATAAATTTTCCGTCCGCGAGGCGGCGGAAGAGGCGGTGAAGAGCGAAATGGAACTGCTCATCGCGGCAAACGTCTCCGTGGAAACGGCGGGGGATTTCTGTGCCGTGGCGGACAGGCGTTCGATCGTGTTTTCACTCAAACAACTCCTTGTCAACTGCGCCAAATATTGCTGCGGCGGGCATGTGAAGATCGTGGCGGAGGAAGGCATTCTTTCCGTCGAAGACGACGGCGAGGGGATCCTGCCGCACGAACTGCCGCTGCTCTTTTCCCGCGGCTATGTCGGCAGCGCGGGGCGGCAACAGGGCGGCGGCACGGGCATGGGGCTGTACATCGTCAGACACATCTGCGAGAAATGCGGCGTCGGCGTGTCCGTTTCGTCCGAACGGGGGAAATTCACGCGGTTCACGTTCACGTTTTCACAGGGCGGCAGACCGCGGGAGAAAAAATAAGAAAAACGGCAAAGAGAGTGCGTTCCTTTGCCGTTTTTTGTTTGCCCATGCCCGCATACAGGCAAAAAAGAAAGGCACCATGTCCGCGTTCAAACGGCTGCCCGCGGAGGGCAATCTTACAAAAATGTAAGGTTATTGTAAGATTCGTGTAAGACAATTTTGCCGCAAAGTGTGATATAATGGAAGAAAGAATGACAAAGGAGAAAAAATATGACGACGGTACAATGTGTTCTCATCATCTCTTTATCCGCCGCCGTGGGGTTGGCGGTTCTGGTGTTTTGCCTCTGGGTGCTGATCAGCCGCATCCTCTCCGCGCGGCGGGACGGGCGCAAAGAAAACTTCCGCCGTCCCGACAGGCTGCAAACCAACCTTTGCACCGCCGTTGCGGCGGTGCTGGCTGCCGTTGTCCTGCCGCTGGCGTGCATTCTTTGCTATGCCTATGCCGATCGGCTGGCGCAGTCGCTCGCGCAGGCGGAATGCGGCATTGTCCGTGCTTTGGACGCGCAGGAGACAGCCGCGTGCGGGGCGGAGCCGTAAAAGGGGGCATAGCGCCGTCAATATAACGTATGGATGGAAAAGGGAAAACGCGTCCCGCGGCGGACGCTCTTCCCGAAGGAGGAAACTATGATACTTTTGAAACTGGCGCTTCGGAACGTGCGGCGGCAGATCGGCGACTATCTCGTCTATTTCGTTACCGTTGCATGCACCGTGTCGCTCCTCTTCGCGCTGTGCAGCATGATGTTCAGTGAACTGATCTTCAATTTTTCGGCTGCGTTCAAGATGGAAACGAGGATCGTCAGCGCCTTTCTTGCCGTCGTGCTCGCCGTCGTCTCTGCCATCGTGCTGGGCTACGGCTGTCTGTTTTTGCTGCGCCGCAGGAAAAAGGAATTCGGCACCTACCTCACGCTCGGCATGACGCGCGGAAACATTCTCACCATCTTCATGGGGGAAATGTTGTTCACCTTCCTCTTCTCCCTTGCCGCGGGGCTGGGGCTGGGCACCGTCGTCTATCAGATGATCGTCGCGGGCGTTTCGGCGTTCATGCAGACCGACTATGCCTGGGCGGACTACACGGCGGGCGGATTTATCCTCACCGTCGTGATGGTGGGCATCATCTTCCTGCTCACTTCCGCCGCCGCCCTTGCCTATCTCAAATTTGAAACGATCGCGCGGCTCCTGCAAGGGGAAAGCAAGACGGAAAAGACGGCAAAGCACCCCAAGGTGTGGCTCGTCGTTACGGCTGTTTCTGCCGTCGTCCTCGTCATCTCCCTCTTCGTTCTGGTGCTTTCCGTTACCAACACCGCTTCAAAAAATTACGCCTCGATCCTCGTCGGCAGTTCGGCGGCGGCGTTTTTGTCCATCGTCTTTCTGTACATCGGGGCGATGAAATGCGGGATATATTATCTGTTGAAGAACAAGAGATTTTCGTCGCGGGGCACGCGCACTTTCACCCTGCGGCAACTTTCGGGCAGAATGAGCGCCGATTCGGTGATCTTCGGCGTCATCGCCGTGCTCCTTTCGGTGGTCGTGGCGGGCGGTAATATTTTCATCACGGCGTTCGGCACGCAGGCGGCGGACGCGCAGGCGCGAAACCCTTATACGGTCGGCGTGAGTTGTCCGTATGACGAAACGGGGGCGCTGACGAAAGACGTCCTGCCCGGCTGGATGGAGGAGTTCGGAGAAGTGGAAGAGATCTGCCTTTACGACCTCTTCGCCTTCCGCGAGGATTCCTTGGTGCAATACCTCAGCGGCGACGCGTGGATCATGCGGGAGAGCGATTATAAGATGCTGGCGGAGATGGCGGGGGAGAAGCCGGGTGAAGTGGGCGAGAACGGCGCGCTCCTCGTCTGCAACGGCACCACCATCGACGCGTTTGAAGAGAAACAGCGCCAGGCAGAGGCGCTCATCGGCAAACTGCAATGGAATACGGCAGCCTTTTCGCTGACCTTTACGGGCGTGTCGCCCACCCGTCTGGCGCTCGCCGTGGACGGACCGAATTCTTATTTTCTCGCCGTGCCCGATGCCGTCGTGGATATAGCGGAGTCTTCGGGGGCGTACAGTGCGTCGATGACCTGCTGCGCCGTCAATTATGCGGCGGGGACGTTCGACGAGGAGGGGCTGGATCGATTCCTTTCGCAAAAGAACAGAGAGGAAGTTTATCAAAAATTCCTCGAAGAACACCCGAGACACCAGGGAATCACCAATCGTTGCTTTTTGATGAATACGGTGGGCGGGTCGCTTTCCTATCTTCTGGAACTTGCCGCGCCGTGGCTGCTCATCGTGCTCTTCGTAACGCTCGCTTTTGCCCTGCTGTCCATGGCGGTGCTCGCCTTAAAGAGCCTTGCCGCCGTATCCGAGGACAGGCGGCGGTATCCCCTGCTCTACCTTGCGGGCGCGAGCAGGCGGCAGACCTTTGCGTCCCTTGCCGTGCAGATCGCTCTCTACTTCTTCCTGCCCTTCGCCGTGCCCATCCTGCTCAACATACCGCTCTCCTTCATCTGCGTCGCGCTGAAAGGCATGATGGGCGCTTATCTGACCGATTTGCAGGTCGTGGGCTATACGGCGATGTTCTCGGGCGTGATA
Source organism: uncultured Clostridia bacterium (assembly GCA_944372515.1). Taxonomy (GTDB): domain Bacteria; phylum Bacillota; class Clostridia; order Christensenellales; family Borkfalkiaceae; genus RGIG4074. Next base: position 4,333 of record CALVZM010000017.1, read on the forward strand.
TTGCTCTTTTATGCGCTCTACGGCGCGATCACCTTCCTTGTGGCGCGGCTGGACGTGGGGCGGGAACTGAATTCCGCCGGCTGAGCGGAGTTCCTCGGCTTCCCCTCGGCAAACACCGCCGGGACGCATCGGACCGATCGGGGCATGCCCGTGTCATTCCATCATAGTATCAATAAAAAAAATAAGGAGGCAAAATACAATGCAGGAAATTCTGAAAGTCATCAACGCCGTCAAATATTACGGCAACGGAAGCGTTACCACCCGCGCGCTCGACGGGGTGTCCTTCGTCATGGAAAAAGGGGAGTTCGTCGCCGTCATGGGCCCGTCGGGCTCGGGCAAGAGCACCCTCTTGAACGTCATCGCCACCATCGAGCCTTTGAGCGGCGGGGAGATCATCGTGGACGGCGCGTCCGTCTCCGTCCTCGGCGAATCGGAACTTGCCGCCTTCCGCCGCGACAAACTCGGGTTCATTTTTCAGGAGTATAACCTTCTCGACACCCTGACCGTCGAGGAGAACATCGCCCTGCCCATGAACCTGAAAAAAGTCAGCGCGGCGGAGACCCGCGGGGCGGTGATGCGGGTCAGCGAAGCGCTGGACGTAACCGACCAATTGGAAAAATTCCCGCACGAACTCTCGGGCGGACAGCGGCAGCGCGTGGCTTGCGCCCGCGCCGTGATCGGCTCGCCCGCGCTCATCCTCGCCGACGAACCGACGGGCGCGCTCGATTCCAAAAATTCCCGCGTGCTCATGGAGCAGTTCCGCCTGATGAACGAAAAACTCTCCGCGAGCATCCTCATGGTTACCCACGACGCATCGGTCGCATCTTATGCGCAGCGGGTCATCTTCCTGCGCGACGGCAAGATTTACAGCGAGATCTTCCGCGGCGAACGCGAACAGAAGGATTTCCGCCACGACATCCTCACCGTTACCGAGACGTTGGGAGGGGGTGAGGAAGGTGCTCTATAAACTTGCCCTGCGCAACGTGCGGCGGCAGATCGGCAATTATCTCATCTATTTCATCACCGTCGCCCTGACCGTTGCGCTTCTCTTCTCGGTCAACAATCTCATATTGAGCGACATGATGGACGAACTTTCCGAGGAGATTGCCGATTTCATCCAGCCCATCCTGCTCGCCGTCGTGGCGATCATGGCGGCGGTCATCGCCTTTGTGCTCGGCTATGCCACGACCTTTTTGCTGCGCCGCAGGAAGCGGGAGTTCGGCATCTATCTCACCCTCGGCATGACGCGGGGCAACGTGCTGAAAATATTCGCGGGCGAAACGGGCATCACTTTCCTCTTATCCCTGGGCATGGGTATCCTCTTGGGGTTGGGGGCTTATCAGGCGCTCTTTGCCGTGTTCGTGAACTTTCTCGAACAGCCCTATACCTTCGCATCCTATTCTCCAAGCGGTTTTCTCCTGACCGTCTTGTCGGTGGGGATCATGTTTCTCGTCTCCTCCGTCGCCTCCCTGTCTTACCTGCGGTTTGCCCGCATCTCCCGCCTGTTGCAGGGGGAGAGCACGGCGCCCAAAACGGTGCGTTTTCCGCTGCTCTGGACGGCGGTGTTTCTCCTCTCCGTCGTCGGGCTCATCGCCTCGGTCGTTCTCTTCATGTCTTGGATGGAGAGCGACGATTTCTTTAAGCGCGTGGACGAACTCGGGATGTATATCGCGCTGTTTTTCCTCTCGGCGGGATTTCTGCCCGTCGGACTGTCGCGGAGCATCCTGTGGCTTTTGCTCCGCTTCAAGGGCGTTTCCTCGCGGGGAACGGGCGTGTTCACCGTCCGTCAACTCTCCGCCCGCATCAATGCAAGTTCGCTCATGATGGGCGTGCTCTCCGTGCTCCTCGTCATCGCCGTCATCGGTCCCAACGTCTTTCTCACCTTCAATGCCACCGTCGAAGCCGACCTGGACAGGAATTTCACGTTCGACATCGAATCGGACCGCTCGGCAGACAGCCGTCTCTCCTATGAGGACGACCTCGCCGTCATCGGCAAATACGCCGAGATCGAGGATTCCTGCATCTATACGATCTTCGATCGGTCGCAATATGACGAGTACGGCGATTTCGAGAGTTCGCAGTTATATGCGGCAAAGGACGAAGTCGTCAAACTTTATTCGATGCTCGGCTATACCATGCCCGAAACGGACGGGGAATATATCATCGTCGATCCGTACCCGGCGTTCGGCTCGGGCGAAGGTTTTTCCTTCCGGGAAGAGGACAAGGGGGAGGACATCGTGATCGGCGGCGAGACCTATTCGTGCGCGGGGACGCTGCGGGGCGAACTGCGCGTTCTCGGGCAGAGTTCCCTGTACGCCGTGCCGTCTGCCGCCGTTGCCGTCCTGCGCGCCGAGGCGGAAGAGAGCCTGGCGGAAAAGCCGTCCGACGGCAGTTATGTCCCGCCCGCGGCTTTTTCCGTGCAAACGCAGGCGATGGATCATCTCGTCGTCGATCTGGCGGACGGGCGCTATGACGTGAATGCCATGCTGGAAGAACTCAGGGCCCGCGCCGATTCCGACCCCGCACAATTCGGGTTCACCAACTATTCCGCGCGGGAGAGGGAGCGGCAGTATTCGCTCGGGCAGGTGGCGTTGTTTTTGCTCGGCGACCTCTTCGTTTCGGCGGTGTTCATCCTCATGACGATGGCGATGCTCGCCCTGAAAGTGCTCTCCATGATCGCCGAGGACAGGGAGCGTTACCGCATGCTCTGGCGGCTGGGTGCGTCCGAGGGGATGCTCGGGCGGTCGCTCTTTGCGCAGATGTTCTTCTTCTGTTTCCTGCCCTTCATCGCGCCGCTCTCCCTCTGTTTTCCGCTGGTGCCCGTGTTGGAATTTTTCACGCGGGATTCCGCGCTTGCGCTCTCCGGGGGCGTGATCGCGGGGCAGGTGGCGGGCTTTGCCGCCATCATCCTGGGGGTATACGCCGTCTATTTTCTCTCCGCCTATTTCGTTGCGCGGCTGGACATCCGCAGGACTTTGCGTTCGGTCGGGTAAACCTGCCAGCGCCGCCGCATTGAAAGGGAACGCCGCCTGCACGTTTTTGTGCGGGCGGCGTGTGCTGCGGGGGAAAAACATATACTGGCAAAAAAATCACCGCGCAAAAAAGTTTGCGCGGCAACGGTGAAACCAAAAAAACTGTGCAATCTCTTTTGTGTACGCAAACCGAAGCGGAAACGCCGCAGGCGGCTCCTGCAAAGCTACCTCATGGCACACGCACAAATCCGCTTAGTGCTGCTGCATCCCTGCCCTGACACGGTTCACGGCAATGCGTTGCATAAGACCTTGTTATCAACGCCCCTTACGGCGTGCAGACCTTCCATAGGCGCACCCGAGAGAGATATTCGGTTCTGCTATAGCGGATTGCAGATACAGGGCACCGCTGACTCCCCACCTAGCACAGTACGTTCATTATACACAAACTTGAAGCGTTTGGCAAGCGTTTTGCCCGCTTTCAGAGGATTTCTTTCTGGAAAAGGAAAAACGGTTGACAAATCACGGCGAAAAGGGGTAAAATAAGACGATATTTTTTTCGTGCGTGCGCCCGTGCGGGCGCGGGAAAAAAGAGCGGCGCGGATGCGCCCGCGGGGAGGTCGTTATGAGCGAAAACTGTTCGCACAATTGTTCGGAGTGCGCAAAGGGCTGCGGCGCCAATGAAAAGGGCAGCCTTCTCAAAAGCCTGCCGTCGGGGGCGTGCGTGAAAAAAGTCATCGCCGTCATCTCCGGCAAGGGCGGCGTCGGAAAATCTTCCGTTTGCGCATTGCTGGCAGCCATGTCCGCGAAAAAGGGGTATAAAACGGCAGTTCTGGATGCCGACGTAACCGGACCTTCTCAACCGAAAATGTTCGGCGTAGCCGAAAGGGCGACGGCGAACGAGCGGGGCATTCTGCCCGTGGAAACGAAGGGCGGCATACAACTCATGTCCATGAACCTTCTGCTGGAAAACGAAAGCGATCCCGTGCTCTGGCGCGGCGCGCTCATTGCGGGCGCGGCGGTGCAGTTCTGGACGGACGTTTTGTGGCGGGACGTGGACCTCATGTTCGTCGACATGCCCCCCGGCACGGGCGATGTGCCTCTCTCCGTCTTTCAGAGCCTGCCGCTTGCGGGCGTGGTCGTGGTCAGCACCCCCCAGGACCTGGTACGCATGATCGTGGAAAAGGCGCTGCATATGGCGAAAAAGATGGATATTCCCGTTTTGGGGCTGGTGGAGAACATGAGTTATGCGCTCTGCCCCTGCTGCGGGACGAAATTGGAAATTTTCGGACAGAGCAAAGCCGCGGCGGCGGCAAACGAGTTTTCCATCCCCGCGGTGGCGCGCATGCCCGCCGATCCCGCACTTGCGGGCTTTGCGGATGCGGGCAGGATCGAGGAATATGCCGCGGGGGAATACGCGGGATACGGGGAACTTTTGAAGGTGTTCCGAGAGATCGAAAGGGCATGACGCGCCGCAGGGAGCGGCGCTTTGCCCGTCTTTGCCCCGCGCCTGCGCCCTGCAAGAGGATTTTCGGCGGAAAAAATCGGGAAAAAGCGCCGTTTTAGGAGCGTTTCCGTTTCCCGATCCGACGCGGGCATGCCGTCTTGAAAATGCGCTTTCTTTGTTTTTGAAAGGCTTTTTTCCGAAAAATGAAATCATAAAATTTTCAAAAAACTACTTTTAATTTTCCGCAATATATGATATAATAGGAAAAACGCAACGGAACCGGACGAAAGGAGAGAGGTATGCAGCCGAAATACAAGCGGATATTACTCAAACTATCGGGCGAAGCCCTGGCGGGAGATCAGCGGTTCGGGCTGAACGAAGCGGTCATTTCCCGCGTGGTCGAACAACTCGTTGCCGTGCATGAGATGGGCGTGGAGATCGCGCTGGTCATCGGCGGCGGCAATTTCTGGCGGGGCAGGCAGGGCACCAACATGGACCGCGCCACCGCCGATCAGATGGGCATGCTGGCGACCGTCATGAACGCGCTCGCCATGATGGACGCCATTGAAAAACGGGGCATTCCCACCCGCGTGCAGACGGCGCTCAACATGATCTCCGTTGCCGAGCCTTACGTCCTGCGCAAGGCGCTGCATCATTTTGAAAAGGGGCGCATCGTCATCATGGCGTGCGGGACGGGCAATCCTTACTGTTCGACGGATACGGCGGCGGCGCAGCGCGCCTGCGAGATCAATGCCGACGTCCTGTTGATGGCAAAGAACATCGACGGCATCTATGACAGCGATCCGAAAGTCAATCCGGGGGCAAGGAAATATGAAGTCCTTTCCTATGTCGACGTCATTTCCAAGGGGCTGAAAGCCATGGATTCGACGGCGGCGACGATGTGTATGGACAATCACATGCCCGTGCTCTGTTTTGCACTCGACGAGAAGGATTCCATCATCCGCGCCGTGTGCGGGGAAAAGATGGGCACGCTCATTGCCGGCAACCGGACGGTGCTCGCGCGTTGAAGGGAGAAGGCGGGACGGCGTTTTGTCCGCCGCCGCGCTTTTCCGCCGATCGTATGGGTATAAATACGCGCATACAATATTAAAAAATCAACCAAGAGGAGGATGGAAACGATGATAAACAACGAAAAATTGGAAGAACTGTTCCTGGAACTTTCCGAAAAGACGGACGGGGCGCTCAACGCGCTCGGCGAGGAATATTCTCAGATCCGCGCGGGACGCGCCAATCCGCGCATTCTGGACAGTCTGAAAGTGGAAGCATACGGCGGCGTTTCGCGGCTCGTCGAACTTGGCAACGTCAACACACTCGACGCCCGCACGCTCGTCATCAACCTCTGGGATAAGTCCCTCCTGAAAGCGGTGGAGAAAGCCATTTTGCAGTCCAACATCGGCATCACGCCGACCAACGACGGCAACGTCATCCGCCTGAGTTTTCCGGAACTGACCGAGGAGACCCGCCGCAATCTTTCCAAACAGGTGAAAAAGATCGGCGAAGACGCCAAGGTGGCGGTGCGCAACGTCCGCCGCGAAGCCATGGACGGCGTGAAGAAGATGAAAAACAATAAGGAACTTTCCGAAGACGAAGCGGCGGATGCCGAGGACGAGATCGAAAAGGAAGTCAAGAAAGTCATCGAGGAAGTCGATAAACTCATCGAGTCGAAGTCCAAGGATATCATGACCGTCTGATCCCGGGGGCACGCGCGGTGGTGAATACTCAAAGCGAAAAATCTTCACGGGCGCCGTGCGTTCCCGCGCACGTCGCCATCATCATGGACGGCAATGGCAGGTGGGCAAAGAGCCGTTTCATGCCCCGCTCTTACGGGCATCTCAAAGGCATGGAGCGCATGATCGGGCTTTTGGAGCACGCATTCGATCTGGGCGTTCGGTATGTAACCGTCTATGCGCTCTCCACGGAGAATCTTTCCCGCCCCAAAGAGGAAGTGGATTCCCTTTTCGGGCTTTTCCGCAAATATTTTCAGGAATATGCGCGCAAAATTATAGAGAGGGAGAGCCGCCTGTGCATTCTGGGCGACGTGAGCGCTCTGCCCGCGGACATCCGGGAAATGGTGGCGCAGGTGCAGGCGGAATCGGCGTCTTTCAAGGATCGCTGCGTCAACATCGCCCTCAATTACGGCGCGCGCGACGAGATCGTCCGTGCCGTCAATCTGGCGGTGGAGCGCGGCGAAAAGGTGGACAAAGCGGGCTTTTCCTCCCTGCTCTATACCGGCGGGCAGCCCGATCCCGATCTCATCATCCGCACGGGCAAAGAAAAGCGGCTGTCCAATTTTCTGCTGTGGCAGGCGGCGTATGCCGAGTTTTACTTTTCGGATAAAATGTTTCCCGCTTTTTCGGACAGGGATTTCGACGCGGCGATCAAGGATTATGCCGCGCGCGAAAGACGCTTCGGAAAGGTATAAAAGGGAAAGAGGTTGACGTATGAAACAGAGGCTGATCACGGGCATGGGGTATGTTGCGGCACTGGTCGCGTTCTTCCTGCTCAAAATCTATCTTCCCTATCCCTGGAACTTTCTGAGTTTTGACGTGTTGCTTTGGCTGTTCTCGGTCGTGGGAACTTATGAAATGCTTCGGGCGCTGGGCGGCAAGATGACGGCGGCGGAGCGGGTGATCGTCCTGCTTTTTTCCGTCTTTTACATCCCCGCTTACGACGTCAGCGTCTATGCCGTGCATTATGACCGCCTTTCGGTCATGGGCGTTTCCTTTTTCCTCGTCAGCCTCGTGCTTTTCGCTCTGCTCGTCGTGCAGTATGAAAAGACGTCGCTTGAAAGCGTCGGGTGTTCCCTGCTCGCTTGCGTCTATCCGACGCTGTTTGTCGGCACGATCGTGCTTTGCAATCATCTCACCGAATATTCCGCGCTCGCCCTTTTGTTCGTGTTCGTCATTTCCCCCTGCGCCGATTCGCTTGCCTATGTGTTCGGCATTTCCCTGGGCAGGAAATTTCCGCGCAAGATGTCCCCGCACATCTCCCCCAAAAAGACGGTGGTGGGCTGCGTCGGCGGCATCGTCGGCGGGGTGCTGGGTGCGCTGGTGCTCTTTTTTCTCTATCATCTCGCCGTCGGCGACGCCCTGCCGTATGAAAATCTCTGGATCTATCTTTTGATCGGTGCGGGCGCGTCCCTTTTCACGGAGTTCGGCGATCTGGTGGAAAGCGCCGTCAAGCGCAAGGAAGGCATCAAGGATATGGGCAACATCCTGCCGGGACACGGCGGGATCCTCGACCGCATCGACGGAACGATGTATGCCGCCGTCTTTGTCTATGCCGTTTTTTATATCCTCATCGGTATAAATATTCTCTGAAAGACATATAGTATGGAAAGGAAAATGCTTGCCTTGCGGCAAGCATTTCGCATAGCGGGCGTTTCGCCGCGGGGATATGTGTTCTTTTGCGGCGGGCGGAAAGAGGCAAAGGCAAAAATCTGGTTTTTACGGGAGAAAAAGAAAATGATTTCCATCGCATTGATCGGTTCCACGGGCTCCATCGGCAGGCAGGTCTGCTCGGTCGTCGGGCGTTATCCCGACAAATTCCGTTTTTCCGCCCTCGTCGCCCGCGGCAACCGCGAGGTCTTTTTATCGCAGGTCTCCCGCTTCCGCCCCCGCCGCGCGGTATTGACGCAGGAGGGGAGTTTTGCGGGCATGCCCTCCGCGATTGACGGCGTTCTCTTCTCGGAAGGGGAGGAAAATGCGTTGGAGTGCATCGAGGATTGCGATGTCGCGTTCGTTGCGGCGTCGGGGTTCGCGGGGCTTAAATATTCCCTCAAAGCCATCGCCTGCGGCAAGCGGCTGGCGCTCGCCAATAAAGAGACGCTGGTCTGCGGCGGCGGTCTGGTCATGCGGGAAGCGGCGCGGCGGGGCATCGACCTCGTGCCCGTGGACAGCGAGCATTCGGCGCTCTGGCAGGCGCTGCATTTCGACCGCCGCGCGCCCTTTGAACAACTCATCCTGACGGCGAGCGGCGGACCGTTTTACGGCAAATCCAAAGCGGAACTTGCCGCGGTAACGGTCCGGGACACTTTGCGCCATCCCACCTGGCAGATGGGCGCCAAGATCACCGTGGACAGTGCAACCCTTCTCAACAAGGGGTTTGAAGTCATCGAAGCGAAGTGGCTCTATGACGCGCCGTTTTCCAAGATCCGCACGGTCGTGCAGCCGACGAGCATCGTGCATTCCATGGTCGCCTTTGCCGACGGGAGCGTGCTGGCGCAGATGAGTTATCCCACCATGGAAGTGCCCATTCAGTTGGCGCTGACCTATCCCGACCGCCTGCCTTCCGGTTTGCAGATCCCCGATTTCGCCGCGCTGGGCGAGATACGGTTCCTGCCCCTGGAACGCAAGGCGTTCCCCTGTTACGACCTCGCCTTGACGGCGGGGGAGATGGGGGACGGATACCCTTGCGCGCTCAACGGCGCGGGGGAGGCGGCGGTCCATGCTTTTTTACGCGGGCAGATCGGCTTCACGCGGATCGCGGAAGTCATCGAAGAGGTATTGTCCCGTACCCCTCGGGTGCGGGCGGACGATTATGAGAGCCTTTGCGAGATCGATCGCAGGGCGCGCGGGGAGGCGGTGAAAATTATCGGCAATGGTGTATAATCTTTTGGATGTTTCCGCGGTCTGGGCGGGGATCGGCTCGGTGCTTCTCGCCGTCCTCATCCTGCTCGTCATGATCACCGTGCATGAATTCGGGCACTATGTCGCGGGAAAGATATTAAAATTCAAGATCAACGAATTTTCCGTCGGCTTCGGTCCCGTACTCTTTCAGCGGACGAACAAAAAAACGGGTGAAAAATTTTCCCTCCGCCTGATCCCGCTGGGTGGCTACTGCGCCTTCGAGGATGAGGACGGCTTGCAGGAAGAGGAAGAAAAGAAAGGGGGCATGCCCGAAAATATCCCCCTTGACGATGTGTTTACGGACGAAGCCCTGCGCCCGCAGCGTGCGGCGGACGGGGCGAAAGACGTCCCTTTGGCGGCCGCGGGCGAAAAGCGGGAAGGCAAGGCGTCGGGGCGGTTTTGCGACCAGGCGCCCTGGAAGCGCATCATCGTGCTCGTGTCGGGCGCGCTGATGAATTATTTCCTTGCGCTGCTCTTCATCTTCATCTCTTTTTTCGCCTTCGGGCAACTCATGCTGATGACCTACCGCGTGGAAGCGAGCGACACGGTTTCCGCCGCGCAGTCCTTTCGGGACGGCGACATCATTCTGGAAGCGGACGGCAAAGCCGTCTATCTGACGACCGACCTGATGAACGCCGTCAAAGACCGTCGGGAAGGGGAAAGCGTCGTCTTCCGCGTTTCGCGCATCGTCGACGGGGAAGCGGGCAGGCGGGAAGAGCGGGAAATTTCCGTGCAACTCCGCCGTGCGACGGACTTTGCCAACAGTGCGGATACCGATCGGCTCTGGGAAGCGCTGGGCGTCGCCAAGGAGCGGGACGCAGCGGGCAACGTGCAGACGGATGCGGACGGCAATCCGTCCTATCTCGTCTATTCCACGCCCTACCGTTTCGGCTTTTGGGAGACGATCGGGCATGCGTTTTTATATTCCTTCCGCATCGCGGGCGCCATTTTTCAGGTGCTCGGCGAACTTCTGATGGGCGCGCTGGGCGCGGATGCCTTCGGCGGACCGATCACCACGATCGCCGTAACGTCGCAGATCGCTTCCCGCGGGTTGCAGCCGTTCTTGGAGATCGCGGCATACATCGGGGTCAATTTGGCGGTCTTCAATCTCCTGCCCATCCCCGCGCTCGACGGCAGCAAAGTCGTGTTTACCGCCATCGAATGGGCGCGCGGCAAACCGCTGAACCGCAAAGTGGAGGCGATCATCCATATGCTCGGTTTTTTGTTCATCCTCGGCTTTGCCATCCTG
>CALVZM010000018.1 GCA_944372515.1 uncultured Clostridia bacterium
GAGCGAACGTGGTGCCGCCCGCAACGTTCGGCATATTCACGCTGCATGCAACCGTTTCCCCGTTGACTTCCAGACTGAACACCTGGTCGAATGTATACTGCTTATCGCAGCGCAGACAGAATTCCGCGTACAGTCCCGCCGTCGTCTCTTCGGAAACGTTCACCGTGAAGGTAACGGATGCACCCTCATTGGTATTGAGATTGCCGATGGGATAGTATCCGTCGTCGTTGGCACGGTTCAGGGCAAAATTGGTTTCTCCCGCTGCCCCCGCTGCCGTCGTTACGCCTTCAGACAGATCGGTGCTGCCCGGTGCCGCCGTGGCGGTCAGGAAATAATTTGCGCCCTCTTGGTTGGCGGAAACCGTAACGGGCACTTCGACCGATTCGGTTACACCGTTATAGGTATAGGAAACCGTTACCGAAGTATCGCCCAGGCTGAGAATGACCGCCGAAACGGAAAGATCCTGCCCGCTGACCGCCACACTCGTGCCGTCCGAGAACGCCGCGTTGAGCACCAATCCCGTCGGGTCGAACTTTTCGCCCGCCGTGTATTCCGTCTTATACTGCGCGTCCGCATGCAGCGTTACGCTTTCTAAGTTATGCTCGGTAACCGTGATCGGAATATTGACCGTTTTGGTAACGCCCGCATAGGAATAACTCAAAGTGATGCCGGTATCTTCCGCCGTGAGCGCGCCGGAGGGAGCAACGGTAAACTGTCCCGCCGCGATCTCGCTCGTCGTTCCGTCGTTCCAATGCGCAACGAGCGTGATGCCCGAAGCGTCGAAAACGTCGCCGCTGAAAAACTCGGTTTCATATTCCGACCCTTCTTTGATGGTCAGTTCTTGCAAAGCGACCGTCGGTTCGGTAACCGTAACGGGGATCTGCACTTCTTTGGTGATCTCCCCGTCCGTATAGGAGACGGTAACGAAAGTATCTTCCGCGGTGAGAGCCCTGTCGGGCGCAACGGTAAAGCCGTCATCCGCCGTTGTGGTCTCGCCGTTCGACCAGGTCAAATCGAGGACAAGCCCCGTCGGGTCGAAAGTTTCCCCCGCAAGATATTCCGTGCGGACGGAAGAACTTTCGCTGACTGCGACCGATTCGAGCAGGGTCTCGGGCACGGTGCCCCAGGAGAGGGTCGCCGACTGAGACGTGAACTGCAAGCCGTAGATGTTGTGTCCCGAAAATTGTTTGGTGCTGTTGACGGTGAATACGATTTCGTTGTTGCCTGCCTGCAAGGGAATGAACCCGATGCAGACATAGGTGTTGCTCGGCAGATAATTGGTGCCCGCGGGCATCGCCGCATCCGAATTGTACGCCTTGCCGTTGACCGTCAGATCGAGCCAATCGCGGAAGGTGTTTTGTTTTGCCAACTGTCCGAGTTCCATATAGAGCCCGACGGTCGCCGCTTCGGAGGCGTTGATATAGAAGGCGACCCACTCTCCTTTGTGCATGTCGAGGTTGCCGATGGGATAGTAAGTATCCTCGTTCGGTCTGCCCGTCGTGGCGTACAGACCGGAAGAGATTTGAACACCTTCGCTGAGCGTTTCCGATTCGGGCGCACTGTAAGCGCGGAACTCCATGGAACGGGTCCAGCCGCTGTCATCCGTCCCCACATTGATGTTTTGGCTGTAAATATAGAGCAGTGTGCCGATGGCGAGCACTTTCCCTTCCCCGTCCAGGAAGCGGACGGTATGGGAAGAATTGTCCGCAAGTTCCAGCCCCGTTACGTCGAAGGAGACCTGATAGCGCTCATTTTCCGCATTATAAGACACGGTTGCGTTTTCCAACGGCTTGCCGTCCAGAGAGACGGATGCACCCGCAATGTCCGTTGCACAGGCGAGCGACGCCTGCACGGTGTTGCCGTCTTCGGACACGGAAACGTCTTCAAACTCGATCTTTTCCGCATCGGCGTCCGGTCCCGTGTTGCCGTGGCGCGGTTCGCCGATGATGTCCGCCGCGGTGCCGTCCGACCAGGTCAGGACCTCGTCGCTCAGCAATGCGATGTAGTCAAAGTTATACGCCGTGCCGGTGGGGGCAAAACGGATGGTGTTGACCCCCTCTTTCAGTTCGATACAGCCCAGGCTGACCTCCTGGAAGTCGAACCAGGTGCCGTTGCGGCTGGCTTCGACCTTGGTGGAACGGGTCAGCAGTTCCATCGTACCGTTTGCCGACGTTACGATGGGCAGCGTTACCGTCGTGAAAGTGGTAACCCCGCCCGTCCCGCGGGAAACGCGCACGAGAAGGGTCGCCGTCGTGTCGGCGGGAGAGGTGATCTCAAAGGCAATGGATGCGCCGGTGTTGGAAGAGAAATTGCCCCTGCCGCTGACCGATTCGCCCGTGGAATAATCCTCGCGGTCGGTGAACGTGGAAACTTCGCCCATGGAACCCTTTTCCGTTTTGACGCGGGAATTTTCCGCTTCAAACGTATACGATTCCGCGCGGTCATCGCCGCACTTGACGGCGCACGCCGCGATCGTGCTTTCCATATCCATGCACGCGCCGCAGACGGGGCACTTATGGGTGCATATCTCTACCACCGAGATGTCGTAAGTCGCCGTCAAAGACTGATATTTCACTGCGACCGTCTTTGTACCCGCCGTGCTCATGTTCGGCGAAGAGACGCTGCTGTCCGCCGTTACGTCTTTGCTCGTGCCGTCTTCATACTGCGCCGTAACGACCAGCCCTTCGGACGAGAAAATGTCGTTGATGACAAATTCTTTCTGTACCTTTTCGGTGTTCAGCGTGATCGACTTGGCTGCGGGCTCCGTCGGCTCACCCGGGTCGCAAGCGGCGGCAAAAGCCGCCGTTGCCAACGCCAGGATAAAGGAGACGAGAACCGTGAAAATGCGTCTTGATTTTTTCATATCGTTCCCTCCTTATTGGTTTTGGATTTTATTCGTTTCCGTCCGCTTGCGCGCCCTGCTTTTTCTTCAAAACGACAGGGAGAACAAAGGAGACGACCGTCATTGCACCGCTCACCCCCACAAGGATGGGAGCGACGATTTTCAGCACGTTGAGCACACTTTCCCACCAAGGCGTGATCTGTATGATGACCGTGTCGGTCCCCACGCCGTTCATCGCCGTGGAATGCAACTGGGTGTAGAGCATGCGCCGCGCCGCTTCGCGCAGAGCGCACGCCACGGTGGCATTGTCCTTATAGCCGTCGAGAATGGTCTTGCTGCCGCCCCACAGCCAGAAATCCTGACCCGCGAGGAGCGCCTCCGCCATGATGGCGGCGTTGGTCGCCTCGTCGTTGGCGACGCCCATGTGCCTGCCGACCGCCGCATCCGACTGAACGGCGCCTTCAAAGCCCCATTCGACGCGCAGCAGATCGTTCAGAAGTCCTTTGTGTCTGCCCGCCCAGATGCAGCCGATGCGGTTGAACGAAGACATGATGCCGTTGAGTCCGGTAACCGCGCACGCCTTTTCAAACGCCTTGGCATAAATTTCGCGGATGGACTGTTCGTTTGCCCATATGCTCACACCGTAACGGTTGCGCTCTTCATCGTTGAGCAGCATGTGCTTGATGTAGAGGATGGCGCCGTAACGCATCATGCCCGTCGTTTCGGCGGAGAGCATTTCCCCGCTGATGAAACCGTCTTCGGAATAATATTCCCAATTTCTGCCCGAATGCGCCGAACGGTGAATGTTGGCGCCGGGACCGTTGAGCCCTTCATAACCGGCGTGCATCATCTCCATGCCGAACGCTTCGCCGAGTTCTTCGATGAGTTCCTTGTTCCAGGTCGCCGCCATGTTGACCTGGCAGGGGAATACCATGCAGGATTTCAGCACGGGGTTTGCCTGGTTGAGTCCGGAAGGTCCGTTCTGCGAAAGCCCGCCGGGTGCATTGACCGATTCGGCACCCGCCAGCACGTGTGCGCCGTAGGTAACGAGGTAGGTCTGTTCGGCATAGGTCGTCTGGTCCATGAGCGCATCCCAGATGGGATCGTCATAGCCGAACTCCATCAGCATGACGAGGTTGAGTTGCCCGTATTCCTCGCTGACCGTTTCATACTTGGGCATCTCGGCTTCGGGATCCTCTTTGATGCCCGTATAATACTGCATATCGGCGACCATGGTCGCGTTGAGGCAGGACATGGAGACGGCGGAAGAGGGATAGGTCGTCTGCCAATTTTCCCTCGAAAGATATTCGATCTTCTGGTCCTTCGTCCCCTTATAGAGGTTGATGTCCGCATTGGAGAAGAGGTTGCCGACTTCCGCGCCCGTATACGGGGAAGTTTTGAAGATCTCAAAATCGTTGTTGGAGATCGTGATCTTTTCGGCGAGGTCCGCGTTGCCCGCTTCGTCCATGAGCGATTCGTTGAGGCGGACGCCGTCTGCCTTCTTGTTTGCCAGGATGTTGTTGAGCGCGTTGTGAGCGCTGGTGCCGCAGGCAAGATAGTAATCTCCCTTTTCGAGGATATACGTCCCCTTGCCGTAAGCGTCGTAGGTCTTGAATTCGTAATCGTCCACGACGGTTTTCAGCGTCTGACTTGCACCGGGGGCGAGAGAGTCGGATTTTTCAAAGCCGACCAGTTCGACCGCCGATTTTTCGATACCGTTATCCTTGTCGTAACCGGTGTACGGCTTCTGGATGTAGACCTGCAACACTTCCTTGCCGGAATAGGTGTCGCCCACGTTTTTCACGTCCACGGAGACTTCGTAATCCCCGTCCGCATTGCGCGTTACTTTGTAGTTGCTGAATTCAAAATCGGTGTACGATTCCCCGTGTCCGAAGGTATAGGCGACCTCTTCGCGGTAATCCCAATTGCCCTCGCTCGCATAGGCGCCCGCCGCGGAATCGGCGCCGCCCATACCGAGCACGGCATCTTCATAGCGCGTTTCATAGTAGCGGTAACCGACGTAGATGCCCTCCTGATAGACGAGGTATTTGTTGTTATGCGTATAGGTGTAGACCTCCGGCAGCCCCGTGGAAGACGTGAAGGTGTGGTCGCCGAAATTGGCGTTTGCGGGGGCGGAACTGATGTCGTATGCCCAGGTATCCACGAGATGTCCCGAAGGCGTAACGCCGCCGTCCGTATCGCCCACGAGCACGTTGGCGATCTGTTCGGGCGCCTTATTGCCGCCCATGCCCACCCACAAGCAGGCGTCGATGTCGAGTTTTGCTATGTTCATGAGTTGCAAAGGCGTCGCCGAATTGATGAGCAGGACGACCTTTTTGATGTGCCCTTCCGCCTTCAATCTCGTCAGGTTGGTAAGCACGTCGTTTTCCTGTTCGGACAGATCGAGATAGTCCCCGTCCAGATTGCGGTCGTCCCCGTTGGGCGCAAAGTTGGTGTCGTAGTCCTCGCCGCCGTTGCGGGAAATGACCATGACAGCCGCGTCCTCGTAAGCCGAATAATTTTTAAGCATGGCGCCCGCGAAATAAGAATTGTCGACCTTTTCGATTGCCGACCAGGGCGCTTCATTGATGCCGTATTCGCCGTAGTTGCGGTCGTTCACGCCGGACGCGGAAGCGCCGATCAGGCTGTAACCGTATTCTCCGCTCAGGAAGGTATACCCCGCCCAGAGCGTGTCATACACGTCGATGCCTTTTGCTTCAACGGCGTCCTTGATGGTTTTATCGCCCGAATAGGAGAGATAGCCGGAACCCGTGCCCGTATAGATGTACCGCTGCGAAGCAATGCCGAAGAAGCCGATCTTGGAATCCTTTGCAAGAGGCAATGCGTCGTCGTTGTTCCAGAGCAGGACCGTGCTTTCCGACGCCGTGCGTTCGGCAACGTCGTTGGAATTGGCGCGCATGGCGGCGTCGTTATACGCGCCGTCGTCATAATAGTAATCGGACTTATAGTATTCGGTGTCCTCATCGGAATTCGGATTGTCTATCTGTTGAAAAAGTTGTATACCGAGCGCCGAATTGATGTAGGCGCCGTATTGCATGGCGATGGAAGAACCGACATACACGATGATGAGGAAGATGGCGAAAAATGCCGTGATCAGGCTCCATACGGAGCGTTCAAAAATTTTCATTTTTCCGCACCTCCCCGATTCTGCGCCGCCGCAGAAGATTTGTATCTCCGTTTGAGCGCGAACAATACCACGCACACGGCAAACAGGAGAATGAACACCACATCGAGCACAAACAACAGCGTCTGATACCAGTTATCGAACAATCCGACGGAACTGTTCGTCGCCCCGGCGACCGCATTTGTGATGATGTACGCCGCAATGACCCCCGCCGTCAGCCAGAACAATGCAATGAAGCATATGCCGGCAAAGACGCCCCAGGGGACCTTTTGCATTTTACCGCTTTCGAGAAATTTCATATTTCCCTCCTTTAAGAATTTTGAACGGACGGCGCATTTTCACGCTTCACTCAAACGGAAAAACGCTCCTGCGCCTGTCTGCGCATTCAATGTAGCAACTTTTTCGCGCCGCCGCAACGCAAATGTCGTAATTCCGTGTAAATTTGTCGCAACTCTTTTTTCGGGTTTTTCCGAAAGAAAAAAAGAGGGACGTGCCCTCTTTTCATCCGATACGCCTTTTTTTCGCCTGTTCCGCGGCATCCGGAGGGAACAGAAGATCCAGACAAAACTTTCCGTTTTCTGCCGATATGCTCATGCAGCCGCCGTAGCGCTCGACGATGTGTTTCATGCTTTTCAGCCCGAAGCCGTGGTAATTTTTATCCCCCCGCGTCATGGGCAGACCGTTCTCGAACTGTATTTCTCCCTCGTAAAAATTTTCGATGTGCACGGAGAAAAATTCCCCGACGTCCTTGGAAGTGATGGAAATGCAGCGCTTTTCCTCGTCCGCGATCTTGCCGACGCTCTCCATGGCGTTGGAAAGCGCGTTGCCGAAGAGGGAATAGATGTCCATATTCTCCATGAACGCAAGTTGTTTGCCGTTGAGCGCGCAGGTCAGACAGACGTGATTTTTTTCGCACAGCAGGCTCTTTTCGGTCAGAATGACGTCCAGAACGTCGTTGCCCGTCTTGACCGTAGAGTTATAGATCATGACGGCGTCCTCGATCTCCTTGACGTATTTTTCGGAGAGGTTGCCGCGGAGCGCGCCGAGTTGATGTTTGAGATCGTGGCACTTGATGTTGATGATGTCGATGTTTTCCTTGGTCAGGCGGAACTGTTCCTTTTCGCGCTGCAAAAGTTCGCTCATCATGTCCACTTCGTCCTGTTTGCGGTCATTCTGGGTGATGCTGAAAAGCATGCCGAGGATGAGCAGGCAACTGATGACGGCATACAGGCTTTCCGCCCAAAAAGCAAGGTCGCCGCGCGTGCTGTCGTCCGTGGTGATGCGCGAAAGACCGATGCAGACGAAGAGCACGAACATGGAAAAGAGCGTTTTGAGTTTGACGTTCTTTTCGCCGTCCGCAGGCCGTCTGCCGCGCACGAGAATGAGCCAGATGAAAAAATATGTAACCGCACAGACGCCCGCTTCGATACAAAACGACCAGACGCCCCCTTCTACGCCCGCGCCGCGGCGGATCATATTGCTGACATTGAACGCAAGATGCTGGGCTGCATAACCGCCCGAACAGTAAAAAAGGATTTTCCATTTGCCGTCCGAACTGCGGAAGCAAATTAAAAAACACAAAAACGTGAGAAAAAAAATGAGGAGATAATAGACGATCTTGAAGAGCGAATCGCCGAGCCCGACGGCGGGCGTGCCGTATGCAAAGATGCTGTTCGTGAAATATCCGTACAGCAGCGACACCATTAAGATGACCTCCATGCACACCAGAATGCATGCGGCGAGCAGGAACGGAAATTTGCGGCGGCGTTCCAAAAAAGGCAGAAAGACGAGTTCCGCCGCAAGGATCTCGAAAAACATCAGCGTGATCGCGGCGACCGACTGTATCATACGCTGCCCCCCGCATAGCGCGCAAGTTCCGTGAGAAATGCCTGCCGACGGGACTGCGAAATGCGCAGTTCGTTGCCCGCGACCAGCAGTGTGTCCCAGCGCAGACTGTCCACATATTTCAGGTTGACGAGATAATAGGAATTACAGCGGACAAAATGATGGGGCGAAAGTTTCTTTTCCATGTCCGACATCGTGCCGCGCATGCAGAATTTCCCGTCCGTGAGATGGAAAATAAGTTCGTGGTCGTCCACTTCCACATACAGAATGTCCATGATGCGCACCCGACGGGTGTTCGTCCGGTTGCCGAGGAAAATGCTGCGATCGTCCAGCCGATGGGAAAGTTCCTTGCATATACGGTCGAATTTCATCTGAAACCCGGGATAGGTAACGGGTTTGAGAATGAAATCGAGGGCGCGCACTTCATATCCGTCCACGGCATACTGCGCCAGATTGGTTACGAAGACGATGATGACGTCTTTGTCCGCCTGCCGCACCTTTTTGGCGGCTTCCATGCCGTTCATGCCGGGCATCTCTATATCGAAAAAAATGACGTCGAAATCGGATTTATACTTCATCAGAAAAAAATATGCGTCCGAAAACAAGGACACGCCGATCTCATGCCCCGTTTCCCGCGCGTACCGCTCGATTTTTTCCGCCAGGAGACGACGGGTCGTTTCGTCGTCCTCCACCACTGCCACTTTGAAATTCATATACGCTCCCTCTTTTGCCTGTTGCTTTTCGTCCCGAAAGACGCAGAATTTTCCTTTTAGGATAGCATACCCCCCCCCCGTGTCAAGACTAATTTTTGATAATTTTCCGAGAATTTTTTTTACAAATTTATCCGTTTTCGGCGGCGCCTGTGGGAGAGAATTTTTCCGCATAACGAAAAAACAAGGAAAATTCCTTGTTTTTTTCTTGTCTTTCCGCAAAAGCGGCTTTGCTTTTTTTAATTTGCGACCCGAATGCTTTCCATCAATTTTTCGTTATATTCGATTATATCGACATTGAGCAGTGTCTTTGACCCCATCTTTCGTAAAACGGCATATGTATGTCCTGCTTGGATATCCTTTTCGTAATTCATAACATTCCTGACCCAACCGTCTCCGATTTGCATCGAAGAATAAATCTTTCTGCGATCGATCGAAATTTGAGAATTATTGAAAGTAACGACCATAATCTCAATTGTGTAATATATTCCTATATTATATCCGAAAAGCACTTGGACGATCCGGAAACAGGATTAAGGCGTTTTGCAAAAATTTTTTAATTCCCGCGGCGGGGAAGCGAAAAAAATACCGCACGACGCCGCTTAAAGCGTTTGCGACGTTTCCTCTTTGACGCAGTCCCGCAGGACGTTGAGAAAAACTTCGGCGGGTTTGGAAAAGACGGCATATTTTTTCCAGACGACGTCCAGACGGGTCTGCACCGCGGGCACGAGCGGACGGAAACAGAGGTCGCTCTCCCCCGAGGTGTTGATCAGTTTTTCGAGGCAAAGCGCACAGCCCATGCCCTCGCGCACCAACAAAGATGCGTTGTACACGAGGTTATAGACGGCGCGCAGGTCGAGTTTTTCCGCCGCCGCGCCGAACCAATCGAAGATCCTTCTGCCCCTGTTTAGGGATTGTTTTGAACAAAGAAGGGGCACATGCAACAGATCGCGGACGCAGACGCCCTCTTTCGCCGCAAGCGGGTCGTCTTTGCGCATGAGCACGCCCCAGGTGTCGCAGAGCGGCAGACGCAGCGCGTGATAGGACGAGAGATCGGCATAATCCAACAGCACGCCGAAATCGAGCAGACCTTTGTCCAATTTTTCAACGACGTCCGTCGCGTCGCCGCTGAAAAATTGAAAGCGCACGCCCGGATATTGCGTTTGCGTGCGTTTGGCGGCGCGCGCCACGGTCTGCACGGCATAACTCTCCCCGCAGCCCACGAACACGTCCCCGCGGACCTCTTCGAGCGGCGCGGAGATCTCTGCTTCGGTCTTTTCATACAGGGCGAGCAGTTCTTCCGCACGTTTTTTGAGCAGAATGCCCGTATCGGTGAGCGAAAGTTTTTTCTTCCCGCGCACAAAGAGCGGTCTGCCCGCTTCCCGTTCCAGATTCTGCATCTGCTTGGAAAGGCTGGGCTGCGAGATGTAGAGATGTTCCGCCGCCCGCGTGATGTTCAGTTCCTGTGCCACCGCCAGAAAATAACGAAGTTCCCTCAATTCCATGGCATGCCCGCTCCTTTTTTGAGTTTCTTGCAAGACCTCTATAAGCCCTCTATAAGCCCCCTGCCGCCGCACCGAGCGGTCTATGCCCGTTTTCTGCCGAATAAAAAGCGGAAAAGGGCGGAAAAGCCGACGCCGAGCAGGGAAACGACGAGCGCCAGGGACAGAAAGCAGAGCATGCACGTCCCCGCGGAAACAAACCAGCCCGTGAACGTCTGCAATCCTGCCGCCGAGACTGCCCCAAGCACGATGTCGGTCAAAAGCAGCAGGAACAAGAGGATGACAAGTCCCGTCAGCGCGTTGCGGATGTCCGCGCCGCTCAGCGTCATATGCAGGGAGAGCAGAAGCCCGACGGCGAGGAACACCCACCATTGCCATTGCGCCGCAGAGACGAAGAAGGTGAAAAAGACATCACCCATGCCCGCAAACAGCCCCTCCATGCTCTCAACATCCGCCGAAGAGGCAAGCGCGTTCACAGCGGCGATGAAATCGGGCAGGAGCCAACAGGCGAGCCCGTAAAGCAGCGCCGAGATCACCACGATGGGCGCGACGCCGATGAAAAAATTGCCGGTCTGCTGATAGAGATTTTTGCGGTCGTAAGAATGATTGACGTAACCGAGCGTGCCGTCGTCGCTGATGCGAAAGAGGCGCATCTCCGTGATGCGATGCCCGAACAAAACGCAGAAAAAGGCGTGCGAAAGTTCGTGCACGGGCGTGCCGACGATGCCCGTTATATAACAGACGGCTCTGCCGAATTTTCCGAAATTGGCATAGAACCTGCGGTTGCACAGGGAGATCAGCCAGCCGAAAAGAAAGATCAGTCCGACCGTAAACACAACTTGCAACACAAAACTCAAAGCGATCTGCGCCACCATGAATTGTCCTCCTCCTTATCGCGGACAGAAATGCCCCGTGTATAGGCACGCGAAAAATCTTGCCGCCCGCGGGCGAAAAACCGTCGGGGTGCGGCGATCTTTCTTTTTTTGCCCGCCCTTTATCCTCATTATACCACTTTGCGCGTTTTTTTTCAAGAGCCTGTCTGCATTTTTTCCGCACGGACAAAAAAACGCCCGAAAAAATACATTCGGTTTTTGCAAATTCTGCGCAGCGTAGGTTGCGTTTTTCCGAATTTTCCGATATACTGTTTGCAAAAGGAAGACAAAAAGACGGATACCATGACCGTATTTTCCGACAAAAGCAAGAGAGCCTTGCCGCTCATCGGCAGGGCTCTTTTTACGGAAAACATCCTTCTTAAAAACCGACGCTTCGGCTGTGCTTTTGCAATACCCGTTCTGAAAAACATCAATCGGCTTTCCGGCAAACGGGCATAGTCTGCGCGCCGCGGGCTTCATCGTGTCCCGCGTTGACACGCATGGCGTTGAGAATGGCAAGCACCGCCACGCCGACGTCGCCGAATACCGCGACCCACATGCCGTAAGAGGCAAACACGCCCAACGCCGAAAGGATGAGTATGGCGACTTTGACGGCGACGGAAAAGACGATGTTCTGATGCACGACGGACATTGTCTTGCGCGCAATGCGTTTGGCGAGCGCGATGCCGCGCAGGTCGTCTTGCATCAGCACGATGTCTGCCGCTTCGATGGCGGCGTCGCTGCCGATGCCGCCCATGGCAATGCCGACGTCCGAACGCATCAGCACGGGCGCGTCGTTGATGCCGTCCCCAACAAAACAGAGCACGTCCGTCTTTTTCTTTTCAAAGAGCATTTTCTCGACTTCCGCCACCTTTTCCTGCGGCAGAAGGGACGCCTTGTAACCGCGCAGCCCGATGCGCTCCGCCACGTCGGCGGCGATCAAAGGATTGTCGCCCGTGAGCATGACGGTGCGGCAGCCCATCCGATGCAGCGCTTCGACCGTTTCCCGCGACTCCGGTTTGATTTCGTCCGATATGAGCAGAGAGCCGACGAACGCGCCGCCGCGCGCCACATAGACCGCGGTGCCCGCGCCCGTCTGCCGTTCAAAGGCGATCTCGTGCGCCGCCATCAGTTTTTCGTTGCCGCAGAGGATGACGTCCCCGTCGCGTTCGGCAATGACGCCCTGCCCCGCCGCGTCCGTGAGCGTATAGCCCTCTTCCGCCGCCTGCCCGTAACGGGCGACAATGGATTTTGCAATGGGATGGCTCGAACGGCATTCCGCCGTCGCCGCAAGGCGCAGGACCTCTTCCTCGTCTATGCCGGGCGCAGGCATGACCGAAGCGACGGCAAAATTGCCCTTTGTCAGCGTGCCCGTCTTATCGAACACGAAGATGTTCGCCCGGTCGAATTTTTCCAGGTAATTGGACCCCTTGACCAGGATGCCGCGCCGCGACGCCGCGCCGATGCCGGCAAAGAAGGACAGGGGCACGGAAATGACCAGCGCGCAGGGGCAGGATACGACGAGAAAACTCAATGCGCGGTAGATCCATTCCGACCATTCGCCCGTGATAAGCCCCGGGATCAGCGCCAGAAGGAGGGCGCAAAGGACGACTGCGGGCGTATAATATCTTGCAAACGCCGTGATGAAATTTTCCGCCTTGGATTTTTTCTCCGACGCATTTTCCACGAGTTCGAGAATTTTCGAGACCGTCGAATCATAAAATTCCTTATCGACGCAAACTTCGAGTTGTGAAGTCAGGTTGACGCAGCCACTGACGACCCGCTCTCCCGCCGAGACGTTCCGCGGGGCGGATTCACCCGTCAGCGCTTTCGTGTCCAACGCAGACATGCCCCGCATGACCGTGCCGTCCAACGGAATCTTTTCCCCGGGAGAAACGACGATCGTTTCGCCGATCTTCACCTCGGACGGGTCCACCGTTTCCACCTTTTCTCCCCGTCTGACATTGGCATGATCCGGGCGGATGTCCATCAGCGCCGAAATGGAGCGGCGGGATTTGCCCGTGGCGTAACTTTGAAAAAATTCCCCGACCTGATAGAAAAGCAGCACGGCGCAAGCCTCTTCAAACCCTTCGGCGGGCTGCCCCGTAACGCCGCGGTAGATCGCCAGCGCGAACGCGCCGAGCGTCGCCACGCACATGAGAAAATTTTCATCGAACACCTGCCCGCGGGCTATATTGCGCGCCGCGCGCCACAGCACGTCATAGCCGATGAACAAATATACAACAAGATAGAGCGCGAACGGAAACACCCATGCCGCGCTGCCTTCAAACACCCCGCCGAGCCCGATGATCTTATCGACGGTAAACAAGACGGCGAACGCCGCCAGGGCGACGACGATGCGCAGCAGGTTTTTCCTCTCCTTTTTGCTCAGAGCCGTTCCTTTCATTTCTCACCCTCCGATCGCATATCCGCGGCAATTCAGCGGATGACCCGACAGTCGGGCTCCACCTTTTTACAGACCCGCACGACTTCGTCCCTGATCTCTTCAAATCGCGCGTCCTCCGCTTCGAGCGACAGTTTCTGCATTAAAAAACTGACGCTGACGGCGGAAACGCCCTCGATTTTCGCAATGGCGCGCTCCATTTTCGCCGCGCAGTTCGCGCAGTCCAGATCTTCCAGCCTGTAAACCTTTTTCATGACCGTTCCTCCGAAATATTTTATTTTTTTATCTCTCTTTGCCCTTTGCGGACATTTCTGAGCCATAGCGTTTGCCTCGGACATACGTTTGCTCGATTGAACAAGCATTCAAATAAAAGCCCGTAAAAAACAGGGATACGTCCCTGTTTCATTGTCTGTCTTCCCGCACGTGCGTGAGCCCGTATTCCATGATCTTGATGACATGGTCGTCATCGAGCGCATAGCGGGCTTCCTTGCCCTCTTTGCTGCGTCTGACCAACTTTGCCCCACGCAGCACGCGGAGTTGATGGGACACGGCGGAAAGGCTCATGTCCAGGATCTCGGCAAGTTCACCCACACAGAGATCGCGCACTTGCAGACAGCCCAGGATCTTTGCCCGCGTGGGATCGCCGAACATCTTGAAAAGTTCCGCCAGATCGCAGATGGTCTGTTCATCGGGCAGACGGTCGCGGACTTCCTCCGCACCGCCGCGCATCTCCTTTTCACTCATCGCTCCTCCTCATAACACTTGAACGCTTTTTCAAGTGTTCAATATTATATTACGCCAAACGAAGAAATTTGTCAAGCGGACGGAGAAAAATTTTTCAAAAAACAATCGAAATGTTTTTTTATGACAGGTATTGACAAGACGAAACAAAAAATGTATAATGAAATCGAAATAAAATGCGGAGGAATTTTTTAATCCCGTCTCCGCATTGAAGGAGAGGTTTATGAAATGTAACCTTTGCGGCGCCATGCTGCCCGACGACGCACATTTTTGCCATCGCTGCGGCGAGCGGACGGGAACCGTGCGGGAAAATCCTGCCGGCGTTTCCCCTATGGAAAGCGCGGACGATTTGCAGAAAAACGCAAGCAAAAGCATATCCATGCCCGAAAATACAGCGGCAAAGGAAGAAGTTGTCTGTGAAAAAGCCAAGCAGAAAAAATTTGTCCTGCCGCTCAAAAAACCGACCAAAAAATGCCTGCACACGGCGGGAACGGGCATTCTCATGCTGGGCGTTTTCTTTGCTTTCATCTTTGTCTTTCTGATCGGATTCAACGTAAGTCTTGACGGCACGATCGCGGAATCGGACGACTCGGCGGCGTTGCTGCTTTCCCACTTCCGGGCATATCAGTATCATATCTTTGAGTTTTTCGGACCGCAGTACAGCCTCTTGTTTGCATCGGCGGAAGGATTTTCTCAAACGATGATCGTGCCGCTCGTCGTCTGCATGTTGCACACCCTCATCTCCGCGGCGACGCTCGTTGCGGTCGTCGTCTGTTCGCTCCTCGCCGGCATACGCTATGCCAAGTCCTTCCATGAAAACGACGGCAATGCCAAAAGCATCACCGTGCCCGCATTCATCGCCATTCTTTCCTATATGGCGGGCAGTGCCGCCCTGTTCTCTTTGTCGGCGTTTTCGGAAAATATTTACAGTCCGTCCGTCGAACTTTCGATGCACTTTCAATACAACGGCGCAACCGTTGCGGGAACGGTGCTGACGGCGCTCTGCATGGCGGCATATCTCGTGCTCTTCGTCCTCTCGCGGGAAGAGTGTGCGCGCAACAAGCGGACCATACTCAAAAATTGTCTGCGCGCCGCAAAATTTGCCGTGCTCCTTGCCGCCGTCTTCCTCGTCTGCGGGGCACCTTTGGCGATCCGCGGCACGGGAGAGCAATCCGTTGCGGGAACGCTGTCCCTTGTAAGCGCCATTTCCGTCATCAACAATCTCTGCGGCATGGATTTCTCCCTTCCCTACTCCGCCGCCGCAACGTTTTCCTGCGCCGCGGGCGCCGTGATGCAATACGGGCTCTTTGCGCTCCTGCTCATCGCCCTCATCTCCTTTATTAAAGGCGTGCACGGCAAACAGGAGAAAAAGCCCCTCCCCTTTGCGATCGCTTTGAGCGCGGTCGCCGCCGCGGCAATGGTCATGTGCTTTGTCGCCGGTACGTTCCTCTGCAAATTCTATACCGCCTCTGCGGCGTCGATGCAATATCAGACCGAGGCGGGAACGCTCATCACCGTATTCATCCTGACCGTCGTTTCCCTCGTCCTCACCGTTGCCGACGGCATTGCCGAGGAACGGGCGCAAAAAGAGAGAGAACTCCCTGCGACGGCAGAGGCAGACGCGGACTGACCCGCGATGAAAAAACGACAATAAAAACGCCGAAAAGTCCACTCGCTCCGCGGGTGGATTTTTATGTTAGCGGGTGAATCCTGCCGCCCCGCCGCGTCCCGTTCCGCAATGCAGGCGAAAAAGGCTGTACGATTTTGAAAAAATATATCATTTTGAAAGACCGATCGCAAAGAAAGGAAACTGTTTTTGAAAAAAATATATTTTTTCCTTTTCATTTGCTTGCCTTTTAATGCGGAAAGGTGTATAACTGATGCTTGATGAACAGAGATTCCGTGAAAAAAACGGCCGCCGCGCCGCTCATACACTGCATAAAACTCCTCGGAAAACAGGTCGCGGGGCATGCCGTATTGGTCATTGCGCTGATCGCCGCGCTCATCACCTGCTTCTTCGTTCCGCCCGACGCCGCCTATGCAGATTATTTCGATTTGAACACCCTTTCCTGCCTTTTTTGCACGCTCGCCGTCGTGAGTGCCCTGAAAGAGAGGAATTTCTTTGAATGGCTGGCGGGAAAGATCGTAACGGCGTTCAAAAACATGCGCCTCGTCGCCTTTGCCTTGGTCTTTGTTACCTACTTCGGCTCCATGATCATGGCAAACGACATGGCGCTCATCACCTTTCTGCCGCTCGGCTATTTCGTGCTCTCTTCCTGCGGACAGAAAAAATATATGGCGTTCATTTTCGTCATGCAGAACATCGCCGCCAACCTCGGCGGCATGCTGACCCCCTTCGGCAACCCGCAGAACCTCTACCTGTATTCCTATTACGCCATCCCGACGGGGGAATTTTTCGCCATTATGGCGCTGCCGTTCGCCGTGGCGTTCGTGCTCATCGCGGGCACCTGCCTGCTGGTAAAACCCGTGCCCGTCGCACCCGAAAAGCCGCCCGCGGCGCCCCCCGCCGCCTGGCGCATGATCGTCTATTTTCTGCTCTTTGCCCTCTCGGTGATGATCGTGTTCCGCGTCTTTCCCTTCTATGTCGGACTGATCGCCGTAACGGCGGCGCTCCTCCTTTTGGAACCCAAAGCCTTTCTGCACGTCGATTATTCCCTGCTGATGACTTTCTGCGCCTTCTTTGTGTTTTCGGGCAATATGGCGCGCATCCCCGCCGTACAGGCAATGCTCGGCAGCCTGGTCGCCGCGTCCCCCCTGCTGGTGGGCGTCGGTTCCTGCCAGGTCATCAGCAACGTGCCCTCCTCCGTCCTGCTCTCCAAATTCACCGCCGATTACAGGCATCTGCTCGTCGCCGTGAACATCGGAGGGCTGGGAACGCCCGTCGCTTCCCTCGCCAGCCTGATCACGCTGGGCGAATACCGCCGCCGCGACCCCAAGCATACGGGGAAATATCTTGCCTTCTTCCTGCTCGTCAATTTCCTCTTCCTCGCCGCGCTCATCGGCACAAGTTATCTTTCCGACCTGCTTTTGGGCTGAAACCAAAAGGAAATTCCCCGTTCATGAACAATCAAAATAAAGACCGTCGCCCCCGTTTTCACGAGAAAACGGGGGCGATTTTACTTGCATGAAATTGCAGACCTTCCGGGCGCGGCAGGGATCCATTCGCTCACTGCGCGTCCTTTCCCTCTTCCGTCCCGCCGTCCGCGCTGTTCGGCGCAGGAAAGAGAATATTCACGTTGAACAACTGATCTTCGGCATAGAGATCCATGGTGCCGTTGTATTTTTCGCATATCCTCTGCACGCTTTTCAGCCCGAACCCGTGCAGATCGGCGCGGCTCTTGGTCGTTTTCGGCAAGCCGCCCGCAAATTCAAAGGACTTGTCCCCGCAATAGTTATAAATGATGACCGACACGAAATTGTCGCCGCACTTTTCCACCCGCAGCCCCATCGTGCGCTTTTCCGGAGGGTAGCGCAGCACCTCTTCCACGGCGTTGTCCAGAAGGTTGCGGAACATGATGTATACGTCTTCGTCGCTCATGAACGAGATCAGTTTGCCGTCCGCCATATAACTCGCGCGGATATCGCTGCGCGTGCACAGGCGGTTGATCTCCGTCAAAACCATGTCCAGCGCGGAATTGCCCGTAAAGGTAAAAGCGGCGTATTCGGCGATCGCGCGTTCCATGTCGTTCGCCGTGTCTTCGGAGACCATGTTCATGCTGCGGAAGAGGCGGATGCGGTGTTTGAGATCATGGCATTTGATGTTGACCGTCTCCATGGCTTCCTTGACGGCTTCGTAGCGCTCCCGTTCCTGCCTTCGGACGATGCGGAGAATGCGCAGTTGGGAATAAAACCCCCAGCGCAAAAGCACTTCAAATTGCAGAAATAACCCCAGCACGCAGCAGACAATGTTATAGATCCCCGACAAAATGATGCCCGCGGGCGTCGTGATGTAATAGACGACGAGCGTGTTCAGCACGATGTCCAGCAAAAGAAGGAAACAGACGAGGAAAAAGCCGAAGACGGAGGGAAGGCGGAATTCCTGACGGCTCAGGCGGGAACCGAACGCCCAGAACACCACGCTGTAAACCAATAAGATCACGAAACAATACCAGATCGCCAGGAACGGGACGGAAAAGGTCGGCAGAAAATCGTTGCCGTACATGCCGCCGCGCATGGTCGTGTCCGTGTCGCCCAGCATGGCGATCAGACTGATGTTGTTGAACTGATATGCCAAATGCTGCACGGTGTAGCCCGCAACGCAGCAGAAGGCGAGTTTGAGCCAACTCTCCTTGAAGATGAACTTGGTGATGCACACCGTAAAGACGAAGAGGGTGAAAAACATGAAGGAAAGATAGGCGGGAGAATCGGAATACGCCGGGAAAAGCCAGGAAAAAAGAAATGCCGCCGCGACCCCCGCCGCGATCCGCAGCCAGGAAAAAGAGCGCAGCCGCAGAGAACAGAGGAACATGCCCTCCGCCAGCAGCAATTCCGTCATGAACTGAAAGGATTTATAAAATTCAAGTTGCGTCATACCGCCCGTGCCTCCCTTTTCCGCCTTTTGCCCGCCGCGTCCTTTTCACTTTGAAAGATAGCGGTTCAATGCGGAGAGAAATTCCTTTTTCCGCGCGCGGGAGACGAAGAGCACTTCCCCGTCGACGTTGACGGACGTCCCTTCCACGCCGCGGACATACCGCAGGTTGACGAGGTAACACTTGCTGCACCGCACAAAAAATTTTTCCGTCAGCGCGCTCTCCGTTTCGTGCAGGGTGCCGTTGCTCTCGATGACCCCGCCCGTCGTGTGGAACAGGAGTTTATGACGGATGACTTCGACATACCGTATGTCCCGCACGGAGACGATGGCGACCTTGCCCTCGGTGCGGATGTGGATGACGTCCAACTGCTCCTTTTGCAGATGTCGGAGCACGCGGTTCATGCGCAGGGAAAAGTCGGGATAGGACACGGGCTTGACGATGAAATCGTACGCTTCCACCTCATACCCCTTCACGGCAAACTGTTCAAAGGACGTGATGAAGATCAAGGTTACGACCGAATCGGTGTCCCTCAGTTTGTGCGCCGCCTTGATGCCGTCCATATCGTTCATGATGTTGATGTCCATAAAAACGATGTCCGCACCCGTATACCCGCTTAAAAAATCCGTCGTGCATCTGTAACGGACGGAGCGCATTTCCAGCCCTTTTTCCTGCGCGTACCGTTCCAGAAATGAGCCGAGCAGCACCGCCGCTTCGTCTTCATCTTCCACAATGACCACGTTCAACATACCTTTTCCTCCGATGTACGCCTCTGCCCTTGCCGTTCCTTCCGCGACCGCGCACGGCACGTTTTCTTCGCGTTTATTGTATCACAATCGGCATGGTCTGTCAATACGGCTGTCGAAAACATATGCGCCGTTGCGAAAAAAATACTTATAGGGAAAGAAAAGCCCGAACCGAGAAAATTTTCGGTTCGGGCTTGCATTGGTGGACCAGTCGGGATTTGCACCCGAGTCTTAACGGTTTTGCGTGGGTTTTCTACATGCTTAGTCCGTCTTTCATCCCTTTTCCGTCGTTTCGGCGAACAAACCCGACGGAACGTGAGCCGCAAAATACACTCCGTCTGCCGCGGCAAACACAGCCGGAGCGTTCCCTATCTCAAATGATGCCCGCCGCACGGCGATAGGGACCGCACGGAAGACATACGCTAATTAAGCAGCGTAAGCGAGACGATGATTGTCTGCATTTAAATTTAAGGTTTCCGTTTTTACGAAGCCGAGCCTTCGGCATGCTTACCGCACCCGCCGCCGCCAATCGAATCTGAAAACTGGCCCGTATCGGGAGATTTATTATAACACGTTTTTTTGCCTTTGTCCAACAGATTACACGCTGTTTTTTTCTCCCGAGCGGCTTTATTGCGCTTTTTTCTTCTTTTTTTCCGCCGTGCGGTGCTCTTCGCCCGACAAAAGACGGCGGATGTTCAGCCGATGGGCAAACCATGTGAGCGCGTTCAGGAGCAGGATGAGCACGAAGAGCGCGATGACATACGGTTGGCTCAGGTCGCCTTGCGGCGCATAGCGCAGATAGAAGATGGTCGCCTGCCAGATCGAAAAGCCCGTTACGCCGAGGAGCGACCCCATCGAACCCCAATTGGAGAGTTTGATGTACAGGACGACCAGCAACAGCGCGGCAAAGCCGACCGCCAGGAAATAAGGCTGTTCGCAGCCTAAACACAGCCAGAAGAGCCCGAGCGTGGATGCGATCCCCTTTCCGCCCTTGAAATGCATGAAACAGGGGAAGATGTGTCCGATGATGACGCAGACGCCGCAAAGATAGCGCGTGAAGTCGCTGACAAGGACATGGGTGCCCTCAAAACAGAAGTTGCGGAAGATGAAATAACTGATCACCGCGGGAATGCCGCCCTTGAAAGCGTCTAAAAGAAAGGTGATGAGCCCGATCTTCCAGCCGAAGGTGCGGAACATGTTCATGGTGCCCGGGTTGCCGCTGCCTTCCTTGCGGATGTCGTGATGTTTGAGACGGGAAACCAGCGTTGCGAAATTGATGCTGCCAATGATATAGCAGATGACCGCCATCAGCAAGAACCAATACCACAAGCGGGAAAGAGGAAGTTCCTGCATCCCTTATATCCCTCCTTCTTCCTTTTTCTGCCGCAGAACGATGCGGATGGGCGTGCCCGAAAAATCATACGCCTTGCGGATGGTGTTTTCCAGATACCGCTCGTAAGAAAAGTGCATGAGCGTTTCATCGTTGACGAAAAAGACGAACGTGGGCGGCACGGCGCCTGCCTGCGTGGTGTAATAAATGCGCAGCCGCCTGCCGTTGTATGAGGGCGGCTCGTTGACCCGCACGGCGTCCATGATCAGATCGTTGAGCCCGCCGATGGATACCCTTTTCGTCGCATTCGCATATACCATGTCCGCGATTTCAAGGATTTTTTCCGCGCGCTGTCCCGTCTTTGCGGAGATGTATACCGATTTGAAATAACTCATGAATTTCAGATCTTCGGACAGTTTTTCCTCAAAGCGGTTGATGGTGCCGGTGTCCTTTTCCACAAGGTCCCATTTGTTCATCGCGATAACCGACGGTTTGCCCTGTTCGTGCACATAGCCGATGATCTTGGTGTCCTGTTCGGTGATGCCTTCGGTCGCGTCCACGACCAGCACGCACACGTCGGCGCGGCGCACCGCATCGAAGGCGCGCAGGACGGAATAATATTCCACGTCGTCCTCCACGCTGCGCTTGCGGCGGATGCCCGCCGTGTCGATGAGCGTATATTGCCTGCCGTTCTTTTCCAATCTCGTGTCCACGGCGTCGCGCGTGGTGCCCGCCGCGGGCGTTACGATGGAGCGTTCGCTGCCCAAAAGGCGGTTGACCAGGGAGGATTTGCCCGCATTGGGCTTGCCGACGACGGCGATTTTAAGGGACTGATCGGACGTGTTTTCCCCTTCTCCGATGTAGGAAAGGGCTTCGTCCAGCACGTCCCCGATGCCCTGCGAATGCTCGGCGGACACGGCAAACGGTTCGCCCAGCCCCAAAGCGTAGAAATCGAACAGTTTTTCCTGCGCATAGTCATCGATCTTGTTGACGACGAGCACGACGGGTTTTTTGCTGCGGCGGAGTTTTTCCGCCACGTCGTAGTCGGAAGAAGTCAGTCCCTCTTTCCCGTCGGTGAAAAACAAAATGACGTCCGCCGTTTCGATGGCGATGTCCGCCTGGCGCGCGATGTGCCGCCACATGTTGTCGTCGCTCTTCAATTCTATGCCGCCCGTATCGACGACGGTGAATTTCCTGCCCTGCCATTCGGCGTCCGCATACAGACGGTCGCGGGTAACGCCCGGGCGGTCCTCGGTGATGGAAACTTTTCTGCCGACGACCTTATTGAAAAAGGTGCTTTTTCCCACGTTCGGTCTTCCGACAATGGCTATCAACGGGTTTGCCATGCGCGATCCCCTCCTTGTCTTTGTGTCGTTTACCCGTATATTATACTCTAAGCGCGCGGATTTGTAAAGAATTTTCGGGCGTTTTTTGCCGCCGCGGGCATTGTCGGGTGGAAAAAGACCCGCGCCCATGCCCGCAAAAACCGCCTTAGGCTCTCTCGCGCACGTAGAAACACCGACCGGTGTCCGCGGCGACACAGCCCAGAACGCCGCTCAGATATACCCCCGTATCCAGATGCACCTTGCAAAAATCCGCCACGCCCCGCCCTTCCCGACTATCGTCCGCGCGGGGGTAAAAGAGAATCTCGTCCCTGCCCGTCAGATAGCGCACGGGCGTGTGCCCGAACAAAACGCATTTGCTCCCCTGCGGCAGGACGTCCGCATCCTTGAAACGGCGGTCGTAGACAAGTTGTTCGCGCGTCGCCCGCGAAAAGGGCAAGAGTTTTCCGTTTTCAAGGGGCATGCCCGCATGTACGCCGATAAAGGCATCTGTTTCGACATAGAAGGGCAGCCGATCGAAACGGTCCACCGTCTCCCAATCCAACAGCGCTCCGTCCCGAAAAGAGCCACGCAGTTTTTCGAGCACGCTCTCATAATCTTCCGTCTGCCGCATCAGGGCGCGGTAATATTTCAGAAAATCATACTCATGATTGCCGACGATGCAGAACGCATTCGGCATGGAGAACAAAAATTTTGCAAGGCGCACGCTGTCGGGTCCCTTGTCGATGATATCCCCCAGCACGAACAGCCTGTCCCCTTCATTGAATCCGACCGCATCCAGCAAACGGCAAAACAAAGCGTAATGCCCGTGGATGTCCGCAATACAATAATCCATAATTTTCACCATACCATGCCCGCGTTTTCTTGGATAAACGCAGCGTGCCATCCGCTTTCTCCCTTCATACAAAAGCGCCCCTTCCGTCCGAGAAAGAGGCGCTGTTTTGCTTTTTTATGACTCGTGCGCTTTCCACAGGCATTCCCCGACCGTGAGTTCCGTGAACACGGCGCGGAAAGACGATTGTCCCGGGCTGCAAGCATAGATCCCGAAGGCAATCTCGCCGCCGCAGGCATGCAGACGGCAGATGCGCATCTGACGGAACGTCTTGCCGTCTTCACTGTATTCCACGCAGAAATCGGCGCCGCGGCGGGAGAGGCGGTACCATATTTCCCGCACGGAAGCGGGAATATCCGTCGTCGCCCAATCGGAATAGCCGCCGTTCGTTACGACGCTGCCCAATCTCTGAAAGCGTTCGTTTTCATACTCCGCGGAGGCTTTCAGCCAATTTTCGCCGTCCCGATAGACCGCGACGCCGCATTGATCGAAGCGATGCTTGCCGTCAAAAGAAGTTTTTGCGGTGAAAGAAAAGTATTGTCGGGAAGTTTTCGTCAGATGCAGCGGCGCATTGTCGTTGCAAAATCCGTAATAGGTCCGCTGCCAAAGATCGGTCCCGGGCGCGGTTACGATCTCCGCGCAGTCTTTCCCGATCGAAAACTCTTTCGGCTGTCTGACCCAGAACAATTCTTCCCTTAAAAAATCCATATCTTCCGCCTCCGAAAAAAACCTTTGCCGCGGCAAATCTTTCCGCCTGCCGCGCGCCTTCCGCCCGAACGGCTTATGCCTTTGCCTTGTTTTTGATGTACTCGTCGATCGCCGCCGCGGCGACTTTGCCCGCGCCCATCGCCTTGATGACCGTTGCCGCGCCCGTTACCGCGTCGCCGCCCGCAAACACGCCGTCCACGGACGTCGCGCCGCGCTCGTCCGCCACGATACAGCCGTGCTTGTCCGTTTCAAGCCCCTCGGTCGTATGCTTCAAAAGCGGGTTGGGCGAGGTGCCCATCGCCATGATCACACAATCGAGCGGAATGTCGAATTCGCTGCCTGCCACGGGCACGGGTTTTCTCCTGCCGGAGGCGTCCGGTTCGCCAAGTTCCATGCGGATGCAGCGGATGCCCGCCGCCCAGCCGTAACGCTCGTCGCGCACGTCCTCCACCGCCGTGGGCAGGATCTCCACGGGATTGGTCAGCATATTGAATACGATCCCCTCTTCCTTGGCGTGTTCGACCTCTTCGGCGCGCGCGGGAAGTTCGGCTTCGCTACGGCGATAGATGATGTGCACTTCCGCCCCCAGCCGCCGCGCGGTGCGCGCCGCGTCCATGGCGACGTTGCCGCCGCCCACGACCGCCACGACCTTGCTCCTTTGGATGGGCGTTTCGGAATCGGGCAGGTATGCCTTCATCAGATTGGAACGAGTGAGAAATTCGTTGGCGGAGAATACCCCTTTGAGGTTTTCCCCGGGAATGTTCATGAACCGCGGCAAACCGGCGCCGCTGCCGAGGAAAACGGCTTCGTAGCCGTATTCTTCTTTGAGTTCCCGGATGGAGAGCACCCTGCCGATGACCATGTTGGTCTCGATCTTCACGCCGAGCGCCTTCAAGCCGTCCACTTCCTTCTGCACGATGGCTTTGGGCAGACGGAATTCGGGAATGCCGTAAACGAGCACGCCGCCCGCGACGTGCAGGGCTTCATAGACGGTTACGTCATAGCCGAGTTTGGCAAGATCCCCCGCGCAGGTCAGCCCCGCGGGACCGCTGCCGACGACTGCGACTTTGTGCCCGTTGGACGGGACCGCGGCGGGCGCTTCCTTGCAATGTTCGTTGTGATAATCGGCGACGAACCGTTCCAGCCTGCCGATGCCGACGGGCTCGTTTTTGATGCCGCGGGTGCACTTGCCCTCGCACTGCGTTTCCTGCGGGCAGACCCTGCCGCACACGGCGGGGAGAGAGGACGACTGCGCGATGACGCGGTATGCCGCCTCAAAATCGCCGTTTGCCACTTCGGCAATAAATTCGGGAATGTGCACGTTGACGGGACAGCCCGCAACGCAGGGCTTATTCTTGCAATGAATGCAGCGTTTCGCCTCATCGATCGCCATCTCCGCCG
Organism: uncultured Clostridia bacterium; assembly: GCA_944372515.1. Classification (GTDB taxonomy): domain Bacteria; phylum Bacillota; class Clostridia; order Christensenellales; family Borkfalkiaceae; genus RGIG4074. The sequence continues at coordinate 24,972 of CALVZM010000018.1, forward strand.
TGTAGCCGAGGGCGACTTCTTCAAAATTCCTGCTGCGCACGTCGGGCGCCTGGCAGGGCATGGGGTTTTTATCGGGACGCATGTTGAAAGCCATGTTCACTGCACCTCCTTTTTGAAAAGATTGCACGCTTTTTCTCTCGCGCGCGCTTCAAATTCCGTATAGGAACGCGCTCTGGACATCGCTTCGTCGAAGTCCACTTTCTGCCCGTCGAAATCGGGTCCGTCCACACAGGCGAACATCATTTTTCCGTCGACGGAAAGACGGCAGCAGCCGCACATGCCAGTGCCGTCGATCATGATCGGGTTCATCGAAACGACCGTCTTGGTGCCGTGCGGTTTGGTGGCAAGGCACACGAATTTCATCATGACGAGCGGTCCGATGGCGATGACCTCGTCAAAGTCCTCACCGCGGGCATACATCTCGTTGAGCGGCACGCAGACATTGCCCTTCTGCCCGTAACTGCCGTCGTCGGTCATCATGTAAAAAGTATCCGAAACGGCTTTGAATTCCTCTTCGAGAATGACGAGGTCCTTGCTCCTGAACCCGATGATGGACGTAACGTTGCAGCCCTGTTCTTTGAGTTTGCGCGCAACGGGAAGGGCGATGGCGCAGCCGACGCCGCCGCCGACGACGCAGACCTTTTTCAGCCCTTCCGTTTCGGTGGGCTTGCCCAAAGGTCCCACAAAGTCCTGCAACCGATCGCCGACTTCCTTGTGATTCAGAAGTTCGGTCGTGCCGCCGACGACCTGGAAGATGATGGTTACGCTCCCCTTTTCCCGATCGTATCCCGCAACGGTCAGCGGGATTCGCTCGCCCGCCTCGTCGACGCGCAGAATGACGAACTGCCCCGCCTGCGCCTTTTTGGCAACGTAGGGGGCATAGATGTCCATCAGCGTTACGGTCGGATTCAATGCTTGTTTTTTCAGAATTTCATACATACTCTTGACATTGAACTCCTCTCTTTTGAGTGCGGCGCAAAGAAAAACGGAGAAAACCGCCGCCTTTCCCGAAGCCGCCTTTTTTATTATATCACGACCCGAAAACAATGTCAATGCCGTGAATCGGGAATCCACGGACGAATTTGAGAGCGCCGAAAGGAATTTTTCAGAAAAACAAAGCATATTTTAAGCATACCATGCCCGCGTTGAACGGGAAAAAGATCCGAAAAACACTCTTCCGCCGACGCGGCAGAGAAACGGAAAAATTTTTCAGACCGCGCCCCTCTTTCCCTACGAAAAAAATTTTTTGCACCCGTGCGATTTGTTTGCTTTTTTGCCGCGCACGCGTTATAATATGGGCGATGATGAGAGGGCGGAAAAGGATGTCGTTTTCTTTTCCCGTTTTTGAAAAACGGATTTCTGACCGATATATTTTTTCCCGGAGGTCGATTCCTATGGAAATTTACGAACTGCTTCTGCCTTTGGCGCTCATCCTCTTCCTCTCCAAACTGTTGGGGCTGGGGGCGCAGAAAATCGGCATGCCTGCCGTCATCGGCATGCTCGTCGCCGGCATCCTCATCAGCCTGCTGCAATACATCCCCGGCATTACGGAAGGCACCCCCGTCTATGACATGTTTTTCAGCGCGGAGATGAAGGAAGGATATAAATTCCTCGCCGAGATCGGCGTCGTGCTGATCATGTTCTCGGCGGGCATGAGCACCGATCTCAAACAAATCAAAGCCACGGGCGTTTCCGCCGTCGTCATCACCACGCTCGGCGTCATCGTCCCCATGCTGCTCGGGTTTTTGGTCGCCTTTCTCTTCGATTATTTTACCGTCATCGATCTCGTCGGCGGCGGAGAGGGCGGCGCGATCGGGGAGTATGACCTTCTTTCGGACGTGTTTTACGGCGCCATCATCACGGCGACTTCGGTCTCCATCACCGTGGCGACCCTCAAAGAACTCGGAAAACTCAATTCCCCCTTCGGCACCGCCATCGTTTCCGCCGCCGTCATCGACGATATCATCGGCATCGTCATTCTGTCCGTCCTGACCGGGCTGAACGGCTCTTCCGCGGAAACCGGCGCGGAGATCCTGGGCAGCTGGTTTGCCCCCGGACCCGCGATGGTCTGCATCAAGATCGTCCTCTTCTTCTTTGCCGCCGTCGGCGTCGGGCTGCTCGTGCGCATGCTCTTCAAATGGCTGGGAAGAAAATACCCCCACCACAGACGGGTCCCCATCTTTGCCGTCGCGCTCGGCTTCGTCTATGCCTACGTTTCCGAAAAGATATTCGGGATCGCCGACATCACGGGCGCTTACATTGCCGGGCTCATGCTCTGCGGGCTGGAAGAGACCGATTACGAAGAGAAAAAAGTCGACAATCTGGGCTATATGATCTTCACGCCTGTATTTTTCGCCAATATCGGCATCAGCAACATCAATTTCGGGTCCTTCGGCGGCATATGGCTGGCGTTCGGCGCCTGCTATATCTTCGTCGCCCTGGCGAGTAAATTCATCGGCTGCGGCGCCGGCGGGCTCCTGTGCCGTTATTCGGCGAGCGATTCGGCAAAGATCGGCTGCGGCATGATGGTGCGTGCGGAAGTCGTTCTCGTCTGTGCGCAGACGGGCATTGACGGCGGGCTGGTGAGCAACGACATACTCTCCTATATCTGCGTCATCATCATCCTGTCCTCTTTCCTTGCGCCGCTGCTTCTGAAACTGCTCTGCCGCCGCGACGAAAAACGCGCGCAGACAAATATTTCGCAACAAATATAAAAAAGAGGTATCGAAAAATGGAAACACTGAACGCAATGCAGACACGGATCTCCACGCGGGATTTTTCGAACAGACCCGTCCCGCGGGAACTGGTCGAAAAAGTTGTCGAAGGCGCGCTCTATGCGCCCGTGGGGCTTAAAAAATACCCCGAATTAAGGCTGAGTGTCGTGGAGAATAAAGCCCTCCTGCAACAGATCGACGCCGATTGCCGCCGCGTGCCCGACGTCAGTCCGCTGCACGGCGCGCCCGTGCTCCTGATCGTCTCCTCTTCCACGCCCGACGAGGCGCTGGCGCACCAGAACGCCGCCTGTCTGGTGGACCATATGCTGCTGCGGGCGACCGATCTGGGGCTTGCCAATCTCTATGTCAAGGGCATCTGCCCCTTCCTGGATAAGAACGACGCGCTGAAAGAGGCGCTCCGCATTCCCGCGGGCTTCCGCCCCCTGGCTTCGGCAGCCGTCGGATATCCGAAAACGCCCGTCCAAAAACGGGAAGTACCGCAAAACAACGACACCGCCGTCGAATATCTGCGCTGACAAAAAAAGGGTCTGTAACCCTTCCCGAACAATAAAATGACCCCGTCTTTGGACCAAAACGGTCCAAAGACGGGGTTTTTCTTCTTTGCGGTTCCCGCACTATTCA